>NZ_CP166625.1:1831250-2183125 GCF_041320595.1 Pleomorphomonas sp. PLEO
GATCTAATAGCTCTTGGGAACAGGGCTGAACCGGATGGATTGGCAATCATACCGGAGCCGAACATCGAAGAGATAAGATCGAGTGGCGAGTCTTCGATCTCTCTGCGATTGGGCAGATGGTTCCTGGCGTTGCGTCAGTCAAGTCAGCCTTTTTTCGATAGTCTTAATGAAAATGAATATAAAAAGACGGAATCGAAGGCTTCAAAGTACTATTACGTCCCCTTTGGACAAGAGTTCGTTCTTCATCCTGGTCGTTTTGTTCTTGGGGCAACTTTAGAGTGGCTAAAATTTCCTACCAGCTATGGCGGCTATGTTGGTGGTAAGTCTTCGCTCGCGCGACGCGGTTTGATAATCGAGACAGCGGCTGGCATTCATCCTGGATTTAATGGTTGTCTCACCCTTGAGCTCGCAAACGTTGGCGAGGTTCCTATAAAAATTCGTCCAGGCATGAAAATTTGCCAGATATTCATTCACAACGTATGGGAAGGAAGTAAGCTTTCAAGTAGCTTACTGGATGGTCGTCGCCGCCCATACCTAGGCTTTCTTAAAGAGGACGACGTCCTGATTAAGTTGACCGAGCGCGCAAAAGATGTGCCCTCAGCCGAGTAGACGACGAACAAAACTTCCGCCGTCATCTTCAAGCTTATAAAGCTTCTTTGCTGCCTCAGACGCTGAGATTTTTCCTTCAGCATGCTGCGTGTGAATTTTGCGCACCTCCATCTCTAGTGACCTAAGTGGCGAAGTCGGTTCTGTCGCGCGCTTAACATCGGCGGTGCGATCTGCGCCTGTATCCTTGGGTAAGGGTGACATAATTCTCTCCTAGAGAACCTTCCCAACGTAATCGATAATTGGAGTGCATGTTACCACGATTCGACGTTCCCGTTTGCCCCAAAAGGCATACGGACTAGTCGAATCTATTGATATAAATCCCTGCGCGCATCTAGGGCTGGCGTCCCTGTTTCGTAGTGGTATGAATAGTATAGATCGATAGCTTAACTCAGATTGTGTTGGACTTGTTACGTATCGTTTTAGCGTTCGCGTGTCATGCAGGGTTCTTGGGCCCTCTCCTGCCTTGCAGACATGGTAGCCGATGAGCGTATCTGCGATTACATCTCTATTTATGGGGCGTGAATTCCCCGGATTTCGGTGGGATACCTTCATTCGTACCTCACCAGTTCCTATAAATTTTAAAACGGAGACCGAAATGGAGCCGGGTGTAGTATTTGTTACTGACAAAGCCAGGGACTCTATCAATCCCATGCAGGCGCGTATTTGGTTGTCTGTGTCGCCTCGATGATTTTTGGTTGGCGGGAGTGATGCCAAGAGATCTCCAAGGCGGACTAGGACCGCATACTCGTCCAGTTTAACCTTTGAAATAGATGTTCTAAACTTCAGATATGCGGAAACGCAACTCAATGTCAGTAGTGCGACGCAGGCGATCACGGTTTGCTTAGGAGATATGGTTCCATAGAATAGAGCGAGCAAAGGCGCCGAGCATGATGTAGCTGCTGTTACTAAAATAGAGAATAAAGTTGTTAACCGGAATAGGTTTGGAAGTTTGACATTATAAAAACCGAGTAGGGCATTCCACGTGTTGTAAAGTGCGCCGTGGTCGTCTTTTAGCCAAACTGCAATTTTCTGATTTCTAACTTCTGCGTCGATAGGCATATGGAACCCTGAAATGCGAGCGCATTCGGGCTCGCCGGCAGATTGAACGACGCGTCATTATTAGTGATATGCGTGTGGGAACACAAGAATCGAAGGTATTTATTTAGGATAGATTTTAACTATGGCGCACGACGCGAATCTGCCGCCTCTTTGATTGCAGTAGCGATCTTCCAGGGCTCGACAATGATTGCGATGTGCAGGACTGACGCTACGCGTTGCGATGCCATGGGAAAATAGACGAATGCAGCACTTGTCGGGCTGCGAAGGCGGCGGCCGCCGGCAAAGTCGCGGCAGGGATTGTCGGTCTGTTAGCCTCATCTCCGCGCTGCCTCGTCACCTGCTTGAGTAACGGCAGGACACCACGACGTCTGCCAGATTCCCCGGAGATTATTAAGGATGATCGGGTCGCCTTCGTCGAAGGTGGAGAAGTTGGCGATCTTAGCGGCGTCGGTGTGACGGAATTAGGCCAAGTTGCCTAGTCGGACCACTCCCATCATCAGCCGCCCTGAGCTGTAGTCGCAGAAGCTCAGGCCAGAAAGGGAGAGGGACAATATAGAGCGCTCTACCCCAAAAAAACACCACCGCCGCCAACCTCTCTCGAGGCGGCGGCGGTCTGTCGTTCATAATCTCCAGCGAAGCGCTCAGGCTCAGCCTCTCACTTCATCGCCACCTTCTCCGGCAGCGGCGCCACGGGAACCCCCGGCCAGATCTTCTGGAGATTTCCCGAGATGATCAGGTCGTTTTCCGTGATGCCGGAGAGGACGGCGATTTTGTCGCCGTCGGTGCGGCCGATTTCGACCATGCGCTGTTCGACGGTGTTGTCCTTGCTGACCACGTAGAGGAATTTGCCCAGCTGGCTGGAGCCGAGCGCCACTTGCGGGGCCATCAGCACGTCGGGCTCGCTGCCGACGCTGAGGCGGAGGTGGACGTATTGGCCGGGCAGCAGGTCGAAGGCGGCGTTGGCGATGGTGGCGCGGGCGGCCACGGTGCCGGTCGACTGGTCGAGCCGGTTGTCGATGAAGGTGAGCTTGCCGGGGTAGTGCTTGCCGGCACCCGTTCCCTCGCCGGTGAGGCTGATGTCGGCGGAGACCTCGCCCTTGGAAAGCGCGGCCTTGATGGTGGCGAGTTCCTTCTCACTAGGGTTGAAGGTCACGTAGATCGGGTCGAGCTGCACCAGCGTGTTGAGCACGGTGTTGCCCGAAGAGACCAGCGTGCCCACCGAGGCGGCGCTGCGGCCAACCCGGCCGGCGAAGGGGGCGCGGATGGTCGAACGCTCGATGTCGAGTTCGGCCGAGCGCACGGCGGCGTTGGCGATGGCGATGCCCGCCTCGGCCTGGCGCAGCGAACTGGTGCGCTGGTCGAAGGTGTCCTTGGCGAGGAAGCCCTTCTGCGACAGCTCCTCGCCGCGCGCCAGATTGGAGCGGACATAGTCGACCGAGGCGGTGTCGCGCTGCAGCTGCGCTTTCGCCTGATCGAGGGCGGCCTGGGCGTCGCGGTCGTCAAGGCGATAGAGCACGTCGCCCGCCTTGACGTCGGCGCCATCGGCGACGGCCTGCTCCTTGAGGAAGCCGGTGACCTTGGCCTGCAGCGACACCGACTGGATCGCCTCGGTGCGGGCGGGATAGTCGAGGAACACCGGCAGCGTGCGCTTGCTGACCTTTTCCACCGGCACCGGCATGGCCTGGGGTGCCGGCGGGGCGGCGGTGGCCGAGGCCGGGGTGGCGAAGAAGTCCTGGATGTGCAGGGTGTTCAGCGCGTAGTTCCGCGCGGCGGGATGGAGCAGGCTGGCACCGGCGCCGACCACGATGACGGCGAGCGCGGTGCTGAAAGGTCGTCTCTTGATCAAAGACATGGCGGAAACTCCGTTCACTCGGCTGCCTTGGCCAGATCGATGTCTTCGACCTCGTTGGCGGCCACGGGATGGGGGGCGTGATGGGGCTCGTCGTGATGGGCGGCGGGGTTCAGCCGCTCACGGATGGTCTCGATCACCACGTAGAACACGGGGGTGAAGATCAGCGTCAGCACGGTGGCCGCCAGCATGCCGCCGACCACGGCGGTGCCCAGCGACTGCCGGCTGGCGGCGCCGGCGCCGGTGGCAAACATCAGCGGCAACGCGCCGAGGATGAAGGCCAGCGCCGTCATCAGGATGGGACGCAGGCGCAGCCGAGCCGCCTCGGTGGCCGCCGCGATGATGCCGAGCCCGTCGTCGCGCCGCTTGCGGGCGAACTCGACGATCAGGATGGCGTTCTTGGCGGCAAGGCCGATCAGCATGACGAAGCCGATCTGCGAGTAGACGTCGATCTGCATGCCGCGCAGGTGGATCATTCCCATGGCGCCGAACAGCGCCAGGGGCACGGTGAGCAGCACCACGAAGGGCATGGTCCAGCTCTCATACTGCGCCGCCAGGATCAGGAAGACGAACACCAGGGCAAGGCCGAACACCACCGTTGCCGCCGAGCCCGCCTTCAGCTCCTGGAAGGTGATGCCGGTCCACTCGTAGCCGAAGTCGCGCGGCAGCGTTGCTGTTGCCACCCGCTCCATGGCGGCGATCGCCTGGCCCGAGGAGAAGCCGGGGGCCGGGCCGCCGTTGATCAGCGCCGAGGCGTTGGAGTTGTAGTGCGGCACGGTTTCCGGGCCCACGGTGGGCTTGAGTTCGCCAAGGGTGGACAGCGGCACCATGCCGCCGGTGTTGTTCCTCACGTAGAGGCGCGTCAGGTCGGTGGCCGCCGAGCGGGCGTCCTGGTCAGCCTGCAAGGTGACGCGGAAGGTGCGGCCGAACAGGTTGAAGTCGTTGACGTAGAGCGAGCCGAGATAGATCTGCAACGTGTTGAAGATGTCCGGCAGGCTGAGGCCGAGCAGCTTGGCCTTGTTGCGGTCGAGGTCGTAGATGAACTGCGGCGTCGAGGTGCCGAAGCTTGAGAACATCTGCCGGGCGTTGAGTTCGGGCTGCTGGCGGGCGGCGGCGAGCAGGCCTTGCGTCGCGTCGTTCAGCGCCTGGCTGCCACGGCCGGTGAGGTCCTTCACCTGGAATTCGAAGCCGCCGGTGGCACCTAAGCCGGGGATGGACGGCGGATCGAACGACAGGGCGAAGGCGTCGGGGATGCCCATCAGCTTGGGGCGGACTTCCTCGACGATGCGCGAGGCGTTCTGCTCCGGCCCGCGCTCTTCCCACGGCTTGAGGATGGCGAACTCCACGGCCGAGTTGGACTGGGCCGCCGAGGTCAGGAAGTTGAGGCCGGTGATGGCGCCGACGATGTCGACGCCCGGCGTCTTTTCCAGGATGTCGCGCACCTGCTCGGCCACCGCGTTGGTGCGTTCCAGCGAGGCGCCGTCGGGCAACTGTACCACCACGAAGAAATAGCCCTGGTCTTCCACCGGCAGGAAGGTGGAGGGAATGCGGTTCCACAGCCAATAGGTGGCGCCGAGGGTGACGACGAACAGCGCCAGCAGCACGTAGCGCAGCTTGACCAGCACGCCGACGCTTGCGGCATAGGCGTGCGACATGCCGTTGAAAGCGGCGTTGAACCAGCGGAATGGCGGGAAGCGCGTCGCCCCTTGATGGCGCAGGAAGGCGGCCGACAGGGCCGGGCTCAGCGTCAGCGAGTTGAAGGCGGAGATGCCGACGGAGATCGCCACGGTGAGCGCGAACTGGTTGTAGAGCTGGCCGGTGACGCCGGGGATGAAGGCGACGGGGATGAACACCGCCATCAGCACCGCCGTGGTGGCGATGATCGGGCCGGTCACCTCTTTCATCGCCTTGCGCGTGGCTTCGAGCGGCTTGAGGCCGGCCTCGATCTGGCGTTCGACGTTCTCCACCACCACGATGGCATCGTCGACGACGAGGCCGATGGCCAGCACCATGCCGAGCAGGGACAGCATGTTGAGCGAGAAGCCGAGCAGCTCCATCACCACCAGCGTGCCGACCAGCGACACCGGAATGGCGATGGCCGGGATGACGGTGGTGCGCCAGCTTTGCAGGAAGATGAAGACCACGGCGATGACCAGCACCAGCGCCTCGCCCAGCGTCTTCAACACGTCATCCATCGACGCCTGCACGAAGGTCGTGGTGTCGTAGTGAATGGCGTAGGCGATGCCCGAGGGGAAGCGGGCCTTGAGCTCCTCCATCTTGGCCTTGACGCCCTGTTGCAGGGCGAGCGCGTTCGACCCCGGCATCTGGAACACGCCGAGCGCCACGGTGGGGTCTTTGCCGAAGAAGGCGGAGGAGGAATATTGCAGCGCGCCCAGCTCGATGCGGGCGACATCTTTCAGGCGCACCACGGCGCCGCTCGGCCCATCGGCGCGCAGCACGATCTCACCGAATTCCGCCGGATCGCTGAGGCGCCCCACGGCGTTGACCTGCATTTCGAAGGCGGTGCCGGCCGGGGCGGGCGCTTGGCCGATCTTGCCGGCGGCGACCTGCACGTTCTGCTCGGCGATCGCCTGCTGCGCGTCGACGGCCGTCAGCCCGAGGTTGGCGAGCTTGTCGGGGTCGAGCCAGATGCGCATGGAATAGCGGCGCTCGCCGAACACCTGCACGTCGCCGACGCCCGGCACGCGCTTCAGCGGATCGAGGATCTGCAGGGCGGCGTAGTTGCTGAGCGCCACCGGATCGACCGAGCCGTCGGGCGAGGTGAGGTTGACGATCAACACGAAGTTCGGGTTCTGCTTTTTGACCGAAACGCCCGACTGGTTGACGATGGCCGGCAGCGAGGACGAGGCCTGCGACACCCGGTTCTGCACATCGACGGCGGCGGTGTTGATGTTATAGCCGACGTTGAAGGTGACGGTGATGGTCGACGAGCCGTCGTTGGAGCTCGACGAGGACATGTAGGTCATGCCTTCGACGCCGTTGATCTGCTGCTCAAGCGGCGTGGTCACCGTGTCGGCCACCACCTGGGCGCTGGCGCCGGGGTAATGGGCGGAAACCACCACCTGCGGCGGCGAGATATCCGGGAATTGGGCGACCGGCAGCAGCACGTAGCAAATGGCGCCGGCCAGCACCATGATGATGGCGATGGCCGACGCGAAGATCGGGCGTCCGGTGAAGAAACTTACCATGTGCAGGCCTCGCCGAGCGTGTTGCGTTCAAGAGAACGCAGCCCGCTCTCTCTTTTGGGCGCATCGCTTGCGCGGAAAACCGGATTCCACTTTTCCGCGCGATGCTCTTGCCCACTGGCGATCATCCAGCAGGGAACTGATTTGCTGTCGGCGTTGTTGTTCAGCCGGTCGCCGATCCGCCGCAATTGACGGCCAACCTTTTCAGGATGGATCCGGTCGGCGGCCATGACGGTCAGCACCAGGGGATCGGCAAGGAGCTCGTCCAACGTGAGTTCTCTTTTCATGGCAAGTCTCCTTCACAGCCAGCATCCCGCCCTAGACGAAGGGTGTATAAGGGCTATGCCGCACCGGGAGGGGGCTAGCCTTGACGTCTCGGAAATGGGGTGTTACCTGTCAGTAACATTCAGGACGTTACAGATCGGTAACATCGTCGTCAAGGCGCGTTGGAAAAATGGCTAATGACGAATTGGTGAGCTGCTGCGTGAAGAAGCCCCGCCAGCGGATCATCGAAATGGCGCAGCTCTTGTTTCGCAAGCACGGCATCCGCGGTGTCGGCGTCGACACGATCGCCGAGGAGGCGGGCACCAACAAGATGACGCTCTACCGGCACTTCGGCTCCAAGGACGAGCTGATCGCCGAGTGCCTGCGCTACACCGCGAGCGGCGCCGACGGATTCTGGGAAGATCTCGAGAAGAGTTCCGCCAGTCCGATGGAGAAGCTGCACCAGTGGGTGCGCGGCGTCGCCTCCTACGCCAGCATGGAAGGCGGCGGCTGCGACCTGCTGACGGCCGCCTTCGAACTCCCCGAACCCAACCACCCAGCCCGCCTCGTCGTCGAAGCCTTCAAGCACGAACAGCGCGAGAAGCTGGTGGCGCTGTGCTGCGACGCCGGGATTGTCGAGGCCGAAGGATTGGCCGACGCGCTGGGGCTGCTGCTGGAGGGGGCGAGGGTGAACAGGCGGTCGGTTGGGCCGAACGGGCCGTCCGCGCATTTCGTGACGATCGCCGAGGCGGTGATCGCGTCGTTCAGCGCGGCGGGGGAGAGGGTGCGGGTGAGGGAAGCGGAGGGGGCGTGAGGGGGGAAGCGGATGGCAGGTTTGCGCACCATTGCCGCCGTTCACTCTTCATCGCGTAATCCCGAAAGCTACCCTTCGCTCGTCCGGCAATGGTGTCTCCATAGCGCGCGGCATGCCCCCCTGTTCATTTCCGCAGGCATCGGCACGCTTGGCGAGTCAGAAATGCGTTTATAAAGCGCCACGGCGTGGCGACCATGCGGAGCAACAATTTGACCGCTCGTTCTCTTTTTGTTCTAATAGAGGAGAGGGACAGAAAGGGCGCAAGATGATTCCATGCGCAAGCCAGATTTCATTATTTCCGGCTTACTGTATTGCCAGAGAGTCGGAAATCTGTATTGCTGGTCACGTCCATGCGGCCGGACAGGGGCGGTCGCGTTGCGAGAGGATGCCCTATGGCAAGTCGGCAGACCGACGCGACCGAACAGGAATCGACGTCCGACAGCGACAGGGAAAAGACGCTCAACTTCAGAGTGAACGAGGAATTCAAAAGAGAATTCAAGGGATTTGCCGCGTCGCAGGGGCTCAGCATGACCGAGCTTCTCAAGGAGGGATACGCCCTCTCGAAGAAGAAGCGGCAGAAATGATCATGGCCTCGGTGCAACTGCCGAGCGCTGGCGCGCGTGCAAGGAAACGCTCGGCCGGGCTTCGGCCCGCACATGGCTTTCGGAAGCCGGCGCGGCGGGGGCGGCAATGACCTCGCTTGAGGACTGGCTCTCGGAGCTCGCCTATACCGACTTTTCGGACGATCTCTTTCGTGCCGGTGCGAGCGCCGGGGCGCGGCCTTATGCCTCCGAGATCGAGGAGATGCTAGCGCCAGATCGCGGCATTGGCGCATCTGCGGTTTTCTGCGTCGGCGAGTTGCCGACCGTTTGCTTCATCGATGCCGCAAGCCTCGCGGGCGATGCCGAAGGCCGGATCGAACAAATCCGGCAAAAGGTCTGGAACCAGAATCTGGCTTCCGTGGTGCTGGTCGTCGATCCGGCTGCGCTGACAGCCTATTCCGCCGTCGACCGTGAGGCGGAGCCGGACACGCTGCCCCGCAGCGACGTTGCGCGCCGGGGCTCCTGGTCGGCCTATGAAGTCCAGTCGGGTTTCATCAAGGACCGGCTGTCCGACTGGTTCTCGCCCGATGCGCGCGTCGACCAGCGGCTGCTGGCAAACCTTCGCCAAGTTGTGAAGTCGCTTGTCCGGGATGGCTTGAGCGAGACCCAGGCCGAGGCGCTCATGGCCCAGGTGATCTTCCTCTGCTACCTTGAGCAGCGCGGAATCGTTGGCAAGGCTTATCGCGAGACCCACGGCCTCGAAGTGCTCGATGCCTATGTGTCGAAGCAGGACGGCGCCGGGATCGACAATCTGCTGAAGCGCCTCGGCGCTGACTTCAATGGCGATTTCCTGAGCTCGAAGGACGGCGGAGCGCCGCAATGGTCAAACCTCGGCAAGGCCGGGTTCCGTTCGGTCAGGCTCTTCCTCGAAGCCGTCGATTTCGAGACTGGCCAGGGCTCATTCTGGCGCTACGATTTCAGCCATATCCCGGTCGAGCTGATCTCGGGAATCTACGAGACTCTGCTGAAGGACCGGCAGGGTAAGCTTGGCGCCTATTACACCCCGCGCCATCTCGCCAACCTCGTCGCCGAGCAGGCGTTCGAGCATTTCGACGATCCAGCGCAGTGCACCGTTTATGACGGCGCCTGCGGCTCGGGCATTCTGCTGACCACGGCGTTCCGAAAGATGCTGCGGCACGCTGAGGTGGCGCGCGGCTGCCGGCTGCGATTTGCCGAACGCGTCAACCTGATGGAGCGCAATGTCTTTGGCAACGATCTCGACGAGACGGCATGCTGGATCACGGCGTTCAGCCTCTATCTGTCGCTGCTCGAAGGGCTGGATCCGGCCGATATTTCACTGCTCCAGTCGGACGAGGATCTGAAGCTCCCCAATGTTGTCGGCGCGGGCCGAAACATTCAGAAGGGTCAGCAGCACGGCGACTTCTTCTCGGCGAGCAATCCGTTCGCAGGAAAGAAGCGGTTCGACATATTCCTATGCAATCCGCCCTGGCGGGAGTCCGATGACGACGAGGCGCCGACTTGGGAAGCCTGGTGCCGCGAGCAGGACCCGCCCTATCCGATCGGCCGCCGCCAGATCGCTGCGGGCTTTGCCTATCGCGCGATGCAGAGCGTCAAGCCCGGCGGCGTTGTGACGTTGATTATGCCGCTCAACCTCGTGATCGGTGCGACCTCGCAGTCCTGCGATTTCAGGCAGCGCTGGCTTGAAGACGCGCGCATCGAGCGCATTATCAATTTTGGCGACGTCCGTCGCTTGCTATTTCCGGCCGCCAAGCATCCGTGCGCGGTGGTGCGCGCCCGCCCGCGTCCGCAAGTCGAAGGCGTCATCGCGCTCGGTGACGAAAAAATCGAATACTGGGCTCCCAAAACCGATGTCAGCCTAGCGCTCGGGCGCCTGGCGCTGCATGCCGTCGACCGCAAGGTTCTGTCCGCGCGAGACATCTACGCCAAGCCCTATCTGCTGATCTCGGCCTATTGGGGGGAACAGCGGGATCTCGACCTTCTGCGCCGCCTGCAGAAGCTGGGGTCGCTGGACCGCACGATGGCGACGCGCGCACCGCAGTGGGTGTCGGGCAAGGGGTTCCACGCCCCCAATCTCAGCAACCCGCGCCGGCCGCTGGGTCCGCTCGAGAATCTAGCCTTTCTGCCGGCCGACCGGATGCCGCGCGATTATCCGGTGATTGCGACCGACGCGCAGCTCGATCGCGTGCGCGACCATTTCGCGGAAGTGGCAAGCCCCGGCGGCAAGAATGCGCGCCTCTATGACGGGCCCCGCGTCATCCTGCCGGACGGCCTAGCCGACGATTATACCGTTCGCGCAGTCTATACCGACATCAGCTTCGCGTTCACTTCGTCGATCGGAGCGATCGGCGGCGACACGGCCGATGCGGCATTGCTCAAGTTCCTAGCGGCCTATCTTCGGTCTCCGATTGCCACCTATCTGCTGATCATGACCGGCTATTCGGTGATTGGAGAGCGGCCGCGGATCGCGATCGAGGACATGAAGGCCTTCTCCTTCTGCGCTCCCGAGAAGCATCCCGACCCGGACGCGGCGGCGAGGATCATCGCCGAGGTCGCGGCGACGATCGACACGCTTGCCGCCATACCGGAATGGCAGCGCGACCATGGCTATGCCAGCGCGCGTCACGCGATCGACGAGCTGGTCTTCGACTATTTTCAGCTGTCCGCTTCTGACCGGCTGCTGGTTCGCGACATGGTGGACGTTGTCGCCAATTCGCTCCAGCCGGCGGACTACGCGAAGCTCGCGACTCCTTTGCTCCATCGGCCGACGGCGCATGAGGTCTCCACCTATGTCGATACGTTGGCGCGCGAGCTGGGAACGTGGCGGAACCGAATCGGTGGTCAAGGCGGGCTCAGCGTCGAGGGCGTCGTCGATGGAGCCGACGGCTTTTTCGGCGCGGTCCGGATCGGTCTGCGCGGTCGCGGGCGCGACACTAGTGGCCTAGTCCGCACGGAGAAGGCATTTCAGGATCTTCTGGCTGATATCGAAACAGGTCTCGGCAGCCAGCTCGACGGGATCGAGCGCGACAATCTGTTCAAGATCCCCAATGCGATGGTCGTTGTCGGCGACGCCTTCTACTTCGTCAAGCCGATGCGCCGCCGCTTCTGGCTTTCCCGGAGCGCGCTCGCGGATGCGGATCATGTCGTGCGGACGGTTCAAGCGGCCGCCTGGGGAAAAGTTCACTCATGACAGCGGCTCCTTCCGACGCTTGGCTGAGCGTCTTTCCTGCTCCGCGCATCCCTGACGTCCTCAACTATCTGGGCACGACCTGGGACTGGCTCCGCGCGAGCTATGCCGATGCTGTGGCGTTTCAGCATGATGAGCCGACCCTCACAGACAATCTCTGCGAAGCGCTCGCCGACCGGGACCGCCGCCTGGCACACCGGATGGATTGCGACTTCCAGGCAGAGACGTGGGAGCTGCGCCGCGCGGCCGACGGCACCACCAGCAGGCTGGCGCGGGCCGACATCCGCGTGATCCTCGGCGCGCCGGGTACGCCCCATCTCGTGATTGAGTTCAAGAAGCTCGACGGTACGACCGGCGCGAGATGGCAATATTGCTTCGACGGCGTGAGCCGCTTCGTTGAGGGAAAATACGCCGTCGGACACGTGTTCGGCGTCATGTGCGGAATTCACCCCGGCCCGCTCGCGGACGAAGTGGCGGCGCTTGCGGACTATATCCGGCAGCCGGAACACGCCGCCAAGCTTTTGTGCGTTGCCAATGGCGCGGGCGACGTCGTCACTTTGCCCTCCTCGGCGGCGCCGGCGCATGCGCGGTTCGATACGGTGCACAACCGGCCGACCCTGACTCCCGCCGGTCCGATCAGCTTGCTACATATGCTGATCCCCTGCATTAGCAGCCTCACGCTGATTGCCCCCGCTAGTCGGCCCCGAAAGGCAAGAGAGCCAAGGAAACGCGCCGGCAAGGCCACGCGCTGACCGGTCAGGAGCGGCGACGCAGGTGCCTCGGCGTGTCCGGGGCGCCATCGCCGACTGACGAGCCAAGAGCTGCCTGTCCTCTTCCGGCAACTATTTGCCGCATTCCATCCATTGCTGTTGTGCCGTCACGGTTGTTGCGGCTTTCCAGCGTTGCGGATGGCGGCGGCGGACCGAGTCGAAGGCTGGGTTGGCTTCGTCGAGGGATTGGGCGGCGAAGATGACTTGCTCGATATCTTGGCGGCCGTGGTCCCAGAGCACGACGACATATTCGAAATAGGTCAGTTTCTGGTCGGGGTTGAGGAACAGCACCTGATCGGGGCGGCCGCCGCAGCGCTGGCGGCGAAAGGCGTTCTGGGCGTCGGTCCGCGTGCGGATCGCGCTTTTTCGCATGACCACGTCGAGCAGGCAGATCCGGCTGCGATTGCAGGCGTCGCACACAACTTCGATGTGGGTGCAGCCCGCCGCTTTCGCCTCGGCTATGGTGGATAACGGCTTCATGGGCCGCAGGATGCGGCTGGAACAAAAAGAGAACAACCAACCAGAAATCGTCAGCAGGGCAGTGCGCTCACCCGCCGTTGCCGTCGCCTCGGGAGAAGTGACAGGTGGCTTTCGCCATGAGTTCGCGGTGATGCGGGGTGGGGAGGGGGAAACCTATATCGGCGTGTCGCTCCATCCTGCCTGAGGTCCTCGCCTTCGCGAGGATGACAGGTAAATTATATAAAACAAAGATATAGCCGCTCGTGATCGCTGCCATCATGCTGTCATCCTCGCGCAGGCGAGGACCTCGGGAGGAGTAAGGCGAGGGGCGGATATCAGGCTCCGAGCGGCACGCCTTATTCCAGGATATGCGGGAATCCCGTATAGTCGTGCGCGACGAACTCTTCGCAGTCATCTTGAGAAGGAGCAATAAGGGTGAAGAACGATCCTATCGCGCTGCCTGTTGATCCCGCCGATGCCGAGGATTTCGATGTGACGGTCGAGGCGCTGGACCGGGGCCAGCGCGCCCGCCTGATCCGCAAGACGCGGACCGGGCTCGGTCTGTCGCAGGCGGAGTTTGCCAGCCGCTTCCGCGTTCCCGTTGGCACCTTGCGCGATTGGGAGCAGGCGCGAGCGACGGCGCCGGATTTCGCCATCGCCTATGTGCGGGTGATCGGTTTGCACCCGGATATGGTGGCGAAGGCTGTCGCCTAGCGAAGGAGCCCTATATCGGCCGCTCGCTCCATCCTGCCTGATGTCCTCTTCTCACGCGAGGAGGGCAGCATCGGCACGGCGCGGGGGCACGTCTTGCTCCCGGTGTTCAGGTCGGCGGAACGAAAACTCTGTCGGGAAATTCCTTCTCCACGACGTCCAGAAAGGCGCGGACCTTGGCGCCGATCAGGCGGCGGGAGCTTTGCAGGGCCCAGATTTCCACCGGCGGTCCGGCTTGGGTTCCCCAGTAGGCAAGCCTTCCGGCCGCGATGTCCGTGTCCACAAGAAGCTTTGGCAACAAGGCTATGCCGGCGCCTGCCAGCACGGCATCGCGGACCATCAGCAGGGATGACAGGCGCAGAACCGGTTGCGGTTTTATCAGGATGTCAGCCTCCGCGTCCGCCTTCATCCGCCAGATGACCGCTGGCAGCGTCGCAGCGAGCAGAATGGCGTTGACGGCGATCTCGTTGCCATCCGCCTTGAAGGCGGGGCGCGGCATGCCGGGGGGTGCCACGATCAAGCGTTCGTCGTTGAGGAAATGGCGGCCAACCAGGCGTTGGTCCGACAAAGGGTTGATCCTGATAACGAGGTCGTAGCCATCTTCAATCGGATCAACCAGACGGTCCTCGGCGACGATGGTCAGCTGGACGTCCGGATAGGCCATGGCAAAGCGGGCGCCGAGCCGGCCCAGCGCCACATGGGCGAAGGCAACGGGCGCGCTGACGCGCAGGCTTCCTTTCGGCGTCGAGGCGCCCAGTGCCACGGCCTCTCCCGCTTCGGCGATTTCAGATAGCAATCCATTGGTTCGCTCGTGCAGCGCCCGCCCTTCGTCGGTCAGGCGCAAGCTCTGCGATCCGCGATCGATCAGCCTTACACCGAGACTTTGTTCGAGTTCGGCCACCCGGCGCGACAGCGTCGCCTTGGAGCGACCAGAGGCACGCTCGGCGCGACCGAACCCGCCGTGGGCAGCCACCAGATTGAAGTCGGACAAGGCCCGCAGATCCATGGTGTGTTCCAGTTTTGTAACGGCCTATTCCAAGATTGGCATCTACTCGATAAAAATGAAACGGTTATCATCAGGGGTATTGTGTACCTCTCGGTGTTCAAGGCCGAGACCTATGCTCTTGATGGTGCCGACTGCCTGACGGGCGAGGACATCGCCCCTTTTACCAAGCTGCTCGGCCATGCGCCTACGCAGCCTTCGCAAAAGATGCCGCCGCCCAATGGGCTCAGGCCTGAACGCGCCTGTTTTCCAACCGCCGATTTCGAGCTGCCGATTTCCAATTCTCCGAGGAGATTTCAAATGGCAACGATCCACCCTCTTGTGCCTGAAGATGCCGCGTTTGCCGCCGCCATGCGTCAGGCCACCAGCGCCCACAAGGGCCAGCCGCTCGGTCCTGAGGCGCGGCCGATATTCGACGCCATGATGGCCGCGACACCCGCCGCCACCGGTGTCCGGATCGAGCCGGCGACTGTCGGCGGTATTTCCGGGTTTTGGCTGCGACCGGACAAGGCATTGCCGACGGCGCGTATGCTCCACCTGCATGGCGGTGGCTACAGTCTTGGCTCGGCACAGGCCGCTGTCACGTTTGCCAGCCAGATTGCCAGCCGCGTCGGCGCCGACACGTTTGTGCCGGACTATCGGCTTGCACCGGAACATCCCTTCCCGGCGGCGATCGAGGATACCGTGGCCGCCTATCGCGGTGTGGCCGCTGAGGGGGCCGAGCGGATCGTGGTGACCGGAGAGTCGGCCGGCGGCGGACTGGCCTTGGCACTGCTGTCGATCGTCGCATCCGAGAAAGGCAAAGGAACCCTGCAGCCCTCCGGCGCCGCCGTCATGTCGCCCTGGCTTGACCTGACGCTGACGGGGAGTACCTTCGAGACCCGCGCCGATGCGGACCCGATCTTCACCAAAGACGTGCTCAAGGCTTTCGCCGACGCTTACCTGAACGGCGCCGATGCCGCCGATCCGAAGGTATCGCCGCTTTTTGGTCCCCTTGAGGGCCTGCCGCCCATCCGCATCGACGTCGGCGACGATGAAGTTCTGCTTGATGATTCAATTCGCTACCGAGATCGAGCCCGCGCGGCGGGCGCTGAGGTAGCCATGTCGATCTGGATCGGAATGCCGCACGTCTTCCAGTCGTCGATCGGTCAACTTGTCGCGGCGGAGCAGTCCGTCGATGCCATCGCCGCGTTTCTTGCCGAGCAGCTCGAGTAAGCGCTTTTTTCCCACGCGACATGACAGGAGCCGACCATGAAAATTCTCGTTCTGGGCGCCACGGGCGCTACCGGCCGCCTTATTGTCCGCGATGCTCTGGCCGCCGGACACGGCGTCGTTGCCCTGGTTCGGTCCAAGGAGAAGGCCCTGGCCGTGGGCCTCACCGGTGTCGATCTTGTCGAGGGCGACGCCCTGGATGAAGCCTCGCTGACCCGCGCGATCGCCGGCTGCGATGCGGTCATCAGTTCGCTCGGCACCGCCATCAGCCCATTTTCCGAAGTGACGATGCTGTCGACGGCCACGCGGGCGCTTGTCCGCGTGATGGCGGCGCAAAAGGTCCAGCGGCTGGTCTGCATCACCGGTCTCGGCGCCGGCGACAGCCGGGGACACGGCGGGTTCTTCTTCGACCGCGTGTTCCTGCCCTTGCTGCTGCGCAAGGTCTACGACGACAAGAACCGCCAGGAAGACGCCATCCGGGCAAGCGCGCTCGACTGGACGATCGTCCGCCCCACCATTCTGAACGACAAACCGGCCCAAGGGCATGTGCGGGCCGTCACCGATCTCACGACTGTGCACGGCGGCTCGATCGCGCGCGCCGACGTCGCCGAATTCGTCGTCCAGCAACTCACGACTGACACCTGGTTGCGGAAGACGCCGCTGATCACCTGGTGACAACCACCGACCGGACATGGCCGCAAGGCCCCTGCAAGAGGAGACCATCCAATGACCCGTGTTTTATTTGTTGGGCAGACCCCGGAGACCGTGGATTTTTCCGACCCCGCGTTGCCGCCAGGCTTTGACGCGGAGAAAATTCGTGCCGGCATCGCCGTCGGCATGAGCAAATTAACAGAGCGTGGCTGGCAGGCGGATGAATGCATGATCTCGCCAGACGAAGCGGGACTCGCAACGCTCGAGAAACAGCTGACGTCGACCAACTACGATTGTGTGGTGATCGGCGGCGGCATGCGCCTGCCCCCGAAGGGGCTCGTGATGTTTGAAAAGGTCGTGAACCTCGTGCACAAGGCCGCCCCCGGAGCGGCGATGGCGTTCAACACGCGACCGGAAGATACCGCCGAGGCCGCCGCGCGCTGGGTGCGCGGGTAGGCCTTGTCGAGCCGCGGCTCGCGTTACCTTGTTCAACGCGTAAGGGGCCGTGTCTGGAGGGGGTGCCGCAGCGGCCTGGGAACCGGCACGGGGCACCGCGCCGGGTTTCGCAATCGCCTATGTGGGGGCGTTCGGCCTCCATCCGGAGATGGTGGCAAAGGCCGTCGCTTAGCGAGGGTGGGGGAGGGAGCCCTATATCAGCCGCTTGCCCCATCCTGCCCGAGATCCTCTGCCTTCGCAGAGGAGGACAGCCTATGGGGAGGAGGACACCTTATGGGAAGGCGCACGAACCTCTATCATTTTGTTTCATCTATATAAAACTGTCTTCCTCTGCGAAGGCCGCTTGAATTCACGTGTGAATTCAAGGTGGATCTCGGGACGCGTAGAGCGATTGGCGGATATCAGGCTCCCTCACCATCAGGTCGCGGAGCGCCGCCTTTGCGCCGTCACTCAGATGGGCCGGTCGCTTCGCTGTTGGCGGGAGCGTCCTTGGCCAAATCAATCCCATTCTCGGGGTAGACGCGCTCGAAGCGGCAGTTGTCCCTGGACCAGTCCGCTGCGACAGGTGACAGCCAAGCTGTCAGTTGCAAAATGCTGGCGTGGTGCTTGGGCAAATTCCAGGAAAGCACTGTCTCATGGTGTGCCAGTCGATTGCGGAGCACGCGGATAGCACTCAAGGATCTTGTGAAGTCCTTGCGCCGAAGACCTTTCCCATCCTCGCGTCTGGAAACGTCTTTCAGTGTCTTCTGCCAGAGGTTTTCATACTCCTTGCCAAGAATCGCCGTCCTCTAGGCCTGGGTAGGGTATGATCTCATCAGCACTCATGTGGCACATGGGATTGATTTATGCCCCATCCCTGGGTATATTTGTAGTCGTAAACCCCGGTACCGTCTCTGCCCTAGGCATGCGGCCGGGGTAATTTGTTTCTTGGGCGGGTCGCCATTCTTGGCCCGTCGCGTTCAGGGCGCTTCCCCGTTCCTTCCGCCTCCCCCTCGCCAATGAGGCTGTAGGGGGCTTGGCAAGGCCACCGGGCGTAGCGCTGCTTGACACCCTTTGCCGCTTTTACGAGATTTGCCCCTCCGCCGCGACGGCGCCGACGAGGTAGAGCGAGCCGGTGACCAGCACCCAGGCGTTGGTGCGCGCGGCTTCATTGAGGGCCTTGTCGTAGGCGCGTCGCGGGTCGGGCTCGATCTGAGTTTTCAGGCCCAGGTGCTCGGCCATGGCGCTGAGGTCGGCCGGCGGGCGCGATCTTGCGCTGGCGATGGTGAAGATGATCGACACCGGGTAGCGCGCCAGCACGGTCAAAAGGCCGAGGGCGTCCTTGTCGTCGGCGAAGGAGACGACGGCGACGCAGGGGCCGGCGAAGGCGGGGAGCTTGCGAAGGTCGGCCATGACGGCGGCGAGGTTGAAGGGAACGTGCGCGCCGTCGAGGGCGACGGGAACGGGGATGGTGCCGGCGTCCGTCGTCACCTCGGCGGTGAGGAGTTCCAGGCGGCCAGGCAGGCGGGCCGCGTTGATGGTGTCGGGGTCGAGCAGCCAGGCGCCGAGGGCCGCCTTGCCGTGTCGGGCGCCCAGCGCGTCCAGCACCGTGCCGGCGACAATCGCGTTGCCGGCCATGATGCTGGCCGTTTCCGGCACGATTGGGCGCAGCAGGGCGCAGCCAAGCTCGCGGGCGCGGGCGGCGATGACGGCGCCGGCCTCGTCGGCCTCGGCAAGCGGGGTGACGACGATGGAGCCCGGCTTGATGATGCCGGCCTTTTCGAAGGCGATCGCCGCGCGGGTCTTGCCGAGCACTTCGGTGTGCTCCAGCTCGATGTTGGTGATGACGGCCACCTCGCTCTCCACGATATTGGTGGAATCGAGCCGTCCGCCGAGCCCGGTTTCGATCACTGCCCATTCGACGCCGGCCCGGCGGTAGATGACGAAGGCGGTGGCTGTGAGAACGTCGAACCAGGTGGCGTCGCGGCCGGCGGTGCCATCGGTCCGTGCCGCCCGCAAGGCCGCGAGGCAAAGGCCGAGCGCCATGGCCAGATCGGCCTCTCCCACCGGCTTGCCATTGAGGGTGATCCGCTCGCCGACATAGCTGACATGTGGCGAGCTGTAGCGGCCGACCGCGTGGCCGGCGCGGGCAAGGCCCGCCTCCAGCAGCGCGCAGGTCGAGCTTTTTCCCTTGGTGCCCGCCACATGGATGACGCGGAAATTGCGCTGCGGATCGTTGAGCCGGCCGGCGAGATCGCGCATCGGCTCCAGGCCGACCCGCATGCCGCCGCGCGGCCGCTGCTCCCAATTGGTCAACTGGTCGAGCTCGGCGAGGCGGGCGACAAGCTCGGGGTTGGTAATCGTGTTGGCCATCTCAGATCCCTTGCCGTCCCTTGACGGCTTATGGCTGCGGGTGGGCGATCATGCTCTGACGGACGTCTGTCAGATAGAGGCTTATCAGGCGGGTCAGCTCCGTCTGCAAGACCGGATCGTCGATGGCGCCGCGCCGGGCCGCGTTGTGGATCACGCCGTCCATCGCATCGGAGATCACCCGGGCGGCGACGTGATCGGCCGGGCCGGGCGGACGGCAGCGAAACGCGGCGACGACCTCGGCGTAGCGGGCGAGATAGGCGACCTCGAAATCGCTGTGGGGGTCGCGATAGGCATCGGAGCTGGGCGCCTCGTCGAGCAACACGCGGTGCAGCCCCGGACAGCCGCTGTGGGCGGCGATCATCGCCCGCACCAGTTCCCCGGCGAAGGCGGCCGGCGAGGCTCCGTCGGCGCCGACGCCGCGCATCACGGCGATGCAGTCGTCGAGATGGCGATGGCGGATGGCATCGACCAGCGACAGCTTGTCGGGGAAGTATTGGTAGAGCGAACCGATGCTGACGCCGGCAAGCTCGGCCACCTTGTTGGTGGTGAACCCGGCCCAGCCCTCATCGCTCAAAACGCGAGCCCCCGCCTGCAGGATGATCTCCACCGTGGCACGCGAGCGGGCCTGTTTCGGCGCCTTTCGCATGGCCGATGGCCGCCGGGCAATGCGAGTAGACAAGCGGCCGCCTCCGATGAAAATGTGAATGACCTACTCACATTCCTAGAGCATTGTGCGGAAAAGTGGAACCCGGTTTTCCGCAAAAACAATGCGGCAACAAAGACCTGGAGCAAAGTGCGTTCGTCAGAACGCGCGTTGCTCCAGACCTTGGGAGGATCGGCGTCCATGACCCGTTTGTTTCAGCAGCTGTATAGCTACCACGCCTGGGCCAACAGCGAATTGTTCGACAAGCTCGCCCTGGTAGAGGACGAGCGCCACCGGGACGAACTTCAGGCCATGTTGGCCCTGATCAGCCACGCTTATGTGGTGGCGCGCATTTTCGCCGGCCATCTTGAGGGCGTAGCGCATGGCTTTACGTCCGACAATCTTGAGCAACCCCCTGCGCTCGGCGACCTCCGGGCCGCCGTCGCCGCCACTGACACCTGGTATCTCGACTATGTTCGGCAGGTCTCCCCGGCGGCGCTCGCCGAGGCGGTGGACTTCACCTTCACCGATGGCGACCAGGGCCGCATGACGCGGGAGGAAATGCTGACGCATGTGGTGCTGCACGCCGGCTATCATCGCGGCGAAGTGGGCCGGCTGCTGCGGCAGATCTCGGCATCGCTGCCGTGGGATACCTTCGCCGTTTATCTGCATCAGAGCGAGCCGGGACGAAGGGGGCGGGCGGATCGTCACGCTTGAGAAAGATTTGGCCGATATTGCTCAGGGAGAGGCCCTACCTTCTGGCGCTTGGCGCAACGCCAAGATATGCCACGACATAAGACAACACACACCATACGATACGGACTCGCCTCCAGCGCCATCACGTGGAAGGACGTTGTAGATATGGATAAGGAAACTGCCCGCATTGCAACGACTGGCAGATGCTTATGTGGTGTAATCCGTTTCGAAATATTCGGCGAGATTGAAGCCGCTGCGTATTGTCACTGTTCGGATTGCCGAAGATGCACCGGAAGCGCCTTCGGGGTCAGCATTCCTGTGCTGCAAACCAATTTCAAACTCGTATCTGGTGGCCCCAAATCCTTCACGAAAACGGCAGATAGCGGCAACGAACTCACAAGGCACTTCTGCCCGGAGTGCGGTTCGCCATTGTTTACTTCCTCGCCTCGGCATCCAGACCGAGTCTATGTTAAAGCCGGTGTCTTGGATGACCCTGCTGTTGTCGAGCCGGCCTATCAAAGTTGGGTAAGTTCATCGGTAAGCTGGGCAAACATTCCGCCAAGCCTGCGCGGCTATGAAAAGGGCAGACGATAAAGCTCGGTGAACGAACCTCTCACACAGCCTGCCCGCGCTATGGCGCTTTTCCGAGCCAAGGCGTCGCCGGGCTCCAGAAAATGATGTTGGCGCCCAGGTAATCGGTGGCGAACTGCTCGAATTCGTCGCGGGTGAATGGCTTGCCGGTCTTGGCGTTCTTGTAGGTCAGGGTCGGTTCCTGAATGGCCATCGCAATCAGCGGCAGCTTGCCAGCGTATTGATGGAAGAAGGGGTAGGCGTTTTTCATCTGTCCCTTGCGGTAGGGGATGACATCGGGCCCACCCAGGCCGACGCCGTTCTTCTCGGCGTATTGGAAC
The DNA here is from genome assembly GCF_041320595.1 of Pleomorphomonas sp. PLEO. Classification (NCBI taxonomy): domain Bacteria; kingdom Pseudomonadati; phylum Pseudomonadota; class Alphaproteobacteria; order Hyphomicrobiales; family Pleomorphomonadaceae; genus Pleomorphomonas; species Pleomorphomonas sp. PLEO. Next base: position 1,852,684 of record NZ_CP166625.1, read on the forward strand.
AGCCGCTCCATGTAGCGGTGGTCGTTGTTCCATTCGCAGGGCCAGAAGTTCACATACTGAACGACATGGGATGTCTTGAACGCCTGCCGCGCGACGGCGAGGTTTTCCAGCTCGGCGTTAAAGTAAGCGTCGCAGCTGAACCCGGTTCGATCGCCTTTCATGTCGATGTCGATGGCGGTCTCCGGCAGGTTCACGCCATAGACCTTGCCGTCGAATTGCTCGGCCAGCGCCCGCAGAAGGCCCTGGTAGCGATCGCGCAGGCGCGGGTTCCACTGCGTGGCGACCCACCCGGCGCCCACCGGCTGGCCTTCGCCGGCGTTGTCCACCTGGGCGACGAGGCCGCCGCCGTAGTCCGGCGCGATCAGATAATCGGGAATATTGCGCGCCTTGGGCGAGAAGAACCGGTCCTGGATCTGGATGAACAGCTTCTTGTTGACGCCGTCCACGATGGCGAGGTCGTGCTGGATCTGAGAGAAGTCGTAGACGCCACGGCTCGGCTCGAGAGCTTTCCAGTTATAGACGACCTGCACCCCCTCGATATCGGGCCGGGCCAGCAGGCCGGTCAGCTCCTCCACGCTCTGCGATGAGGCAAAGAGGAAATTCGATGGGCGCGCGGCCTGTTCGGCTTTTACCGGGCCGACAGCGGCGAGGGAGACGGCCAGCACGCGCAGGAGCTTCACGATTTTCATTTGTCCGGCCTGTTATCAGGTGCTTGGTCGCAGAGAGGCGATGGGGCCGCCGTGTGGTCGCCTCGTTTCGCCGCTCCCTCTTTCATGGACGGATGAGGCAGATCTAGGGCGCCTCGCCCGGAGCAGGGTGCTTGCGGCGGCGGTAGTGGAAGCGGTTAGGGTGCCCTATATCGGCCGATCGCTCCATCCTGCCCGAGGTCCCCCGCCTGCGCGGAGGATGACAGTATTATATATATGAAACAAAGCGATATAGGTTTCCGTGCCTTCTCATAAGGTGTCCTCCGCCCCATAGGTGTCCTCCTTCCTATAGGTTGTCCTCCTCTGCGAAGGCAGAGGATCTCAGGCCGAAAAGGGCGAGGGGGAACTATAGGGCGCCTGGCGAAGTGTGGGCTCTTGGTAGGCCATCCGGTATGCCGCAACCCGTGCAAGAATTGCACGAGTTCCACCCCGCGTCGAGAAAACGCAGATGCGATGGCCTTGAGGTCAGGGCCTTTGCGCGCGTACTGAACGAGGACGCCGGTGGCCCAGCGGCGGAACAGGGTGGCCTGGGTTGAGGATACCCGGTAGCCGACGGAGATCACCATATCGAGGCTGTAGAGTGTGACCGGCTTTGCCGAACCAGCAATTTGCACTTTTTGCAAATTGCTCCCCTCGTCGAGTTCTCCTTCCTCGATCACGTTGGCAATGTGTCTGGATATGGTGGACACGTCACGACCAAAAAGCTGGCTGATCTGCGCCTGCGTCATCCAAAGCGTGTCGCCCTCGAAGCGGACATCGAGCCGCAGCCCCTTTGGCGTGCTGTAGACGAGGAACCGGTCTCCGGTGCTTTCGTCTTCCACGAGATGTACTGGCTCGTTTTGGTCGTCGCTCATGGCACCCAGACTCAGTTGAACGGGGGAGTCTAAACACGGTTGGCGATGAGATCAAAACGGAAACACAGTTTGGGGACAAGCCATTTGATCCAGCGCGCCAGATTTCGTCAACCGTGGCGGGGAGGCCCTATATCGACCGGGTGCTCCGTTCTGCCCGAGGTCCCCCGCCTGCGCGGAGGATGACAGTTTTATATATATGAAACAAAGCGGTAGAGGTTCGCACGCTTTCCCGGAAGGCGTCCTCCTCCCCATAAGGTGTCCTCCGTTCCATAGGTTGTCCTCCTCTGCGAAGGCAGAGGATCTCAGGCCGAAGGGGGGGAGGGGGAAATATAGGGCGCCTAGCGAAGTGTGGTTCTTGGTGGGCCATCCGATATGCCGCAACGTGTGCAAGAATTGCACGGGTTCGGCCACGCGTCGAGAAAACTCAGATGCGATGGCCTTGAGGTCGGGGCCTTTGTGCGCCGCAGGTGGTTTCGCCCCTGAAGTGCGGGCGCTAGGTGGAGAAGGGGTAACCGAAGGTTTCGCGCACTACCACGGCCATCCGGATGAGCGGGTTCACATCCCCGTCCCGTTCAGCTTGCGATCCAGCTCGGTAGTCCGCGCCTTTCCAAGGCCGGCGTCGTCAGCCCATCGCGGCCAGCTGGCGATCGCGGCGCGTACCTCGTCGATAGCCCGCAGGGCGTCGCGCTCGGGGATCGAGGCCTCTTTTGCCACCGCGAGCAGATGGTCCCGGCCTGGATGGCGTCCTTCGCCGGCAATCGCCGCGCTATGTTCGCCCGCCGGCCCATCCGAATAGGTGAGGTCGTAGGCCGGGGCGAGGGTCCATTGGCCATCGGCGCCCATCAGGAAGGCCTGGTTCTTGGCGTGGTCATCGCGGTTGTGCGCCAGCACGTTGAACGTCATGTGGCGGAACATGCGCGCCACGTCCTGGCTGTTGCGCGTCAGCACGGCGGTCAGCTTGTGAAGGGCGCCATAATCAAGCGATGCCTCGCGGTGGCTGGCGTTGAGCAGGCCGCTCGCGGTGTGCATGTGAAGGCGGCCGTTCGCCTGTCGGTCGAACCGTTTCGTCGCGAAGAGGCGATGCCCTCTGGCAGTTTTGATGACAGAGGTTTCGGCCATCTCCAGTCCGGCGGCGCGCGCCATCAGGGCGTAGGCATGCTCCTCGGCGCCGATGTCCTCCCGGTCGCCGATGGCGCGCCCCTTGACCAGCCATGGCTCGAACCCCGAGGGCATGCCAAGGCCGTAGTCGAGACGGAACGATTGCTTGCGGCCGTCGAGGCCGATCATGATCTTCGGTCTGGCACCCGCCGAGCCGCCCTCAGCCGCCTGCAAGGCGTCGATCTCGGCGGTATCCATCTCACCCTGGACACGATCCACCTGCTCGACGAACCAGTCGAGATCGTCCTGTCCTTGTTCCCCGCTCGGCAGCTCGGGCACGAAGACCAACGCGCCCATGCCGTTGCCACCAACCGCCGACAGGCGATCGATCGGGCTTACGTCGCCTGACTTCGCGCCGATCTTTTCAAGGCGCCGATCAAGCAGCAATCTGCCCCAGCCGTCGGGAACGCTGTCGTTGAAAAGGCCATGCAGCCCCTCGAACTCCCGTGGGACAGGGCTGGCGGCGGACAGCCCGGCCCTGACGGGCAGGCGGAACGGCGACACCGGCAGCGGGGCGGCGATAAAGCCCGGCGCATATTCGAAATAGGCCCGCCTCTCCTCCGCGCTCCACGCCAGCGTTCCCAGCTCGCGCTCTGTGCCCTCAAGGTTAAGCAGGACCTGCATTTTCTTGATGGGGACGAACTTCATTTGCTGCGCGCCCTCCGCCGCACCGGGCGGCCCACGACGTCGTCCAGCGTCTTCACCGGACGCGGCGGAAACAAGGCCTCGAATTCCGCTTCCGCCTCCAGGGCGAAGGCGATCTTCACGACCGCTTCGAACGATGCCTTGCCCGTTTCCTCAAACAGCCGGAGCGAGCCGTAGGACACACCGGAGCGCGACGCCAGCTCGCGCTGCGTCAGGTCGAGGTCGAGCCGCCGGCGCTTCATGCGCGCCGCGACGCCGTTGAGGATCTCTGCCGGCGAGGTGAGTTTAAGTGCGAACATGGTAGCGTTCATTTATGAATTTGAGGATTAGTGATAAAATAATAGCATTTAGGAGGGGTGTCAATGCGGGCGGATGGTGGCGCTCTATATGGGCCGATGACTCCATCCTGCCTGAGGTCCCCGCCTCCGCGAGGATGAGAGTATTATATATAGGAAACAAAACGGTAGAGGTTCGCGCGCCTTCCCATAAGGTTTCCTCCTCCCCATAGGTTGTCCTCCTCTGCGAAGGCAGAGGATCTCAGGCCGAAAAGGGCGAGGGGGAACTATAGGGCGCCTCATGGGGGTGAAGGCCATTTAGGTTGCGCTACCCAACCTCACCCTTCCCCCATCAGATCCCGTCTGGCCTTGTCCAGCTCCTCCGCGTATCTCCGCATCAGATACTGCTCGGTCAGCAGCCCGATCACCCGCCTGGTCTGGAGGCTGTCGACGACGGCGAGTTCCTCAGCTTTGGCGGTGTCGAACAGTTCGGCGGCTTCCGAGACGTTCATGGCGGGGGTGAGCATGGCGTCGCGGTGGCGGAGGAGGGGGGCGATTTCGCCTCGGGCTTCGGTGGCGCCGGCGGCGTAGGCGTCGGCCACCACCATGATGCCGGCGTAGGCTCCGTTGCCGTCGATGGCGATGGCGCGCTGGGTGGAGCCGAGCGGGAAGATGGAGCGGAAGGCGTCGAGGGTGAGGGTTGCCGAGACGGTGCGCAGGTCGGAGCGCATCATTCTGGAGACGGTGAGCGAGCGCATGCGGCCGACGTCGTGGGCGCTGCGGATGGTTTCGCCGCGCAAGTGCAGGCGCCAGGTGGAGAAGGAGTAGCCGAAGGTTTCGCGCACCACCACGGCCGAGACGATGGAGGCGGCGAGCACGGCGCCGGTGATGGAGAGGTCGCGGGTGGTTTCCAGCGCCAGGAAGGCCATGGTCATCGGGCCGCCGACCACGCCGACGGCCAGCGCCGACATGCCGACCACCGAGGACAGAAGCGGCGACAGGTGCGGCAGGATGCCTGAGGCGACCAGCAATAGCGCGTAGGCCTTGCCGAACAGGGCGCCGAGATAGAGCGAAGCGAAGAACAGGCCGCCGCGAAAGCCGGAGCCGAGCGACAGCGCCGAGGCCAGCGCCTTCAGCGCGAACAGGGTGAGCAGCATCTGCCAACCGGCGTCGGACTGGAGATCGACGTGCAGCGCGCCGTGGCCCGACGACAGGACGTGCGGCGTCATCAGCGCCAGGCCGCCGACCAGCGCGCCGCCGATCGCCGGCCGGGCCCAGCTCGGGATCTTCGCCCAGCGGAAGGCGCGCTCGACGCCGGTGACCAGCTGCATGATGGCGACGGCGAGCAAGCCGCCGATCAGGCCGAGAGCCACGAAAGGCGCGAGGTCGGAAGCGGTGAGGACCGGGATAGGGCCGACTTCGATGGTGGTTTGCACGGCGCCCAGCCAGCCGGCCGTCAGGCTGGCGGCCAGGGATGCGGCCAGTACCGGGGCGACGAGGGCCACCGAATAGGTGCCGATGATCAGCTCGAAGCCATAGAAGGCGCCGGTGATCGGCGCGTCGAAGGCGGCGGATATGGCGCCGGCGGCGGCGCAGCCGACCAGGGTGCGGATGTCGCGGCGGCGCAGGCGTATGGCCTCGGCGATGGCCGATGCAAAGGCGGAACTGGCCTGGGTGTAGCCGGCCTCAAGGCCGACCGAGGCGCCGAAGCCGGAGGAGATCATCGTCTGCACGGCCAGCAGCACGCTTTCGCCGACGTTCATGCGGCCGCCGTGCAGGGCGTTGGCCTCGATGGGGTCGACCGGCGGGCGGGCAAAGCGGCGGCGTAGCAGCCAGGTGATCAGCGCCAGCACGATGCCGCCCGCCACCGGCACCAGGGCCAGCGCCGGATGGGACAGGCTCGGCTGCTGGCTGAGCCTTTCGCCCGACGGCAGCAGGAACAGCCATTGATGGGCCGCGTTGGTGATCCAGCTCATGGTGGTGACGACGAGCCCGGCCAGGCAGCCGACCAGCGTGGCGATCGCCAACAGGCCCAGCTCGCGATAGCGGCGCAGCCGGATGAGGGCGCGGAAGCCGGCGAAGGTGAGGGTGGAGACGACGTTACGCAAGGAACTGACCGGACGGTTGATGGCAGGCGGTTATTTGCCCACCTTACCCCGACTTTGGTAGCAAATGGAATGTCCCGGCGGCAGGACGGGGGTGGGCTTGCCCAAGGGCGCTGTTCACTGAAACGAGGTGTTAGCCGGCGGTAAGCTGCAAATGGCTTGTTAAATTTAACGATAGTTTTCGCTGTCAACTTTTCCAATATCGATGGTTTCCCTCGATAGTTTCTCCGGCAAAGGGGCTGGGGTGTCGATGGATTTGGCGCTGACCTCCCCTCATGAAAATTCGAAACGTTACCGTGACTTTTGCCTCGGTTTGCCGATTTCGCGGGGCATTAACAGTGTGGCTGGCCGTCAATTCTAGATTGGAACGGCTCAAAACATAATAAAAGCTGTCGCGCACCCAAGTTTTATTTGCTCTCCCGCAGGTTGCGCTCCCTGTATTGGGGTAACCGCCAATCGTTGTATTTTCTATTTTCCGAAATTATTTTCGCGTTCGGCAATTAGGAAAACGGAATAGGTCTGCGATTACCTCCGCTTTTACCTTAATGAACTGTTCAATATTTGTCCCTTACCCTGTTAAGTGAAATATGGAGGGCAAGATGGGCCGGATTCTGAGCCGATTCAGTCTGGGGACTGTGCTGGGGTTTTTCACCGTTCTGATGTGCGTGGCGGTGACCGGCCTCAGTGCCAAGCTGATGCTGGGCAGCTACTCATCGTTGCAGACGGCCAAGACCGTTACCGCGCTGACGACGATGGATGAGCATGTGTTCAACGTGCTGCAATCCCTGCGCTACGAGCGCGGCGACACCGGCTCCAGCCTGACCATGCCCCCCGACAAGACGGCCGCGCTGATCGACGGCATTGCCGGCTATCGCAAGATCGTTGACGCCAACATGGCGGACATCACCGGCGAGAACCTCGCCGCGTTCCCGGCCTGGCAGACCAGCGCCGGCGCCATTGCCTCGGCTTACGACACGCTGAAGGGCCTGCGCGCCACCGCCGACGGCAATTTCACCAAGGCGCCGGAGCAGCGGGACGCCGAATTCGTCAAAAGCTTCATGCCGACGTCGGCCGGCATTCTGACGGTGTTCGAAACCGCCTCCAAACAGCTCGACGCCGAGATTCGCCGGCTCGATGCCGGAAGCGGCGAACTGCTGCTGACCAAGCAGATGGCCTGGACGGCGCGGTCGGTGTCCGGCACGCCGGCCATCACGATGCAGGGGGCGCTGTCGTCCGGCAAGCAGCTGACTGACGACGGCGTGCGCGCCATCGTTGCCGGGCGGGCGCAATCGGAAATCAACTGGGCCAGCATGAAGGAACTGGCCAAGAGCCAGAACCTCGGGCCGACTTTCGACACGGCCGTGCAGGCGGCGGACGAGGCCTATTTCACCGGCGCCTTCAACGACGCCTATCTCAAGGCGATCAATGAACTGTCGGCCGGCGACAAGAGCTCGATGACCTTCGAGACGTTCAAGCCGCAGGTGACCGCCGCGCTCGGCAAGGTGGCGGCCGTGGCCAGCGCGGTGATCGACGTGGCGCTGTCGCGCGCTGAGGAGATGACGGGCACGCAGAACCAGCTGTTCATGAGCTACACGGCGATGCTGGTGCTGGCCCTGGCGCTGTCCGCCTTCAGCCTCGCGGTGGTACGGACGCATGTCGTCAGCCCGCTCAACCAGATGACCCAGGCGATGTCCAGCCTGGCCGACAACGACCTTTCGGTGGTCATTCCCGGCGCGGGCCGTGGCGACGAGATCGGCGCCATGTCCAAGGCGGTGGGCTTTTTCAAGGACAAGCTGATCCACAATGGTGAGCTCGAGCGGCGGATGGCCGCCGAGAAAGCCAGCGCCGAAGAGCATCGGCGGCGGGCGATGACCGAGATGGCCGACAATTTCGAGGCGGCGGTGGGGGGCGTGATCGGTGCCGTTTCCAGCGCCTCGCACCAGCTGCAGGGCGCGGCGCAGACCATGTCGGCGACGGCGGAGGAAACCACGCACCAGTCGACGGCGGTGGCCGCCGCCGCCGAGCAGGCGTCGTCCAACGTGCAGACGGTGGCCTCGGCCGCCGAGGAGCTGGCGGCGTCGGTGGGCGAGATCGGCCAGCGGGTGCAGCATTCGGCGCAGATCTCCGGTGAGGCGGCGAAGGAAGCCGACGCCATCGGTGCCAAGATGGGGCGCCTGTCGGAAGCGGCGCAGAAGATCGGCGACATCATCGGCCTGATCACCAACATCGCCGGCCAGACCAACCTGTTGGCGCTCAACGCCACCATCGAGGCGGCGCGGGCGGGCGATGCCGGCAAGGGCTTTGCCGTGGTGGCGGCCGAAGTGAAGAACCTCGCCGACCAGACCGCCAAGGCGACGAGCGAGATCGCCCGGCAGATCGAGGAGATCCAGGGCTCGACCCAGGAATCGGCGGCGGCGATCGGCACCATCACCGGCACCATCCGCCAGATGAACGACATCGCCACGGCCATCGCCGAGGCGGTGGAGGAGCAGGGCCTGTCCACCAACGAGATCGCCCGCAACGTGCAGCAGGCCTCGGCCGGCACCTCCGAGGTGTCGTCCAACATCGTCGGCGTGACCAGGGCGGCATCGGAGAGTTCGGCCGCCTCCACCCAGGTGCTGGCCTCGGCCTCCGAACTCAGCCAGCAGTCGGCGCGGCTGCGGCGAGAGGTGGAGCAGTTTCTAGCAACCGTCCGAGCGGCCTGACCTAAATTCTACTGGGGCGGGCATCTGGCTTAGAGTGCTGCGCTTCCGGTGCTCACGGACCCTTAAGTCCGCTCCGCTCCGGTTCTCGCACTCGTCGCCATCTGCCTCGCCCCAGCGAATTTCGGCTCAGGCCTTGGGCGCCCTTCGTACGGGGAGCGCTATATCGGCGGGGTGCTCCGTTCTGCCTGAGGTCCTCTGCCTGCGCAGAGGATGACAGGTAATTTATATAATAAAAACAAATGCATAGATTGTCATCCTCTGCGCAGGCAGAGGACCTCGGGACGAGAAGGTGGCTTGGGATGTATCAGGCTCCCGATGTGCTTGGAGGGCGACATCGGAGCGCCGCGCTCCGGTAGCCGCATTCGTCGCCATCTGCCTCGCCCCAGCGAATTTCGGCTCAGGCCTTGGGCGCCCTTCGTACGGGGAGCGCTATATCGGCGGGGTGCTCCGTTCTGCCTGAGGTCCTCTGCCTGCGCAGAGGATTGTTCGTCTGCGTTGTCTTAAGATGAAGGCGGCCTCTCCGGCCGGTTGGTTTGACGACCCCGGAGAGGCCGGTGGCAGGCGACCGTGCGGAGGATCGGGTTTTCACCCGTTGTCATCAAGGCTCCCTGCCATCTTCCATCATTCGCTTGGAGAGTTGATGGGGTCTCTGGGGGCTGACCCTTGCCGATCAGACCCACGCCCGAGAACAATCCGAAGCTCATGGTGGCCTAACTTGGGAAGGATAGCACATCATGACCTTTTTGCAGAAGGCTCCCGAGATCGTTCTGGGCTTCGATGTCTCCCAGGACACGCTGACGGTCTTCCAAGCCCTTTCCTCGTCTGCCTGTCCGAAGCCTTGCGTCATCGACAATACCGCCGCCGCCATCCGCCGCTTTCTGAAGAGTCTTGAGCGGATAGACCTTGCGGTCTGCGAGCCGACCGGTGGCCATGAGCATGTCCTTGTGGCCGAACTGATGGCCGCAGGCATTGCCTGCCACCGGGTGGATGCCTTGAAGGTAAAGGCTTTTATCCGCTCCTTCGGCACCCTGGCCAAGACGGACGCTCTCGATGCCGAAGCGCTGGCCCGCTACGGGCAGGATCGCTGGGATCGGCTTTCCCTCTTCCTGCCGAAAGAGGCCGACCAGAAGATCTTGACCGATCTGGTTGCCCGGCGCGAGGACCTGGTTGCCCTCAAGGTGGCCGAGCAGAACCGGGCAAGAGCGCCGGCCAGCAAGGTGATCAAGGCGTCCTGTGACGCCATCCTGCGGGCCATCGTCCGCCAGATCAAAGCCATTGAGGCGGAGACGAAGGCGCTGATCGACAGAACCCCGCAGCTCAAGGCTGCCTTCCGGGAAATGCAGAGCTTGCCCGGTGTCGGGTCGCTGACCGCGATCGCTCTTCTCGCCCACATGCCAGAGCTGGGCAGCCTGCAGCGAAGGCAGGCGGCCTCGCTGGCCGGCGTGGCCCCACACGCCAATGACAGCGGTCTGTTCAAGGGACACAGGACGATGCGCGGTGGACGCTCTGAGGTGCGTCGTCTCCTCTTCATGGCAGCCCTGGCCGCAAGCCACGCAAAGGGACCATTACGTGAGGTCTATCAACGCCTTGTTCAAAACGGAAAGAAGCCAATCGTCGCCATCGGAGCCCTCATGCGCAAGATCATCGTCATCCTCAATGCAAGACTGAGAGACCTCAATGCCCAACAGAGTTGATGACAGCTTGCTGGGAAGGCTCGCAAGCGGCTACCATACTGTTTCGTATATATAATTTACCTGTCATCCTCTGCGCAGGCAGAGGACCTCGGGACGAGAAGGTGGCTTGGGATGTATCAGGCTCCCGAGGTGCTTGGAGCGCGACATCGGCCGCTTGCTCCAGTTCTCGAAGCCGTCGCCACCTGCCTCGGCACCAGCGAATTTCGGCTCAGACCTTGGGAGCACTTCGGACGGGGAGCGCGATATCGGCCGATCGTCTCATCCTGCCTGAGGTCCTCTGCCTGCGCAGAGGATGACGGGTAATTTATATAATAAAAACAATTGCATAGATTGTCACCCTCTGCGCGAGAAAGAAGATCTCGGGACGAGAGGGTGGCTTGGGATGTATCAGGCTCCCGATGTGCTTGGAGTGCGATATAGGCCGCGCGCTCCGGTTGCCGAATTGGTCGCCAGCTGCCTGATACCAGCGAATTTCGGCTCGGGCTCTCAGGCTGCGACGGATGTTCTGAGCTGCTGCATGGCCAGCCGATAGACCAGGTCGTTGCCGACGCTGGTGTCGGCGATGAACCGGTCGAAGCCGGAACGGGCGGCGTCGGTCAGCGTGGCGCGGCCCTTTTCAAGGCGGGCGAGCCCCTGCGCCTCGGCCGCGCTGAGCAGCTTGCGCACGTGGCTGCGTGAGACGCCGAAGCTGTCGCCGAGCTCGGTCAGCGAGATGTCCAGCGGCGCGTCCACGCCCTGTTCAAGGCTGAGTTGCATCAGCTTGGTCAGGATCATGAAGCCGGCCTCGCGGGGCAGGAAATGCGCGATGGTCGGGTTGGCCATGATGAACGCTTGCGAGTATTTGATGAAGCCGAAGCCGATCCGCCGCGCGATGCGCTGAAAGATCGGATCGCGCCGCATCGGCTCGGGGTAGCCGGGGTCGGGGAACATCACATCAAGCGGACGGTAGTAGGCCAAGAGCGCCTGCTGGTCGTGGGCCAGCATTTTCTCCGTTGGCTCCAAGAGCGTCACGCGCCGGTCGGTCGGGGCGGTAAACAGGTTGATGTAGCCGGTTTCCGCCAGACGCTGCACGATGTCGTGGACGCGGCGTCCGCTTGAAATGCCGTTTTCCTCGATCTGTTCCTTGAGGCGCAGCACCGTCGGCCAGCTCGCCCGGTCCTCCGGTAGGTAGCCGGCATGCATGGTGATGACGGTGAAGAAGACGTAGGCCCGCCCCTCGTCCATCAGCACGCGATTAAGCGACGTCCTGTTCTCGTGCATGCCGAGAATTTCCCGCATGTAGGCGGCGCGCGCCTCGGCAAAGCGGGGATGGGCGAGAATGTCCTCGGCTGAAAAGGCCGGTCGAAGGCTTTCATCCATGCTGGCTTCCCGAAAGAAAAGGCTGGGACATGGCAAGCAGCGGGTGCTCGCTTGGCGGCCCTTCCTCTCCTTAAAATTGCATGCCTGTGCTTCTTAATAGCGAAGTGCAACGCGGCGCACAATGAGGCGGTGACGGGGAGGGGACTTTGCATAGAGCGGATTATCAGGCACTTCAGCCTGTCACGGCCGTTCGGGCAGTTACGATCTCAGCCCTGCCAGCCGTTTGGGATGCCTCAGTGCATGCTTGTACTCGGCTCGGGAAATGAACGGCCAGGCGAGGTGGTCGCCCGATGCGAGAAACCGGCCTGCTTGCTTCGGGGAGAGAGCCCCGACTTTGCTCAGCCACCTGGCAAAAGTCGATCGTGTGCGTCGCATGGGTGTGAGACCAGGCAGCGGGATCTGGGGCCAGCGGTATTCGAAGTCGCTATCCAGAAACAGGATCCAGCGCAGTGCCTCCCGGCGGTCACTGGGCTCAATGCTGTGAAGACCGACCAGCCGATGCTCACTCATATCGCCGTAGAGCAATCCTGCCATTTCGGTGATTGCTTGGATCGCGGCGTCTTCGGTTGTCGGGACGGTATCCTCGAATTGGTCGTTGCTGATCTTTCCCGAAATCAGCAGCCTGAGATTTTTGGATAGCTGGGCGCGCGCTGACCGGTCGATCATCTGCCATTCCGGACGGTGTATTCGTCTCGCTGAGCTTATTTCAGATTGTGATCCCTGGGCAAGCGCTCTGCCTGTTCCACCCACATAACGCGCTTGTGGTGCGGCTCTGTCATTACAGACGCCCCTGCCGGGCCTATGATGGCGTGGGAGCAGGGAGGGTGATCATGCAGACCATTGTCATTACCGGGGCCAGCGACGGCATTGGCGCCGCCGCGGCCAGGCTGCTCAAGGCGCGTGGGCATTCCGTGGTGCTGGTTGGCCGTTCGAAGAGCAAGACCGAGGCGCTGGCGCGCGAGCTCGGGGCGCCGTTTCATGTCGCCAATTACGCCCGTCTCAGCGAGGTGAAGCAGTTGGCCGACGAGCTTGGCACCTACCAGCGGATCGACGTGCTGGCCAACAATGCCGGCGGCATCATGGGCGCGCGGGAGATCACGCCGGACGGCTTTGAGAAGACGTTCCAGGTGAACCACCTCGCCGGCTTCCTGCTGACCCGGCTGTTGATCGACAAGCTGGTGGCGAGCCGTGCCAAGGTGATCCAGACGACGAGCATGGCCGCCAACCTCTGGGGCAAGGATTTCGACCTCTCCGATCTTGGCAACGAGCGCGATTACACGCCGACCAAGGCCTACGGCCGGGGCAAGCTGGAGAATATCCTGTTCACCCGCGAGCTCGACCGACGGTACCGCGACAGCGGCCTCTCGGCGGTGGCCTTCCATCCCGGCGTGGTGCGCTCGAACTTCGCCTCGCAAACCAACCACTTCATGCGCTTCTTCTATCACTCGCCGCTCAAGTACTTGTTCACCATCAGTTCGGGGGCGAGTGCCCGGCGCCTTGTGGCGCTCATCGAGGGAACGCCCGGCAAGGATTGGCAGCCCGGCGCGGTCTACGACAAGCGCAAGCCGCTGCCGGTGGCCTTCAAGGATGATGGAACGGTGGCGCGGGCGCTGTGGGAGAAGAGCGAGGACATGGTGAGGCGGTTTTGGCGTGATGAGCAAGATATCGACCGATCGTTCCATTCGGCCTGAGGTCCTCTGCCTGCGCAGAGGAGGACAGCTTGATGTGAAGGCTCATAATCAGCTAATGTCTTGTTTCATATATATAAATTACCTGTCATCCTCTGCGCAGGCAGAGGACCTCGGGATGAGAAGGTGGCTTGGGATGTATCCGGCTCCCGAGGTGCTTGGCGCCCGATATCAACTGCTCGCTCCATCCTGCCTGAGATGAAGGGGCAGGGCTGGCCGGCCCCTTTATATGGCTCAACTGAGGGCGTGTTGCTGGCCGTGCCATCGGCACCGCAGAAGCGGGGGTCCTTGAAGAGACAAGAGCGGCCTAGTCCAAACTTTTCTGGAGCGGATAGGCTGATTTCCTGAGGTGGGCGATTTGTTGCGTGTCGTCCGCCGCAGGGGGCATTCCTGCCTGGAAACTTGGCATGTGAATTCAAGACGGCAGCGGAAGTGTCACTAGTTCCGCGCATTGACACAAGGCACACCATCCTGAAGATGTAAAAAATATACTAGGGGGTGCAAATGCTGTTGAGTCTGCGCGCGTTGGTTCCTGTCGTCATGTGCCTGGCTTTGACCGGATGCCTCACCGTCACGCATAAGGTTACGGTGTTCCATAACGTCACAAAACCGGAAACCTTCAGCATTCGGCCGGCGCTCTCCGTCGCTGGGAACCTTGAGGCCAACGCCTACGCAGATCTGATCGCGCAAAAGCTGATCGAGAAAGGCTGGTCGAAGTCCGACAAGCCGGCGGTAGACGTCCAGTTTGACTACGGTCTCGACAGTAGCCAAAGCTTCGGCAGGCCCGGCACCGCCAACTATCACCATTGGCTCTACACCAAAAAGCTGAGGGTCTGGATTGACGGGAAGGCAACGAAGACGCGTATTTACGACGGCACCGCCCTCAACGGCGGTCCGTCTTCGCACTTCGATCCCTCCGTACGCTGCCTGGTCAATGCTTTGTTCAAGGATTTCCCAGGTGAGTCCGGACAGACTAACATAGTCAACGTCAGCGGCGGTTGTTACGACGACAAAAGCAAGAAATGAGCTGAGTGTTTTTGGAAATTGCACACTCCCAAGTTTAAGCCTTTGGTGGGTTGCTATGTCTAGAGCTTCTCCGGTGAATTAGGGTTCACTCAAAAAGCTCTATCTCTTTTTCAAGGCGCAGTTCCGGACGCAAAACCGGTTCCCACTTTTGCTGGGACGGCTCTGGTACTTCCCGCGCAAGACCAGTTTTCTTTGATTCAGCGCAATTTAGGCGCGAAAATCGGTTTCGACCGATGCTGAATCGCTCCAGCGATAGGGGCCGGGATGACCGGCCCCCATCTCATTCAGCTCAGCACGCGCTTCAGGAAGGGCACGCGCGACAGCACAAGGAAGTCGGCGGCCAGCACGGCGAGCAGGGTCAGGCCGGCCAGCGGGAAGGCGAAGGAGACCGCCAGAATCACCAGCGCCGCGCCCTTGGAGAAGGGCACCTCGGCCGGCAGCGGCGGCGCGGCGAGCCGGGCGGCGCCTGAGGGACGGCGCTGCCACCACATGACCACGCCGGAGACGGCGATGAAGATCACCGTCAGGCAGAAGGCCGTGTTGAAGGCGACGTTGGCCCAGCCGAAATCGCCTTCGTGCAGGGGAATGCCGACGGCCATCGCCTTGCCGGCCAGCGAGTAATCGGCAAAGCGGATATCGGCGAGGATCTTGCCGGTGTAGCGGTCGATATGCACGGTGCGATCGTTGGTGACGTCGTGGGAATCCTTGCTCATGGTGTCGCGCGAGATGGTCCAGACGCCGCTGTCGCCGGCCGGCAGGTTCGCCTGCATGCGACCTTCGAAGCCGAGCGAGCGGGCGGTGGCGACCACGCTGTCGAGGGTGATGGCCTCGCCCATCGGCATGGCCATGGTGCCGGCGTCCGAGCCGGACATCGGCATCGGCGTTTCCTCGAGCGCCCAGGGCACTTCCTTCTCGCCGCCGTGGTTCATCGCGGCGTGGGTGGTATCCGACAGCGGCACGTTGTCGAACTTGCCGGCCGGGAAGGTGCTCCAGGCCTGCACGTAGCGCTCGCCCCAGATGCCGGCCCAGGACAGGCCCGACACCAGGAACAGCGCCAGGATAAGGGTGGCATAGGCGCCGATGGTCTGGTGCAGGCTTTTCCACAGCGGCCGGCGGCGGCCCCGGAGGTCGAGCTTCAGCGCGGCGGCGGCGGTGCGGCTGCCGCGCGGCCACCACAGATAGACGCCGGTGACGATCAGCACCATGCCCAGGCTGGCGGCGATCTCGATCAGCCGGTCGCCCAGCGTGCCGATCAAGAGCGTGCCGTGGATCTTGTTGGCGATGTCGTAGAGGCCGCCGTTGCGCTGGACCTTGTGGACGACGGCGCCGGTGTAGGGATCGATCAACACGATCCAGGAATTGTCGCCCTGATCGACCCGGAAGCCGGCCACGTGGTTGGGCGCGTTTGGCGCGATGTAGGTCGAGACGGTGCCGCCCGGCACGGCGGTGGCCGCCGCGATCGCCTGCGCGCCGACGGAGACGGTGGTGGTCCCCTGGGATATGGCGGTGTTCTCGCCGTTGCGGCCGGTGAGGGTGGCCGACCACAGCATGATCAGGCCGGTGACGGCCAGCATGATCAGGAAGGGCGCGACATAGAGGCCGGCGTAGAAGTGCCAGCGCCAGACGGTGGAATAAAAGCGGCTCGACGGGCTGCGGCCGGCGGCCGGACTGGAAAAGTCCTGTGCGAGGTCGGTCATTGCGGCTGAATCCGGTATGGCCGGAGCAAGCCGCTCCGGCATGAAAAGGAAATGGATCGGGAAAGGCGGCCGAGCGCCGGGCGGCGGATGCGCCCGGATATCGCCCGGCTAGGCTTGAACCATGTCCCTTGGCGGCGCCCTCGGCTTGGCCGGCCATGCGGCGAGCGCGATGGCCGGCGCCGACCTGTCGGCCGGGCGCAGGGGCGCCTCGAGCGCGTGGAAGACGGGCAGCGGCGGCCGGCCCTCGTGGGCGGGAAGCAGGGCGGCGGCGTGGTGCTGGGCGCAGAGCGCGCAATCGGTCTTGTCGGCGTGGCCGGCGTCGGGCGCGCCTTGGCCCGTGCCGCCCATATCGGCCGAGCAGATGATGGTGCCGAAGGGCGTGTCGACGGCATAGCTCGCGGCGACATGCAGCAGCGTGCCGACGAAGAACAGGTAGGCGACGACCGCCGCCAGAGCGAACCTGATCCCCGTTTTATGCCGCGCCCGCATGAAAGCCCCCGCCATCACTGATGAAAATGCCTAGCATGAGCGAAGGGCTAGGGGAAACACCCCATGGTGATCCAACCGCTCGGGCAAAACGTATCAAACGCTGTTCCCCTGGATCACCGGCCGATACGGCGGTGCCGTGAGGGCGTAGACTGGCGGCAGCAGGGAGGACACGTCATGCAGACCATCGTCATCACCGGGGCCAGCGATGGCATCGGCGCCGCCGCCGCCCGCCAGCTCAATGCCGGAGGGCATCACGTGGTGCTGGTCGGCCGCTCCAAGGCCAAGACGGAAGCGCTGGTCAAGGAGCTGAAGGCGCCGTTCTACCTCGCCGATTACGCCAAGCTCAGCGACGTCAGGCGGCTGGCCGAGGAGCTTTCCGCCTATGAGCGGATCGATGTGCTGGCCAACAATGCCGGCGTCATCATGGGGCCGCGCGCGATCACCGAGGATGGCTTTGAGGCGACCTTCCAGGTGAACCATCTCGCCGGCTTCCTGTTGACCAAACTCTTGATGGACAAGCTGATTTCGAGCCGCGCCAAGGTGATCCAGACCTCGAGCATGGCGGCCAACGTCTGGGGCCGCAATTTCGACGTCACCGATCTCAACAACGAGCGCGGCTATTCGCCGACGGCGGCCTATGGCCGCAGCAAGCTCGAAAACATCCTGTTCACCCGCGAGCTCGACCGGCGGCACCGCGCCGACGGCATTTCGTCCGTGGCCTTCCATCCCGGCTTCGTGCGGTCGAATTTCGCCGAGGACACCACCTTCTTCATGCGCTGGTTCTATCACTCGCCGCTGCGCTTTCTCGCCACCATCAGCCCGGAGACCAGCGCCCGCCGGCTGGTGAAGCTGATCGAGGGCACGCCGGGGAAAGATTGGCAAACGGGTGAGGTCTATTCAAAAAGCAAGCCGATGGGCGTGGCCTTCAAGGACGATGGGACGGTGGCGTGGCAGCTGTGGGAGCGCAGCGAAGCGATGGTGGCGGGCCTGACCGGAAATTCACCTGGGGCGGGCATCTAGCTTAGTCTTCTGCGCTTGCCGTGCTCACGGACAGGAAGTCCGCTGCGCTCCGGTTCTCGAAGCCGTCGCCAGCTGCCGCACCCCAGCGAATTTCGGCTCAGGCCCTCGCGGGCGTGGACGCGGAAATTCACCTGGGGACGTTCGCGCCGCTGGTCAGCGCAGCAGGCCGAGCCTTGTCAGGGTGAGCCGGCATTGCTGACACAGCGGCTCGTTCTTGCCGCCGCGATAGTAGCTCAGCGCGATCACCGCGCCGTAGAGCGCCCAGGCCTTGCCGCGCAGCCAGTCGCCGTCGCTCAAATTGAGGGTTTGCCGAAACGGCTCGCGCGCCGTGGGATCGACCCATGACCATGCCGAGGCGTAGTCGGCCGCCGGGTCGCCGACCGCCGACAGGCCCCAGTCGATGACGCCGGATAGCTTGCCATGGCTGGCGATCAGATTGTCGGCCTTGAGGTCGCCATGCAGCCAGACCGGCGGCCCGGCGTGCTTTTCGGAAACGGCCGACGTCCAAAGCGCCACGGCGGCCGGGGCGTCGATTTCATCGGCGACGGCGTCGATGGATATCAGCGTGGCGACCGACATTTCCTCAAGGGCGACGCCGCGCTGGCTGTTCTGAGGACCGGCGGCGGGTACGCCCTCGGTGGGTTTGGCGCGCAGGGCTTTCAGGAATTCGGCCAGGGCAACGGCGGCGGTGGTGGGATCGCTCAGGTTCTCCGGGCTGGCGATGTCGCCGTCCATCCAGTCGAAGATGCCGAACGGGCAGTCGATGCCGAGGTTCACACGGCCGCGATGGCGCAGGGTGGGGATGGCAAGCGGCAGGCCGGAAAGGCGGGGCAGCCAATCGAGTTCCTTCTCCAGCGCCACGGCGGCGGAGGGGCGGCGTGGAACCCGCAGGACGAGCCCGTCGCCGATGCGGAACAGGGCGTTGTCGGTGCCGGTGGAATTGACGTGGTGCAGGGGCAGGTGAGCCCATTGCGGCGTCTCATTGGCGATCAGGTCGCGGATGAGGGGCTCGGTGATGGGGAGATCGTCGATGTGCATCACCGAGCTATACAATGACTCGCCGGGCGTCACCAAGGGATGCTGCCCTTGGCCCTAACATGCTGATACGGGCGGTGCGGTCTTTCAGACAAGGCTAGAATTTCTGCGACACACTCGACTGAGCTGCACTGGCGCAACGACATTTCCGTCGATGGCAATGGCGATATCCAAGCCTGTATGCTGAAGGATGGCACGCATCTCTATAACCAGTACATGGGCCTCAACAAAGCGGGTGTGGTTGCGCTCCTGTAGTCGAGGGGGCTTAAAAAACGCTCTCCATCTTAGGTCCGTGTGCCTTCAATGCGTCTGGGCGCAAGAACCAATGCCTGGATGTCGCATGATACCTTGGAATGAATTCCTCTATTCCCGTTTTATCGCCCATCGGCAGGTGCTAGATGACTATGCTCTCTGTTGGTGTGTTCAATATGTGCGCTTGCATGTGGGAGCAATAGCTGCGGGGGGGGCGATTAGTGTTTGTCTGTTATTTGGATGATAGTGATACTGATCTCGGCAGCAACATTTGTATTGGCGGCTACTACGCTAAGCTCGAAGAATGGTTGCACTTTGAGCAGGAGGTCGCATCCGTATTTTCTTCTTTTCATGTCGAGGTTTTGAGAGGAAAAGACATTATTGATGGGAAAGGTAGCTTCAAAAATTGGAGTGCCAACCGAAAAATAGAGTTTACCGAAGCTGTTTTTACTATATTGAGTAGATGCGTAATTCAGGGGGTTTCTTCCTGCGTAGACAAGAAATGGTTTAGACGAGAAAAAGATTCTGGTAGATTAGAGTACCAAAACCTATCTGCTCTGGGCCTCGCCTTTTCGGCAACAGTTGGGTCAATCGCGTATAGGGCACCTGATGGGGGAGATCCTATTAGCGAAGGCATATCGTTTTTCATTGAAACGGGGCACAAAAGCAACGGAAACATAGAGCGGCTATTTTCAAAAATTGCTGACCCAACCGGCATCCTACCACCACACAGCTCACTGACGTTTGTCGACAAAAGAAGTTGCAGAGCTATACAGGTAGCAGACATGCTGGCATTCTTTTCCAGGAAAGAAATAAATCGCGTAAATCCAAATATTCGCCCAAGAAGGGCCTCGTTTGATCACCCTATTTTCAAGGCAATGAAGCAAGGAATCCGTTATAGATTTAATCATTTGTGGGATAAACCTGGTCAGTTCGATCTGGACTGGGAAGAATTGACCGATGATAGACTCAGTCAGAGTGCCATTGTTATGTTGCCAAAACATCTGTGAACGCCAGAAAAATTGATGTACGTGCCGTCCAGGAGAGTGATTCCATCGATACGGTCGATGATCGCTGGTCGTATCAGGCTCCCCGCGTTCCCGGTGTGGGATATCTACCACTCGCCTTAAGGTAGTCGGTTTCCCCTGTGGTGTCCGATGGTTTTCTCGGTCAGAATGGGCGGGAATGACGCGATGTTCTAGGGATGACGACCATGGGCAGGTTTGATGAGAACTTTCCTTTCGGGGAGGCGCGGGTATCGATCGTCACTGGCAGCCGGACGACGTTGCAGATCGAGGAGTCGATCCTGCGCATGGTGGCCAAGCCGGTGCCCGAGGAGATGTTCGGATCGGAGACGCTGCACCGCCTCGTCGAGGAAATGTGGATGTGCATGATCGACGCGGGCGGCGTCGGCATCGCGGCGCCGCAGGTGGGCATCGCCTGGCGGCTGTTCATCGGCGCGGCCAGCAACATTCTGCCCTCGACGGTGTTCGTCAATCCGGAGGTGGAGTTTCACGGTGCCGCCGATGTGCTTGGCGAGGAAGGCTGCCTCAGCGTTCCCGGCTGGCGATCGGCCAAAGTGCTGCGCCATCCCAAGGTGACGGTGCGCTACCGCGATATGGACGGCGGGGCGCACGAGGAGACCTTCGAGGGGCTGGCGGCCCGCGTCATCCAGCACGAAAACGACCATCTCAACGGCAAGCTGTTCATCGATATCGATGCCAGCCCGGATGTCGACGATCCCCTGCGGCGGCGGGCGCTGAGGGCGATGGCCGAGATGGAGGCGAGGGCGAAGGCGGTGGCGGAAGGCGAGCGCGTTTAGCGCGACCCGAAACGCTGTCTCGCGGCCTCGGTCGCGGGCATATAGAGCGACACCGCCGTGCCCTCGGGATCGCGGAACTGGAAGGTCTTGTTGCCCCAGGGCATGATCTTCAAGTCGTGAACCAGCGCCACCTTGTCTTTCAGGCGGGCGTAGTCGGCATCGACGTCGGCCACCTGGAACTCCAAAATGGCGGTGCGATTGTGGCCCGGTTCGGCGGCGCCCTCCTGCCACAGGCCGACCGTCTCAGCGGCGCCGATGGCCAGCGTGCCGGCCGGCGTGACGATCTCGGCGAAAACCGGCGCCAGCCAGTCGGCGGCGAGGCCGGTCACCATCTCATAGAAGGACACCATGGCCTTGATATCGGCGGCGATCAGACGGGTGGAGGCGAACTTCATGATGATCTCCCTGGGTCATAAGGCCTGTGGGCATTTGCACTACGATACGGTATCGTAGCGAATAAGTCGAGAGCGCGGGGACCATGGTGAAAAAGCCACCAAGAGACGAGCAAGCCGCCGATAGCACGGACGAAAGGGTCCGCCGCTCACGGGCGGCCGTCATCGCCGCGACGGCCGAGATCTTGTTCGAACGGGGCTATTCCGGCGCCAGCGTCGATGAAATCGCCCGGCGGTCCGGCGTGGCGAAAACCACCATCTACCGGCATTGGCCGACCCGAACCGACCTGCTGCGCGACGCCTGCTCGACGATTGGCACCCCCCAGGCGGCGCCGGACAGCGGCGGCCTTGCCGGCGATATCGCCGCCTTGATGGGCGATCTCGCCCATGCGCTCAGCACGGAGAAATGGCCCTCGGTGCTGCCGTCCATCATCGATGCCGGCGAGCGCGATCCCGAGATGGCCGAGATGTATCGCCGCCTGCAGCAAGGCTATTCGGCGCCGTTCGAGGCGGTCCTTTCGCGAGCCGTCGGCCGGGGCGAATTGCCTGATGATACCGACGTCGCCGCGCTGGTCGCCGCGCTGATCGGCCCGCTGTTCTTCCGCCGCTGGTTCTCCCGCGAACCCCTGACCGATGCCTTCGTGGCGGAGGTGATCCGGCGGGCGGTGCGGTAGGGGGCGGATGCGGGCGGGCTTGGTTATGGAGACCGATATCGGTGGCTCGCTTCGTTCGGCCTGAGATCCTCTGCCTGCGCAGAGGAGGACAGTATTATGTGATGGATCAAAGGCTTGGCTGCCTGCGAACCTCCCTATTAGGCTGTCCTCCTCTGCGCAGGCAGAGGACCTCCGGACGAGAAGGTGCCGAGGTTCATATCCGGCTCCCCTTGGCGCTGAAGCGCCAGGGTGACGGGATATCGCCTTTGCGCGGAATGGCGCCCTGATGGGAAATTGAGTCAGGTCTGGAACCTATCCCTTTGTGCCATCAATGTAATTTCGTCATTCCGCGTGAAGGTTTAGGATAAAAGCCTGATGGGAAAAAGAGTCAGGGCCGGCAGCTATCCGGCTGTTTTGATTACATCATTTCGCCGTCCTGCGCGAGGTGCAGGATCCCGGTACGAGACGGCGCGGCGGTGGGTACAGCGCTCCCCGCCTCACACGCTGCTGAGCAGCAGGCTGGTTTCGCTGTTGGCGATGCCGTCGATCAGGCGAATTTCGCGCAACACGCGGTCGAAGTCGGACAGGCTGGCGGCGCGGATGTTGGCGACCAGATCCCAGTTGCCGTTGGTGGTGTGCAGCGAGGAGATCTCGGGGAAGCCGCGCAGCTGGCGGATCACCTGGGTGGTGGATTTGCCGATCACCTCGACCATCATCACCGCCGTCACGGCGTGGTCGTCGTAATCCTCGCGCACCCGCACGGTGAAGCCGAGCAGCGTGCCGGTTTCCAGCAAGCGCTCCAATCGGTTCTGCACCGTGCCGCGCGCCACCTTCAGCAGATCGGCCAGCTTGGCAAGCGGCGCCCGGCCGTCGGCCCTGAGCAGTGCGATGAGCCGGCGATCGAGTTCGTCGGGCAAATATTTGGCAATGATCGGTTCCATGCAAAGCTCTGGCGTTTCGTTCAATGAGGCTGAGCGATTTGTATAATGAAGCCCGCTAAATGACAACGAACTGACATTTCGATCGGCGTGGTGACAGCGATAGCATGGGGCAACCGAACAGCCGTGGAGCCCCCTCGATGAATGCGCCGTTACCCTCGGAAAAGGCCTTCGTGCCCTTCGTCAGCGTCGACAACATGCTGCGGCTGGTCAACCGGATCGGCGTCGAGCGGATGCTGGCCGAGCTGGCCGATGCCATCGAGGCGGATTTCCGGCGCTGGCCGTCGTTCGACAAGACGCCTCGCCTGGCCTCGCATTCGGCGGACGGGGTGATCGAGCTGATGCCGACCTCGGACGGCGAGGTCTACGGCTTCAAATACGTCAACGGCCACCCGCGCAACCAGAGCCGGGGCTTGCAGACGGTGGCCGCCCTGGGCCTGCTCGCCCACGTGCCGACCGGCTATCCGCTGCTCGTCTCGGAGATGACGCTGCTGACCGCGCTGCGCACCGCCGCGACGTCGGCGATGGCCGCCCGGCATCTGGCGCCGCGCAACGCCCGTACGCTGGCGGTGATCGGCAACGGTGCCCAGTGCGAATTCCAGGTGTTGGCGATGAAGGCGGTGCTCGGCATCGCGCGGGTGCGCCTTTACGACATCGATCCGTCGGCCACCGCCAAGGCGGTCCGCAACCTGACGGGACGCGGGCTGGAGGTGATCGCCTGCGCCTCGGGCAGCGAGGCGGTGGAGGGCGCCGAGATCATCACCACCTGCACCGCCGACAAGCGCTACTCGACCATATTGACCGACAACATGGTGGGGTCGGGCGTACACATCAACGCCATCGGCGGCGACTGCCCCGGCAAGACCGAGCTACACCGCGACATCCTCCTGCGTTCGGATATCTTCGTGGAATATCCGCCGCAGACCCGCGTCGAGGGCGAGATCCAGCAACTGCCGGCCGACCACCCGGTGACCGAGCTGTGGCAGGTGATCTCTGGCGCGGCGGCCGGCCGGCAGCGGGCCGAGCAGATCACCCTGTTCGACAGCGTCGGCTTTGCCATCGAGGACTTTTCGGCGCTGCGCTATGTTCGGCAGGCGATCGTCGGCACCGAGCTCTACCTCGACCTCGACATGATCGCCGACCCCGACGACCCGCGCGATCTGTTCGGCATGGTCGAGAGGGCGCGATGACCATGGCCCGATTGATGAGGCTTTCGCCGCAGGCGCCGGCCGCCGTGGTGATGGTGCGGCCGCGCCACTTCACCGTCAACACCGAGACCGCCGCCGACAACCGCTTTCAGGTGGCGGGCGACGACGACGGGCTGGCGCCGCTGGCCCATGCCGAGATCAGCCGCGCGGCTGAGCAGCTGACGGCGGCGGGCGTCACCGTGCACCTGTTCGAGGACACCGGCACCGAGACGCCGGATTCGGTGTTCCCCAACAACTGGTTTTCCACCCATGCCGGCGGCCACGTGGCCATTTATCCGATGAAGGCGCCGAGCCGCCGCCGCGAGCGGCGCGCCGACGTCATCGAGATGCTGAAGAGCCGCTATCGCGTGCAGGAGGTGATCGACTATTCCGGCCTGGAGCCGGATGGCCTGTTCCTCGAAGGCACCGGCGCCATGGTGCTCGACCATATCGACCGCGTGGCCTACGCCGTGCGCTCCGACCGCACCGACCCGATCGCGCTGGAGCGCTTCTGCACCCAGTTCAACTTCGAACCGATGGTGTTCGAAGCGCGCGATGGCGATGGCATGCCGATCTACCACACCAACGTGTTGATGTGCGTCGCCAGCGACTTCGCACTGATCGGGCTCGACATGATGACCGAGCCGGCGCGGCGGCGGGAGATCGTCGGCCGGCTGGAGCAGTCGGGCCGGCGGGTGATCGGCCTTCGCAACGACCAGATCGCCCGCTTCGCCGGCAACGCGCTGGAACTGCAAGGCCGGGAGCGGCGGCTCCTGGCGCTGTCGACCACGGCGCGCGATGCCCTCGACGCCGAGCAGATCGCCGCCATCGAAGAAAGCGCCACGCTGCTACCGCTCGACATCCCCACCATCGAGCGGGCGGGAGGATCGGTGCGCTGCACGCTGGCGGGGGTGCATCTGACGGCGCGGCATTGAGAGGGGGTGTTCATCCGCCTCGGGGCGGCGGTTGGCGCTTGTCGCGGGCGTCGCTGTTGTCGTGGCGTTGAGTGCATCACAAATGTTTTTGCTGCACACTTGCCCTTGCGTGCAGCTTATTTATATTTGATGCACACACCGAGATTATCCGATGGCCCTCATCTCCCATTCCCGTGCCGCCCAGGTTGCCTATCAGGATCTGCTGCGTCTTCATCTCGACGAGTCCGCCTCCGAGTTGATCGGCAGCATCGAGGAGCGGATGCGCAACGGGCGAGTCTACCTTTACGACAAGTTCCGCATCGGCTCGGAGATGAAGAGCCGCTATCTCGGTGAGGGGACGCCTGAGCTGCGCGCACGCCTGAACCGCGCCGTCGAGCTGAAGGTAGCGGGCGAGGAACGTCGCAGCACAATGGCCCGGCTCGCCCGCGTGTTGCGCGCCGAGGGGTTCATCGGCACAGACCGCGATACCGGCTCCCTGCTGATGGCTTTTGCCCGTTCTGGGGTCTTCCGCTTGGGCGGTACGCTGATTGGAACGGCCGCCTATGCCCTCCTTCAGGGTGATTTGGGCGTGCGCTTCGGTTCCGAAGAGTTGGCACAAACGGGCGACATCGATTTTGCAAGCTTCGAACGGCTTTCGGTCGCCCTGGGTGACGAGGTCGAAGAGAACCCCGGAGACATCTTGCGGGCGCTGAAGTTCGATCCGGTGCCCGGGATATCGGATCGGCAGGTCTGGAAATGGCGGCAGAGCAGCGGCACGGCGATGGTCGAGTTTCTGACGCCGGCTTTTGGTGATGAGAGGGTCAAGCCTCTGCCCGCGCTGGGAGTCAGTGCGCAGGCTCTCAACTATCTGAACTTTCTGATCGCCGAACCCATTCCCGCGATCGCACTCTATCGATCAGGTGTGCTGGTGCAGATTCCGCGCCCCGAGCGCTTCGCGATCCACAAACTGATCGTTGCCGACCGTCGCCAGGGCGGCCCCGATCACGCCAAGTCCCGCAAGGATCGTGGCCAGGCGGCGTTTCTGATCGAAATACTCGCTGAAGACCGACCCGACGACTTGCGTGAAGCTTATGAAGATGCGCTTTCGCGCGGCCCGCGCTGGCGCGAACGGATAACAGCAAGTCTTGCCCGACTGCCAAAGGCTGCCGAGATCCTTCGCACTCTGACGTGATGGTGCCTGTCGAAAACGTCTCCCCCAAGTCTAGCGATATGCATCCTTTGGTGGTATTTAGAACAAACAGTGTACATTTAGATCGTGGGCGCGATAATCAGGGTGAGCGCCCGCAGGGCTGAGCGAACTGGTTGCTGTGTTGAAGGCGGTGTGGCCTACAAGGAATTGATCGCATGATAGACAAACGAAGTGACAAACTGTCCAGCATGCCTTCTGACGAGGCGCTACAACGCCTAACGCAGACAGACCCGCAAGAAGTGGCCATTCTCTCCAACGCGTCCATGAAAGATGGTGAGATCGAACGGCTAATTGCCGAGTTTGAGAATGCTTCACAATTCGACGACGATGGCTTCGAGTTTTGGAGCGCCCGTACGCTCTCGCGCTTGCTCGAATATTCGGATTACAGGAATTTTCTCAATATCATCGAGAAGGCGAAAATCGCCTGTGCGAATGCCGGCCAGCTACCGGAAGACCATTTCGGTGACGTCACCGAAATGGTCGAATTAGGTAGCGGCGCCGTACGTGAAATCGATGATATGCGGCTAACTCGTTATGCCTGCTATCTGATCACGCAGAACGGTGACGCACGAAAAAAGCCAGTGGCCTTCGGACAGACCTACTTTGCAATCCAGACCCGCCGTCAGGAGCTTTCCGATCAAGCGGCCGCCGCGGTTCCCGCCTCCGAGGATGAAAAGCGTGTATTCCTGCGCAATCAAATAAAAGAACACAACATCAAGCTTTCAAGCGCTGCGAAGGATGCCGGTGTGGTTACATCGCAGGAATTCGCGATTTTCCATAGTAAGGGCTATCAAGGGCTCTATGGAAAAACGGTTCCGGAGATTCGGCGTTACAAAGGGTTGCCAGCCAGCGCTGACATTCTCGACCGCATGGGCAGTACGGAGCTTGCCGCGAACTTTTTCCGCGTCACACAGACGGAAGAAAAGCTTCGCAAAGATAAGATCCTAGGACTGAATGCCGCCTATGCGACGCATTACGCTGTCGGCCGGCAGGTCCGCGACGCTATGTTGAAAATCAGCGGGATTGCGCCTGAGGACCTCGCCGTCGCCGATAACATAAAGAATGCGGAAAAGCGGATTAAGTCCGACCGTCCCCTTCAGCCGCTTCCTCTTGAACCGGCACCAAGCCCCGCGCCCTCCCAGGTTGAGATTGCGCTTGCGGTCGAAGCCGATCCGGTCGAGGACCATCGTCCGATCGATCTGCGCAAAGATCTCTGGAAATTTGCGTTGCTGGTCATGGCGTTGCGAACGGATGGCGTGATTTCCACGAGCGACCTCATCGCCGAACTGCCGAATTACATCCACGTACCGGATGGCTCACAAGAAGCCCTCACAGGTCGTAACGACAACAAGTTCTCGCAGATCGTCAGAAACCTGAAGTCGCACAAAACGGCCAAAACCAACTTCATTTTTCAGGGCTATGCGGAAGACACCAAAGGTGGATTTCGTATTACCGCGAAGGGGCGCGAGTTCGTCAAAACGTATTTCGCTGAATAGATTCGGCGAATATCGCACCCCGCATGTAGGTTCCAAGTTTTTCAGGGAACGACTTCACCCCGCCTGCCTAGCCAGCACGCCCAGCGCGGTGGTGATGAGGCGGGCGAAGGTGAAGGCGCCGATGCCGTCGACGTCGCGTTCGGGCATGAATTCGACGAAGTCCATGGCGGCGACGCGGCCGCGCGAGGCGGCGCCCTTGATCAGGTCGACGGCCTGATAATAGCTGAGGCCGCCGGGGGCGCGACCGATGACGCCGGGGATCAGGGCGGGATCGAGGGCGTCGGCGTCGATGCAGACGATGATGTCGCTGCCCTCGGGGATCAGGTCGATGACCGCCTCGACGCCGCGCTTGCGCAACTCGTCGGCGGTGACGAAGCGGACGCCCCAGGCGAGCGCGTCTTCGTAATCGCCGGTGGAGGCCGAGCCGATGCCACGGGCGCCGACCTGGATGATGCGCTCGATGTGCGGCATTTCCGATGCCCGGCGCATGGTCGATGACAGGCCCATGCGCTCGCCCATGTGGGTGTCGCGCCAGTCGATGTGGGCGTCGATCTGCAGCACGGTGAAGCGGCGGCCGGCGGCGTGGTCGCCCACCGCCTCGATCATCGGAATGGGCACGGAATCGTCGCCGCCCAGCAGCACCGGCACGGCGCCACGGCCGAGGATGCGGCCGACGGCGTCGCGGATGGCGGCGCGGTTGGCGGCGCTGTCGGTCTCGCTGAAGGAGAGGTTGCCGCAATCGACGGGGCGGACGGCCGGCGTCGGGAACACCGGGCCGCCGTGGTCGAAATCGTGGCGGTCGACGTTGGCGGTGAGCACGCCGGTCGCTTGGCGCAGCGCATCGGGCGCGTTGCGGCAATAGGCACCGACCGAGGCGTAGGGCGTGGCGGCCGGCGCGCCGAGGATGGCGATGGGGGCGGTCAGGGCGTCGAGGTCGGCGCAGGTGGAAAGGTTGAGGAAGCTGGTGGTCTCGCTGTCGGCGCCATAGAGGGCGCCGAGGTTCGGCTTGCTGTCCAAGATAAGTCTCCGCGGAACGGGAAATGAAGGGCGGTCAGCCCATGCGTGTCGTGAGGTGCTTGCCCCAGCGGCGCTGCGCCAGCTGGAAGGCGGAGACCAGGGCGCCGGTCAGCACGAGGTAGATGCCGGCAGCCGTCACGTAGGGCTCGAACTGGATGTAGCTGGTGAGCGTGATGTTGCGCGCGACGCCGGTGGTTTCCAACAGCGTGACGGTGCTGGCGAGCGAAGTGGCGTGCAGCATCATGATCATCTCGTTGCTGTAGAGCGGCAGCGAGCGGGTGAGCATGGCTGGAATGAGAATTCGCCGGGCGGCCACCCAGTCGGACATGCCGTAGGCGCGGGCGGCCTCGATCTCGCCGCTCGGGATATGGCGCAGGCCGCCGGCGAAGATCTCGGTGGTGTAGGCTGCGGAGTTGAGCACGAAGGCGGCGAGCACGCAGACCATGGGGCTCGACAGCCACGGCCAGAAAATGCTGGCTCGCACCAGCTCGAACTGGGCGAGGCCGAAATAGATCAGGAACAGCTGCACCAACAGCGGCGTGCCGCGAAAGATCAGCGTGTAGCCGAGCACTCCGTAGCGCAGCCAGGGGCGGCGGCTGTTGCGGGCGAAGGCGAGCGGCAGCGCCAGCACGAAGGAGAGGACGAGCGAGGCCACCGTCAGCGTGACGGTGAGGCGGGCGCCCTGGGCGTAGAGCCCGAGATTTTCGGCGATGACATCCCAGTTCACAGCGTCAGCTCCCGGTGGCCGATTTCGTAGCGGCGGGCGACCAGCCCCAGGGCGACCAGCGAGGCCAGCGTCAGGAACAGGTAGAAGCCGGCGGCGACCAGATAGAAGGTGAAGGGCTTGCCGGTGGCCTCGGCGGCGCCCTTGGCGCGGAACATCACATCCTGCAGGCCGATCAGCGACACCAGCGCCGTGCCCTTGACCAGCACCAGCCAGTTGTTGGTAAAGCCCGGCAACGACAGGCGGATCATCTGCGGCAGGATGATGCGCCAGAACATGCGGCGGCGGCTGAGGCCGTAGGCGATGGCCGCCTCGATCTGCCCCTTGGGGATGCCCTGCAGGGCCGATTTGAAGGTCTCGGTCATGTAGGCGCCGAAGATCAGGCCCAGCGTGGCGGTGCCGGCGATCTCCGGCGAGAACTCGACGCGGGCGTCGATGCCGAGGGCGTCAAACGTCTGGTTGACGAAAGCGGGCAGGCTGTAGAACACCAGCAGCATGACCACGAGGTCGGGAATGCCGCGCACCACGAAGGTGTAGAGCGAGGCGACGGCGCGCAGCCCGCCGTGCCGCGACAGCTTGGCGAAGGCGGCGAGAAGGCCAAGCACCGTTGCGACGACCAGCGAGGCGAGCGCCAGCAGCAGGGTCGTCGACCCCGCTGCCAGAATGGTCATGATGAACTCGGAGACCATTAGATCCTATACCAATTCGCGAAGATGCTGACGCATCCGCTCATTGAAACCATTGCCGATTTCTCATCTGCATCAAGCGCATGAGAAATCGGCAAACGGAATACCAAGCCGCATTTTCAATGCATCTTGGTATTGTTATTCGCTGAAGTACTTGGCGTTGAGCGCCTTGAGCGTGCCGTTGTCGCGGACGATGGCGAGGCCCTTGTTGAAGGCTTCCACCAGCTCGGGGTGCTTCTTGTTGACGGCGATGGCGACACCCTCGCCGAATTCCTTGGCGTCCTTGCCGGTCAGCTCGGGGCCGGTGAGCGCGAAGTCCTTGCCGGCGTCGGTGGCAAGGAAGCCGTGGATGATCTGCGCCTGATAGCTGATGTGCAGGTCGGCGCGGCCGGCGGTCAGCTCCAGATAGGGGGCGCTGCCGGTGTCGTAGCGCTTGATGGTGGCGCTGGGGTAGTGGGCGGTGACGTAGGCATCCATCGGCGTGCCGGTCTGGACGGCGATGGTCTTGCCCGTGAGGCCCTCGGGCGTGAAGTCGACGGTGGTGCCCTTCTTGGCGACGAAGCGGAAGATCGGGTGATCGTAGATGTCGGAGAAGGCGATGACCTGCCGGCGCTTCTCGGTGACGGTCAGCTGGGAGATCAGCGCGTCATACTTGCCGTCGATCAGGCCGGGGATCATGCCGTCCCAGGCGGCGTTGAAGATGTTGCAATCGAGCTTGGCGGCGTCGCAGATCGCCCGCATCAGCTCGACGTCGTAGCCGATCAGCTTGCCGTTGGCGTCGATGGATTCAAACGGCGGGAAGGTGGCGTCGGTGGCGATGTCGATCTTGCCGTCGGCGGCGGCCACCGGGCCGGCGAAGGCGGCGAGCGCCAGGGCGAGGCAAAGCCCCTTGATCGTGGTCTTCATTGGTTTCGGTCCCTCTGGTCTAATTAGAGCGCTATTCGATCTGATTGAGTGAGATCGCGCTCTAAGTTCTTGTTTGGAAGCATCATCTTTTCGATCCTCGTTTCACTCCGGTCGGATGATGCTCCGTGGTTGCTGGCTCAGTCGTCATGTCCGGTTGATCCGGATCAGTGTTTCAGCCGTCCGGCGAGGAACTGCTGAAGGCGGGGGCTCTCGGCCCGATCGAAAATGGCGTCCGGCGTGCCCTGTTCTTCCACCTGGCCCTGGTGGAGGAACATGACGGAGGAGGAGGCGTGGCGGGCAAAGCCCATCTCGTGGGTGACCACCACCATGGTGCGGCCCTCGTCGGCCAGTGCCTGCATGACGCGCAGCACCTCGCTGACCAGCTCGGGGTCGAGCGCCGAGGTCGGCTCGTCGAACAGCATGACGTCGGGATTGACGCTGAGCGCCCGGGCGATGGCCACCCGCTGCTGCTGGCCGCCGGACAGATGCGAGGGGTATTTGTCGAGCACGTCGAAGCCCAACCCGACCTTGGCGAGATTGGCCTTGGCCCGCTCGACCGCCTCGGCGCGCGGCACGCCGAGCACGCTCATCGGCACCTCGATGACGTTGGACAGCACCGACATGTGCGACCACAGGCAGAAGTTCTGAAACACCATGGCCAGGCGGGCGCGCAGGCGCCTGAGCTGGGCGGCGTCGCTGGCGCGCAGCATGCCGTCGCGCTCGCGGCGGGTGGCGAGCACCTCGCCGTCGACGGCGATGGTGCCGGCGTGCGGCCGCTCAAGGAAATTGACGCAGCGCAGGAAGGTGCTCTTGCCCGAACCGCTGGCGCCGATGATGCTGATCACGTCGCCGGCGGCGGCGGTGAGGCTGACGCCCTTCAGCACCTCATGGTCGCCGTAGGACTTGTGAACGTCGCTGACGCTGAGTTTCAGCATTTCGATCTTTCGCTGCCTTGCCCATGGCGCTGCCTGCCGGGGCGTGCCTAAATTTGAGACAATCATGCATTTGGCGCGAATTTGCGCAAATGATGAATTTTCACCGCATACATGAACTGAGATCATGTGACGCGGCAATAAGCGGCAAACTGCGCGCGGAATAACCACCAACCAGTGATTTTCCATCAAGAATCGGTCAGTATTTTACCGGAAGTGGTCGAGCAGCCAGCGCTGGAACAGCACGGTGGCCGATCGTCGTTCGCCGGCCGTTGTGGTGATGGTGTACCAGCCGCCGACGGCATCGATGGCGGTGGGGAACGGCTTGATCAACAGGCCGCGCTTGAAGTCGATCGACGACAGCGGATCGCTGACCAGCGCCAGCCCGGTGCCGTGGATGCTGAGGTCGATGGCCATGGCAAGGTCGCTGCAATAGAGGTGGCGGGCCTGCTTTTCCACCTCGGGCACGCCGGCCTTGGCCATCCAGCGCCGCCATTCCGAGCCGTCGTCCCAATGCAGCAGGCGGGTGTGGCGGATGTCGGAGGGCTGCGTCATGGCGCCGCCGAGGCGCTCGAACAGCTGCGGGCTGCAGACGGGCGTGACGTTGACGCGCGCCAGAAGGGCCGAACGCCGGTCGGCCCAGCCGCCGGAGCCGAAGGCGATGCCGACGTCGATGTCGGGGATCTCCGGCACCAGGCGATTGTCGACCAGGCGGATGTGGCATTCGATCGACGGGTGGGTGTCGCAGAAGTCGTTGAGGTGCTTGGCCAGCCAGGTGTTGGCGAACATCGGCGGGCAGGCGATGGTGAGCGACCCGCCGGGCTCGTTCATTTCGCCGAGGTGATCGGCGGCGTCGGCGATCGACCGCAGCGAGGCCGTCACCGCCCGGGCAAAGGTGCGCCCGGCATCGGTGAGCACGATGCCGCGCCCGACCCGGATGAACAGCTCCTGGTCGAGCGCCGCCTCGAGCCGGCGCATCTGGTGGCTGACGGCGCTATCGGTGAGGTGCAGCTCGGCGGCTGCCTTGGACAGGGACTGATGGCGCGCGACGGCCTCGAATGTCCTGAGCGTGGCGAGAGGAAGGTTGCGCTGGGACACGTTGGCCGGTTCGGGAGGGGAGTGGAAGGAAGCGGGGCGCCTAGCCAAAACATGGCACGCACACGGGGGGAAGTCCATCGGAGGCGATGGACCGGCCGGCCAGCGCCTCAAGGCTGAAGGCCGCTCGCGTTATCGGTTGCCCCTTGCCGGCACGACGCGCACGGCGAGCCTGCCTTGCCGGCGCAAATAGAAGATCTGGGCCGACAGGCCGGCTATCAGCATGACCAGGAGGCTGGCCTGCGAGCCGAGAAGGAGCGGCGAACTCAGATCGGTCACGAGGGGATGGCCGTCCGGAACGCGGCGCAGGATTTCCGTGATGGTGGGCAACATCAGCAAAAACGCCGTCAGGCTGAGGAAGATCGTTTCGAGATATCTGCCGGCGCGCCCGAAAGCGGCGATGCGGCCGACGCCAAATCCGGCGAGCAGCAGCGCGAGCGTCACCGTGCCGATGACGTAGCTCACCGGCTCATGAGCGACAAGAAACACCGTCGCCGCGCCGACGAACATGAAGACGAAATAGGCGGCGCCGAGTGCCGAGCGGGGAACGATCCGCCCATGGCGGGCAAACATGTAGATGGCCAGCGGAATGGCGGGCAGGCTGCCGAGCGTGTGAACCCAGCCGATCGGTGAAATTCCAAACATGACGGTCTCCGTCGTTTCGAGGCGTGAATGCCCCTGGATATCGGGGTGCATCGCTTAGCTACCTACTGAATGGTAGGCTGTGGTCGCAAATGAACGCGTTCGGACACGCCGTTAGCGGCGGGCCGGGACCAGCCTGTCGATCAGCGGCTGGGTGACGGCGGCGAAAACCGTGGGCTCGCCGTAAGCGCGGGCAGACAGCATGGCGCCATGCACCGTGGCCATGAATACCTCGGCCTCGGCGCCGGCGGTGCCGGACAGAACGATGCTCCCCTGCCGGGCGCCCCGCTGCATGACGGAGGTCAGCCAGGCGGAAAACAGGCGAAAATAGGCCCTGACCTCCGCCATGATTTCCGGCGGCAAGGCGGGCATTTCGCTGGCCAGCAGGGCACAGACGCAGAACGGCCTCGTCCCGTCGGCGATGCAGGCCCGCCAGTAACCGGTGTAGGCGACCAGCTGATCGGCCGGCTCGGGATGATGGCGCTCCACCTCGACGACGGCCGCCTCGGCTTCCTCGCGGTAGCGCGCCACCAAGGTCCGGACCAGATCGACCTTGCTGGGGAAGTGGTGATGGATGCTCGCCTTGCGAATGCCGACGACCTCGGCGATGTCGGCGTAGCTGAACCCGTTGTACCCACCTGTGACGATGAGCGAGCGGGCGCAGCGGAGAATGTCGTCGGAGGTGGTCTTGAGTTGGCTCATGCCGTCTGTCTACCTTCTGGTAGGTAGACTGTCAAGATAGGGAGGAGTGACGGACGGTTCGGCCCCGGCGTTGGCGCGTGTTCGATGGCGGTGATAGGTCTCGGCTTGTCCTTTTGCGCGGATGGCGCAACATTGGGCCGACAGGAGGCGACATGGCGGACGACACGAAGGTGCTGACCGGCCGGTGCCATTGCGGCGCGGTGCATTTCGAGGTGACGCTCAGCGACGGCTTCAATTCGATCCGCCGCTGCACCTGCTCCTATTGCCGGATGCGCGGCGCCGTCGTCGCCATGGCCGAGATGGGCGGGGTCAAGATCCTTGAGGGCGAGGAGGCGCTGACCACCTATCGCTTCCACACCGGCACCGCGCAGCACTTCTTCTGCTCGCGCTGCGGCATCTACACCCACCATCAACGGCGATCCGACCAGAACCTCTACGCGGTGAACGTGGCTTGTCTCGACGGCGTCAGCCCGTTCGATTTCCCGGAGGTGCCGGTGATGGACGGCATCAACCACACCAACGACACCGGCAAGCCGACGCGGCGGGCCGGCACGCTTCGCTACATCCCGGCCGACTGAACCGGCGGCCGCTATCCCGCCATTGCCCTTCCCCGCCGTCGCGAGGGAGGCGGTTTGGTATCCATGACACAAACGCCGACCAACTGCTGACAGAAAAGTGTCACTGCCTGTGCATTCATGGCGAGGTGGCGATCCAGACCAGTCCGTGTCGCTCCGCTCGTCCGCATCGCCGGGATTTGCTGGCGACGCCTCATGTCCGCTTCCGCCCGTGCGTTGCGCCTTTTTTCAATGACATCAATATCTAAGGAGCAATGGCTTGACCCCGATCCTGCTCGTTCCCGGCCTCGTTTGCACGGCCGAGGTTTTTGCCCCGCAAGCCGTTGCCCTGTGGCCTTACGGCCCGGTCACCATCGCATCGACGCTCAATGGCCGCTCGATGCGTGACATCGCTGCTGCCATTTTGGCCGATGCGCCGCCGCGTTTCGCCCTGGCGGGGATTTCGATGGGCGGCTACATCTCTTTCGAGATCCTGCGGCAGGCGCCCGAACGCGTGCTCAAGCTGGCGTTGCTGGATACCTCCGCCCGTCCCGACACGCCCGAGCAGACCGCCGCGCGACGCGGCGCGGTGGAGCGGGCGAAGAGCGGTGATTTCGCGGCGCTGCTCGAAGCGATCACCACCTCGTTCCTGCACCCGGCGCACCGCGACGATGCCGGGCTGCGGGATATCAACGTCCGGATGGGCCTGAGCGTCGGCGTGGAGGGCTTCGCACGCCAGACCGAGGCGATCATCGGTCGTGTCGACTCCCGGCCGTCCCTTGCTGCCATCGCGGTGCCGACGCTGGTTCTGGTGGGTGACGCCGATCCGCTGACCCCGGTTGAACTGTCAAAGGAGATCGCCGCCGGCATACCCCAGGCAAAGCTGGTTGTGATCGAAGACTGTGGACATGGCTCCACGCTCGAGCAGCCGGCGGCGGTCAATCGGCAGCTTGTGGACTGGATCAGCGCTGCGTGATCACCGCTGCGTTGCGCCGCCCCGACCTGTTGCCGTTCTGCCGTTCCTCGGCTAACTTGGGTTCGTGCTTGGCACAGGACCCCCGCGCGTTCGCGGGCGTCGGCCGGCGCATTCCCCCTTCAAAGCTAATCTGAGGATGGCACATGTGTGACCATTTGTTTGTCGTGACCGGTGGCCCCGGCACGGGAAAGAGCACGTTGATCGAAGCCCTTGCGCGGCGCGGCTTCCGACACATGCCGGAGGCGGGGCGGGCGATCATCCGCGATCAAGTTACGATCGGCGGGCCAGCCCTGCCGTGGGGCGACCGGGCGCTTTACGCCGAGCTGATGCTGGGCTGGGAGCTGAGGTCCTACCACGAGGCCGAGGCGATGGCCGGGCCGGTGGTGATGGATCGCGGCATCCCCGACATCGTCGGCTATCTCCGGCTGATCGGCCTGCCGGTGCCCGCCCATATCGAGGAAGCGGCGCGGCGGTTGCGCTATAACGGCACGGTGTTCCTGGCACCGTATTGGGAGGCGATTTTTGCCCAGGACGCCGAGCGCAAGCAGGACCGCGAGGAGGCCGAGGCGACGGGGCGGATGATGGCCGAGACCTATGCGGGGTTGGGCTATGAGGTGGTGGAGCTGCCGTGCGTGGGGGGGAGGAGCGGGCGGATTTCGTGAGGGAGAGGCTCGCGGGGTAGGCGCTTTCTTGCGGTTGGAAATCGATATTGGCCGCTCGCCCCATTCGGCCTGAGGTCCTATGCTTGCGCGTAAGAAGAACACCGGGACAGCCAGAGTGAGCCGCGCAGAATCTCGACTTAATGGCGAGTTCGACTGTAGAGTAATAGCATTGAGAAACCGGGGAAGGCGGATGATGGTTGGGCAATTCGGCAGTCGGGAGCGATTTGAACTAAGGCGACAGAGCGATGATCTCGTTTACACGTTCGTGCGCGAACAGTTTGATGACGGGAGCGCTGCTTACAAACGTCAAGACCAAGACCTGTGGATCGTCCATCGCCCGGAATGGGGCTGGGTTGCTTGGGATCACGCAAGTGACACATGCATGGGAAGACCATGGAATACGCTTCCGCATCAACAAGCTGACCATCCCCCGGAAGGCGACTGGGTCAGCCGAAAAGGCTCGAAATCCTACGTCTACACATTGGTCTATGTGGAATAGACCGCCGCGGCTTCTGTATTACGGCCTCGTGGCACCTGCATCCATGATGCCGGAATTATATATACGAAACATATACATAATATATCCTCCCCCGCTTTGGGCGGGGGAGGACGGGCGATCGGCCTTCAGATCATGCCGTCATCAATACGGCTGAGGATCACCAGCGACGGGCGGGCGGGTTGGCCGGGGGTGAGGTCGGGCCAGGTGGTGCTGGCGTCGGCGATCGAGGTGGCGTCCTCGTTGTCGGCCATGCGCAACTCGCCGGGGTGCTGGACGGACAGGAACACCGTTTTGCCATCGGGCGTGAAGGTCGGCGAGCAGCATTCCGAGCCGACCGGCGCGATGTAGAAGCACTTGGGCAGGGCGCGGTTGGCGCCTTCGGTTTCCATCACGTAGACGGCGTCGGCAATGCCTTCCGGCGGCGGGCCATCGGTGGCCACCCACAGGCGGCCGGCCGGATCGACGGCGAGGTTGTCCGGGTCGGTGAACCAGCCATTGGCCGAAGTGCCGGGATGGAACATGGCGCCGTCCTCTGGCTTGGCGGGGTCGCCGCACAGCACGAACACATCCCACTGAAGATGGTCGGCCGCGTAGTCGGGCTTGTCACTGATGCGGGGCACGGTGATCTCGAGGAGATGGCCGTGCGGGTTGGGGCCGCGCGGGTTGGCGACGTTGACCTGCTTTTTCGCATCGCCTTCGCCCGAGGCGAGGCGCTTTTCGTTTTCGGTCATGGCGACATAGAGCTTGCCGGTGCCCTGGTGGATGATGAAGCCCTCGGGGGAGTCCATCGGCGTGGCGCCGACCAAATCGGCGGCGGCCCGCGTCTTCAGGCAGACGTCGGCCTGGCTGGCAAACCCGGCGGCGGCGGTCAGAGGGCCTTCACCGGCGATCAGCGGCAGCCATTGCATGGAGCCGTCGGCGGAGAATTTGGCCACCGACAGCGTGCCGTGGTCGAGCAGGTTCTTGTTGGCGGCGCGGTCGGTGGGGTTCCAGGGATCGCGCGTGACGAAGCGATAGAGATATTCGAAATCGTCGTCATCGCCCATGAACACGACCAGCCGGCCATCGGGGGCGACGCAGCACTGGGCGCCCTCGTGCGTCATGCGGCCGAGCGCCGTGCGCTTGATCGGCTTGGCTTCGGGGTCGAAGGGGTCGATCTCCACCACCCAGTCAAAGCGCATCCACTCGTTCGGCTCGGTCTCGAAGTTGAGGCGCGGTTCGACGCGGCCGGCGGCGTAGATATCGTTTTCGTCCTCGTCCCAGCCCTGGCGCTCCACCAGTTCCTGGTCGGCGAGCACCTTGTAGTCGCCGGCGAACACGTCCATCGCCCCTTCCTCGCCCGAGAGCATGGTGCCCCAGGGGGTGATGCCGCCGTTGCAGTTGGAGATGGTGCCGAACACGCTGGTGCCGGTCGGGTCGGCCTTGGTCTTCAGTCCGTCGTGGCCGGCGGCGGGGCCGGAGATCGCCATCTCGGTGCCCATGTGGACGCGGCGATTGTACTTGCCGTCGGCGACCACCTGCCATTCGGCGCCGGCCTTGCGCACCTCGACGATGCTGACGCCGACGGAGGCCATCACGGCGCGGATCTGATCCTCCGACATCTTTTCCCGGTAGTCGTCCTTGTTGAGGCCGGGAAACATCAGGAAGGGCGTCGCATATTCGTGGCTGACGACCATCAACCCGTGATCGGAACTATCGGTGCCCCAGGGCAGCGGCAGATATTGCGTGAAGTCGTTGTTGTAGCCGAACTGGCGCGCCGCCGCCGGGCCGTTCAGCGTGGCGAGATCGAACTTCGGGCTGTCGGGGAAAATGCCGTCGCCCCAGCGCAGCAGGATCTGGCGGCGGTAGCCGTCCGGCCAATGGTCGTGTTCGTCGCGCACCCGCTTGAGCTCGGCAAAGTCCAGCCCCTTGCCGTCGGCGGCCATCGCCTGGGGGATGCCGACATGCCGGGCGACCAGGGCCGTCGCCGCTCCGGCGACAAGGCCTTTCAGCAGCGTGCGCCGTTCGATGCCGCGCGCCAGGATCTCGCCATAGGTTTCGCCGAATTCGCGCCGTGCATTGGGTCTTGCGCGTGTTTTCTGCCTGTCCGACATCGATGCCTCCAAATCCAGGGAAAGGTTGGGCGACCACGCCTGAGGCCTCCGGCGAACGCGGGTTCGTCGGAGATGTATAAAGTACTGTTTCAAAACGAATTCTGCGCCGATACGCCGCGCAATCCAGCCGTGCCGCCCTGGCCCTGCGCTAGCCTAGCAACCTTCCACGAAAACTTGGTGACGACCCGCAGGTTTGGATGGGGCCCACTGCTTTCGGTTGACGGAGGATAGCCGGCTGAGATGGGGTACGGGAGGAGACCGTGGGGAGGGAGGCATCGGGCTCCCTGCGTGCTTGGAGCGCGATATTGGCCGCCGGCTCCATCCTGCCTGAGGTCCTCTGCCTTCGCAGAGGATGACAGCTTGATAGATAGCGGGAGCTAACCACTAACCGACCGTGTCCGGGTGCGCTATCCAGCTGTTTCCTATATATAGTTCACCTGTCATCCTCGCGAAGGCGAGGACCTCGGGACGAGAAGGTGGGGAGGGAGGTATCAGGCTCCCTGCGTGCTTGGGGCGCGATATTGGCCGCTTGCTCCATCCTGCCTGAGGTCCTCTGCCTTCGCAGAGGAAGACAGCTTGATAGATAGCGGGAGCTAACCACTAACCGACCGTGTCCGGGTGCGCTATCCAGCTGTTTCCTATATATAATTCACCTTCCCTCCTCGCGAAGGCGAGGACCTCGGGACGAGAAGGTGGGGAGGGAGGTATCAGGCTCCCTGCGTGCTTGGAGCGCGATAGTGGCCGCTGGCTCCAGCCTGCCTGAGGTCCTCTTCTCAAGCGGGGGTGACGGCTTGATCGTTTTTATGGTTGCCCTTGCGCGGGATGGCGGATTGATCGTTGCGTCCGCGTGCGGTCAGGTGAATTATATATAGGAAACAGCTGGGTAGTAGCGCGCTGCTGGTCCGGCGAGGGTCCATCTTCCGAGGCACATGATGACCGCCTATTTCGTGGCTCAGATCCGCATCGACGACCCCGCCGAGTACCAGCGTTATCTCGAGGCCTGCGATGAGGTGTTCGCACGCTTTAACGGCGAATATCTCGCCGTCGACGCGGCGCCGACGGTGCTGGAGGGCGACTGGCCCTATACGCGCTCGGTGCTGATCCGCTTTCCCAGCGAGGCCGATCTGCTCGCCTGGTACAGCTCGCCGGAGTATCAGGCGATCGTTGTGCATCGGCTCGGCGGCGCCAAGTGCGACAGCATCCTCCTGCATGGCAAGGATGAGAGCTAGGGGCGCTTTCGGCAAGGGGCGGCCGGATCAGGCGGGTCGTCGGGTGCCTGGCCGCCGCCATACATGGCTGAGCCATTGTGTATGCGATATAGCCATACATTTGAAGATGCCGCTCCGGGATCAATACGCGGATAAAGTCCGGGATAATGCCGGATTTGGCGAAACGCCGCTTTCCTTTTGGTGCCATACACAGTATACGTATGTATGCTTATGAGCCGTACACGAAAGAGGGCGCCATGTGGAAGCCGCGGTTGATCGAGAGTGCCCGGACGAAATATCTGGGCATCGTCGATGCTCTCGAAGCGGATATTCGCGCGGGACGGGTGGCGCGCGGCGACCGGCTGCCGGCGCAGCGCGCCATTGCCGAGGCGCTGGGCGTCGATCTGACGACGGTGACGCGGGCCTTCAATGAGGCGGGCCGTCGGGGGCTGGTGGCAGCGCAGGCCGGCCGGGGCACCTTTATCCGCGAGGCGATGGACGGGGAGGGCGGGGATGTCGCCCAGCCGCTGATCGATCTCAGCATGAACATTCCGCCGCAGCCGGCGGCGTTCGATTTCCGCAAGCTGCTGCCGCACGGCATCGCCGGCGTTCTCGGCAATGCCAATGGCCTGCTTCGCCTTCATTACCAGGACAGCACCGGGTCGGAACCCGACCGGCATGCCGGCGCCCACTGGCTGGCCCAGCGCATCGAGGGCGTGACGGCCGACCGGGTGGTGGTGGCGGGCGGAGCGCAGAGCGCGCTGTTCGCGGTGAGCGAACTGCTGCTCAATCGCGGCGACGTGGTGGCGGCCGGGGCGATGACCTATCCGGGGCTGAAGGCCGTGGTCCTGCAGAAAGGGCTGGTGGTCGCCCCCCTCGACATGGACGACAAGGGCATCCTGCCCGAGGCCTTCGAAAGGGCCTGCCGGGAGCGGGGGGCCAAGCTGCTCTACGTCATTCCGAGCATCGACAATCCGACGACGGCGACGCTGCCTGAGGATCGCCGCCGCGCGCTTGCATCCATCGCCCGCCAGTACGATGTGGCGATCATCGAGGACGACCCTTACGCGCCGCTGCTGCCGGAGCGCCGGCTGTCGATCGCCGAGCTGGCGCCCGACATCACCTGGCATATCGCCACCTTGTCGAAATGCGCGACGCCGGCTCTGAGGGTGGCCTATGTGGTGGCGCCGAGTTCCACCCTCGCGCTGCGCCTCGCCGGCGTGTTGCGCGCCACCATCCTGATGGCGCCGCCGCTGATGTCGGCGCTGGTCAGCCGCTGGATTGCCGACGGGGCGCTCGACGATCTCGCGCGGGCGATCCGTGAGGAGAACGTCGAGCGGCAAAAGCTTGCGGCGTCCATTCTGGGCGGCTCGGGCTATGCCGCCGATCCGCACGGCCATCACCTGTGGCTGCGCCTGCCCGATCCCTGGCGCGCCGCCGACTTTGCCGCGCATGCCGACCGGGCCGGCGTGTCGATCGTGCCGGCCTCCGCCTTCGCCACCGTCACCAATCCCGAGGAGGCCGTGCGGATATCGCTCGGCGTCGCGCCTGACCGGGGTGATCTCGAAGACGGGCTGACCCAGCTTGCAAGCCTCATTTCCCAGCCGACACTCGGCACCAAGGCCGTCGTGTGAGCCCGGCTCTGAGTTTCAGGATGTTCGCCATGCGTGTCTTCAAAGCCGCCCTCATCCACCTCTCACCCCCGAAGGAGGGCTCGTCATGTTCGGTCTGACCGCGCTGGAACTGGCCCGCATCCAGTTTGGCTTCACCATCTCCTTCCACATCGTCTTCCCGGCGATCACCATCGGCCTTGCCAGCTATCTGGCGGTACTCGAGGGGCTGTGGCTGTGGAAGAAGGACGTCGTCTATCGCGACCTCTATCATTTCTGGTCGAAGATCTTCGCCGTCAACTTCGCCATGGGCGTCGTCTCCGGTCTGGTGATGGCCTATCAGTTCGGCACCAACTGGAGCTATTTCTCCTCGTTCGCCGGCTCGATCACCGGCCCGCTTCTCGCCTACGAGGTGCTGACCGCCTTCTTCCTGGAGGCGGGCTTTCTCGGGGTGATGCTGTTCGGCTGGAACAAGGTGGGGCCGGGGCTGCACTTGTTTGCCACCATCATGGTGGCGATCGGCACGCTGATTTCCGCCACCTGGATCCTCGCCTCCAACAGCTGGATGCAGACGCCGCAGGGCTATGAGATCGTCAACAACGTGGTGGTGCCGGTCGACTGGCTGAAGGTGATCTTCAACCCCTCCTTCCCCTATCGGCTCGCCCACATGGTGGTGGCGGCCTTCCTGTCGACGGGCCTGTTCGTCGGGGCGTCCGGCGCCTGGCATCTTCTGAGGCGCAACGACACGCCGCGCATCCGGACCATGTTCTCGATGGCGATGTGGATGGTGCTGATCGTGACGCCGCTGCAGATCTTCGTCGGCGACCTGCACGGCATCAACACGCTGGAGCATCAGCCGGCCAAGATCGCGGCGATGGAAGGCCACTGGCGCAACGAGCCGGGCGCCGGCGTGCCGCTGATCCTGTTCGGCCTGCCGGACATGGACGGCGAGGTGACGCGCTACAAGCTGGAAATTCCCCGGCTCGGCGGCCTCATCCTGACCCATAGCCTCGACGGCCAGTACAAGGGCCTCAGCGAGTTCCCCAAAGAGGATCGGCCCAACTCGGCGGTGGTGTTCTGGTCGTTCCGCGTCATGGTCGGCCTTGGCATGCTGATGCTGCTGCTCGGCGTCTGGAGCGCCTGGCTGCGCTGGCGCGGCGCCTTCTTCGCACAGCCCTGGTTCCTGCGCTTTGCCACGGTGATGGGGCCATCGGGGCTGATCGCCATCCTGGCCGGGTGGTACACCACGGAAATCGGCCGTCAGCCCTGGGTCGTCTATGGCGTGATGCGCACGAAAGACGCCGTCTCCAACCACTCGGCGCCGGTGCTGTCGGCAACACTGATCGTGTTCATGGTGATGTACTTTGCCGTGTTCGGCACCGGCGTCAGCTACATGCTGAAGCTGATCGCCAAGGGCCCGGCCGACAGCGATGACGAGCACACCCCGCATGATGCAGGCCAATCGCCACGACCCGCCCGCCCCCTGTCGGCCGCGCCCGACGACATCGATCCGTCGATCAACTGAGGAGGAAAAACCATGGGCATCGATCTTCCTCTCATTTGGGCGATCATCATCGGCTTCGGCCTGATGATGTACGTCATCATGGACGGCTTCGATCTCGGCATCGGCATCCTGTTCCCCTTCGTGCGCGATCCTGAGGATCGCGACACCATGGTCAACAGCGTGGCGCCGGTGTGGGATGGCAACGAAACCTGGCTGGTGCTGGGCGGCGCGGCGCTGATGGCCGCCTTCCCCATCGCCTACGCGGTGATCCTCAGCGCGCTCTACCTGCCGCTGATGCTGATGCTGGCCGGCCTGATCTGGCGCGGCGTCGCCTTCGAGTTCCGCTTCAAGGCCGACGAGGGCCACAAGCCGTTCTGGGACAAGGCCTTCATCTGGGGCTCCTATATCGCCACCTTCTCGCAAGGGGCGGCGCTGGGGGCGTTCATCAACGGCTTTAACGTGCAAGACGGCGCCTATGCCGGCGGCGTCTTCGACTGGTTGACGCCGTTCAGCCTGTTCACCGGGCTCGGTCTGGTCGTCGCCTATGCGCTGCTCGGATCGACATGGCTGGTGATGAAGACCGAAGGCAACCTGCAACGGCGCATGCGTGCCCTCGGCAAGCCGATCACGCTGGCGGTGCTGGCGTTGATCGTCGTGGTCAGCATCTGGACGCCGATCGGCCATCCGGACATTGCCGTGCGCTGGTTCTCGCTGCCCAACCTGTTCTTCCTGGCGCCGGTGCCGGTGCTGGTCGCCCTGGCAACGTGGCTGCTGATCAAAACTCTGACTACCCAGAGCC
The DNA here is from genome assembly GCF_041320595.1 of Pleomorphomonas sp. PLEO. Classification (NCBI taxonomy): domain Bacteria; kingdom Pseudomonadati; phylum Pseudomonadota; class Alphaproteobacteria; order Hyphomicrobiales; family Pleomorphomonadaceae; genus Pleomorphomonas; species Pleomorphomonas sp. PLEO. Next base: position 1,896,614 of record NZ_CP166625.1, read on the forward strand.
ACGCTGGCCCGTTCCTGTTGTCGCTGGTGTTATTGTTTCTGGGCTATTCGGGGCTGGCGATCAGCCTGTGGCCGAACATCATTCCGCCGTCGATCTCGATCTGGGCCGCCGCGTCGCCGCCTCAGAGCATGGGCTTTGCCCTGGTTGGCGCGCTGTTCATCATCCCCTTCATCCTCGCCTACACCGCGTGGTCCTACTACGTGTTCCGCGGCAAGGTGAAGGCCGGCGAGGGGTATCATTGATGGCCGCCGAGACAACCCCGCGCCGCCAGTGGCTCCGCCGCGTCGGCTGGCTGGTCGCCATCTGGGCGGGCAGCATCCTCGCGCTCGGCGTCGTGGCGATGATGTTCCGGTTGATGATGAACCTTGCCGGCATGAAGAGCTGATGGGTGGCGGCGTCGGAAGGCTAGCGTGGGCAGCGGGAGCCGAAGCCGGCGGGTGGGCTGCCGGTCAGGAAGGAGTATGCGATATAAGTGTTACTACCCATGAACATTGTGCGAACTCGCGGGGCAGGGTATGATCTATTCCAGATCGAATTGATTCTCTGGCGAAATCCACAGATCAAAACGCCGTTGCGATTGCCAGGACCGGAATTGCGTGAATTCGTGTCGTTGGCGGGAGAGAACGATGCGCTGTGTAGAGCTTTTCACCGGATGCGGTGGTCTGGCGATGGGCCTTTCCAGGGCTGGGTTTCAGCCCCAGCGGATGATCGAGTGGGATCGTCACGCCGTCGGCAATGTGGCGCACAACAAAGGGCGCGGCGTTGACTACGTCGAGCACTGGCCGATCGAACAGCGCGATGTGCGTGAAATCAATTGGACGCAGTATCACGGTCTCGCCCTGGTGGCGGGTGGTCCGCCGTGCCAGCCGTTTTCGATCGGCGGCAAGCATCGTGGTCATGATGATCACCGCGACATGTGGCCGGAGGCGGTCCGCGCGGTGCGCGAAGCAAAGCCGCGGGGATTTGCCTTTGAGAATGTTCGTGGGCTAGCTCGGGCGGCGTTCTCGGACTATCTCGAATGGATTCTTTTGTCGCTGTCGATGCCCCATATCGAGCGTCGCGAGGCAGAGACCAGCCAAGAACACTTGGAACGGCTCAGAACGCTCAAGCGGACGGCGACTTACCAAGTGCGCTTTCAACAGGTCAACGCCGCCGATTTCGGGGCCGCGCAAAAGCGTTTTCGCGTGTTGGTGCTGGGTGTTCGCAAGGATATCGGGCTTGAGCCGCCGGTCCTCGTTCCAACTCACTCTCGCGAGGCTCTGCTTTGGGATCAGTGGGTCAGCGGCGGCTATTGGCGGCGCCATGGCATCGAGCGGCCGTCGGCTGGTCCGATGGCGGTCGATACGGGGACACTGCGTCGGCTGGAGCGGGCTGGCATCCAGCCAGCCGAACTGCCGTGGAGAACGATACGCGACGCCATCGCCGATCTGGGGGCGCCTGGTACGCCAGGCGTTTTGAACCATGATCCGCAGCTGGGCGCGCGCTCCTATCCTGGACATACCGGCAGCCCACTTGATTACCCAAGCAAAGCCCTGAAGGCCGGTGTGCACGGTGTGCCGGGCGGCGAAAACACCCTCTCGTTGCCTGACGGTAGAATCAGATACTACACGGTGAGGGAAGCGGCGCGTTTGCAAGGTCTGCCCGACGATTACGAGTTCGTCGGTTCGTGGTCGGAGAACATGCGCCAGTTGGGCAATGCCGTCCCCGTGCAATTGGCCGAGGCCGTTGCGAAAGCGATGAGGGCGGTCGTCGGGGTTATTTGAGATGGCAAAGCGGCCGCATCGATACCAAGAACTAATAGGTCTGATGCGTGATGCCGCTAACGAGCTTGGTGCCCTCGGGCCGTCGCTTACGACGGTGATGAACACCAGAGTGCGTCGCGATTTTTTCACTCTTCTCGAAGAGATGGAAAAGTTTGCCTCGTCCCTTGATCCGGTTCTTGAGCCAAGGTTTTGGTTCGATCCCGCCGATCAGCGCACCGCCGGCAACTTGGTCGCCGCGGCGCTTATTTCACAGCAACGTGTTCCCTTGAATCTCATTCAAAGAAGCTATGGCGCTGGCGTCTATGCCATTTATTACGTGGGAGATCACCCGCTTTACGCGCCAATATCGGCAAGTGAAACGCCAATCTATGTTGGGAAAGCCGATCCCCAGACGCCAATGGCTCGGCGTCCTCGCGATCAGGGCGAAAAGCTTTACGGCCGATTATCCGATCACCGCAAGATGATCCGGACTGTTTCCGCCTATGCGTTTGAGAATAACCTTCCCAACCCGCTGAGGATCGAAGATTTTGAATGTCGTCGTCTCGTGACGGCATCGAATGCGCAGATGCACGCCGAGTCCCACCTGATCTCTATGTTCAAGCCGGTTTGGAACGCCGAGACCAGGATTTGCTGGGGAATATCCAAGCACGGCGATACCGAGGGCCGCAACAACGCCCGCAGTCCCTGGGATGTGATCCATCCTGGTCGAAAGTGGGCCATGTTGGAAAAGCTCGAGGACTCAAGGCCGCCTGAGAAAATTCTGACGGACGTTACCGCTCACTTCGAAAACAATCCGCCGTTCAATAACCGCGACGCGCTTATCAAGGCGTTCATGGATTCCTTCTCACAGGACCCGATGATCGCGGCCGAGGCGGTGAAGGATGACGAGCAAGAGCCAGAGGACGCATCTTCGTCGCCGTGACCGACCCTGCCAGAAGCCGTCAAATGTCCCTCGTCCGTTCGAAGGACACCAAACCGGAGTTGGTCGTCCGGCGGCTTTTACATGGCCTGGGATTTCGGTTTCGCCTCCATCGCCGGGATTTGCCGGGTTGCCCTGACATTGTCCTGCCAAGGTACAAGACGGCCATCTTCGTGCACGGCTGTTTCTGGCATCAACACGGTGATCCGACTTGCTGGCGATCGCGGATTCCCAAAACGCGCCAGGACTTTTGGATCCCGAAGCTTGAACGAAATGTTGCCCGCGATCGCGAAGTCATGGACGAGCTTCGCGCATTGGGCTGGACTGTCGTTGTCATGTGGGAGTGCGAGACAACGCCAAGTAAACGAGCAAGCTTGGAAGCCAAACTGCGATCGCAATTTGCTTGTTTGTAGTGGATAGGCCGAGGCGTTCCCCATCCGCCGTATTCGTCGGCTATACCCCCGTCCCATGCCTTACGCTCTCGGTCATGAAATCGACGAAGGTTCGCACCTTGGCCGAGAGATACTTGCGGCTGGGGTAGACGGCGTAGAGGGTGAGGGAGAGTTTGGCGGCTTCCGGCATGATCATTTCGAGGCGGCCGGCGGCGATGTCGTCGGCGGCCATCCAGGTGGGCAGGAAGACGAGGCCCATGCCGGCAAGGGCGGCGAGGTGGAGGACGGTTTCGTTCTCGCTTAGCATGACGATGCGGAACGTCACCTTGCGCGGGCCGTCCGGGCCTTTCAGCATCATGCTGTCGCCGGGGGCGATGCCGCTGAAGCGCAGCATGGCGTGGCCGTTGAGGTCGTCGATGTCGCGCGGGCGGCCGGTGCGTGTCAGATAGTCGGGCGCGGCCATCAGGCGGAACTCGATGTTCATGATCGGCCGGGCAATCAGGCCGGGGTCGAGCCGCTCGGGGTTGGTGGCGCGCAGCGCCAGGTCGAAGCCCTCATCGACGAGGTTGACGAGGCGGCCGCTCAGGTCGAGATCGAGGCAGACGTCCGGGTAGCGGCGGTTGTAGTCGGCCATCCGGTCGACGAAGAAGCCGCTGGCGATCCACACGGGCGCGCTGAGTTTCAGGATGCCGCGCGGCGCCAGCGTGGCGTTGCCGATCGCCGCTTCCACCTCGTCGAGGCCTTCGAGCATCTGCCGGCTCTGGTTGAAGTAGAGCGTGCCGGCCTCGGTGAGGCTGACGCGCCGGCTCGTCCGGTTGAGAAGGCGGCTGCCCAGCCGGCCTTCCAGCTGCATCACGTGCTTGCTGGCCATGGCTGGCGACAGGCCGAGGCGGTCGGCGGCGGCGGTGAAGCTCTTCAGTTCGGCGACGGCGCAAAACACCCGGAGGCTGACCAGCGTATCCATGGATCATCAACTCTCAGGAAATGGTTCTTCAATATTCGGCAGATTGATCCTTGATGAGGAAAAGATCAATGTCCTGTCAACGAGACCGGCGGGCACGCTTGCCACAGGGTCTCACTCTCCGCGCCGTCGCGGCGGGCTTCTGAGGGATCAATCCGATGACAGCTTCCCGACTTCCCACCTATTTCATCAGCCATGGTGGTGGCCCATGGCCCTACATGACCGGTGAATTCCGCAGCAATTTCGATGTGCTGGAGCAGTCGCTCGTCGACATGCGCCATGAGCTCGGCGCAAAGCCGAAGGCCATTTTAGTGGTCACCGGCCATTGGGAAACGCGCGGCTTGGCCATTTCCTCGGGCGTGAAGCCGGGCATGGTCTACGACTATTACGGCTTCCCCGATTATCTCTACCACATCGCCTACAAGGCGCCCGGCTCGCCGGAGCTGGCGAACCGCGTGCGGCAGCTGCTCGGCACGGCCGGCGTCGAGGCGACACTCGACCCGACGCGCGGCTTCGACCACGGCACCTTCTCCATCCTGAAGCCGCTCTATCCCGACGAGGACGTGCCGGTGGTGCAGCTGTCGCTGGATGCAAACCTCGATCCGGCGCAGCACCTGGCGGTGGGCCGGGCTCTCGCCCCGCTGCGCGATGAGGGCGTGCTGATCGTCGGCAGCGGCCTCAGCTATCACAACCTCTCGGCCATGCGCGGCACCGGCGGCTACGAGCCGTCGCGCCGCTTCGATGCCTGGCTGCAGGAAACGCTGCTTCACGAGCCGAGCAAGACGCGCACCGAGCGGCTGATCGGCTGGGAAAAGGCCCCCGCCGCCCGCGCCGCCCATCCGCGCGAAGACCACCTGATCCCCCTGATGGTGGTGGTGGGCGCCGCCGAAAGCGAGCCCGGCGCCATCACTTATCACCAGACCGACTTTTTTGGAGGGCTCACCGCCTCCAGTTTCCGCTTCGGATCCGCCTGAGCGGAAATTCTACTGGGGCGGGCATATAGCTTAGTCTTCTGCGCTTCCGGTGCTCACGGACCTGATGTCCGCTCCGCTCCGGTTCTCGAAGCCGTTGCTCTTTGCCGCGCCCCAGCGAATTTCGGCTCAGGCTCTCACCACCAGCAGCTCTCACCGTCTTAGATTTTGACCGCCTAACCACCCTGGAGACCTCCCATGCTTGATACTTCCGTCTGGGGCCCGCGCGCCCTCGCTGTCCTCCGCGTCATCACCGCCCTGTTGTTCCTCGAGCACGCCACCATGAAGTTCTTCGCCTTCCCGGCGGGGATGGGAATGGGCGATGGCCCGCTGCCAACGCTGATCGCGGTGGCCGGCGCCATCGAGATCATCGCCTCGCTGATGATCATCACCGGCTTGTATGCGCGCATCGCCGCCTTCATCGCCTCGGGCGAAATGGCCATCGCCTATTTCATGGCCCATGCGCCGTCGAGCTTCTGGCCGGCCATCAACAAGGGTGAATCGGCCATCCTGTTCTGCTTCATCTTCCTGTACATCGCCGCCGCCGGCGCCGGTGCCTGGTCGGCGGATAACGTCCGCGCCGCCGCCAAAGCCGCCGCCTGACCCGAAACTCTACTGGTGTGGACATCTGGCTTAGTCTTCTGCGCTTGCCGTGCTCACGGACAGGAAGTCCGCTGCGCTCCGGTTCTCGAAGCCGTCGCCAGCTGCCTCACACCAGCGAATTTCAAGTCAGGCTCCGCCGACAGCCTTTAGCCACTGACGAAAAGGGCGCGACCTTAGGGGGCCGCGCCCTTTTGTCGTTGGTGGGATCGGGAGATCGATATCGGCCGGGAGTTTCATTCTGCCCGAGATCCTCTGCCTCACGCAGAGGAGGACAGTTTTATATAGAGGGAACAGAGGGATGGCGCGTCGCCCTTCGCCTTGCTCCCGCTGCCATCATGCTGTCCTCCTCTGCGAAGGCAGAGGATCTCGGGACGAGAGGGCTCGGAGGGGCGTATCAAGTGCCTGAGGTGCTTGGAGCGTTATATCGGCCGGGAGCTTCATTCTGCCTGAGATCCTCTGCCTTCGCAGAGGAGGACAGTTTTATATAGAGCGGACAGAGGGATAGCGCGTCGCCCGTTGCCTTGCGCCCGCCGCCATCAAGCTGTCCTCCTCTGCGAAGGCAGAGGATCTCGGGACGCGAGGGCGCGGAGGGGCGTATCGGGCGCCCGAGGTTCCCATCACGCTGTCCTCCTCTGCGAAGGCAGAGGATCTCAGGACGAGAAGATGCTGGGGGATGTATCGGGCTCCCGGTGTGCTTTGAGACTTATATCGGCCGGGAGTTTCATTCTGCCTGAGATCCTCTGCCTTCGCAGAGGAGGACAATTTATATAGAGGGGGCAGAGGGATAGCGCGTCGCCCTTCGCCTTGCGCCCGTTCCCATCACGCTGTCTTCCTCTGCGTGAGGCAGAGGATCTCAGGCAGGAAAGGGCGCTTCGGGACATATCGGGCTCCGGGGAGGGCAAGCCTCAGCCCCCTCGGATTTCCTCCACCAGCATGGCGACGAAGGCGGTGACTTTGGTGGGGCGGAAGCGGGCGGCTGGGTAGACGGCGTGGATGCCGCCCGAGGGCAGGGTCCATGCCGGCAGGACGTGGACGAGTCGGCCGGCGGCGATGGGGTCGGCGGCCTGGAAATCGGGCAGCACCGACAGGCCGCCGCCGACCAGCGTCGCCGCCAGCACGGCGGGTGAGGTGTTGATGGTGACGGCCGGGCGCATGCGGACGGCGCGGCGGTCGAAATCGCCTTTCGTGAAGTGCCACAGCAGCGGCTCCCGCAGCGCGCCGTTGGCAATGAAGGGCAGGGACGCCAGGGCTTCCGGCTCGTCGGTGGCAATGGTCGCGGCGATATCGGGCGCGGCGACCAGCAGCTGGCGGAAGGTGCCGATCCGCCTTGCCTGCAGGCTGGAGTCGTCGAGCCAGCCGACCCGGATGGACAGGTCGATCTGGTCGGCGAGGAGATCGGTCTTGGCGTCCGACAGCACGAGATCGACGGCGCAGGCGGGAAAGCGCCGGGCGAATTTGGCGGCCAGCGGCGCGATGGTCGATGTGCCGTAGTCGTTGGGCGCGGCGATGCGCAACAGGCCGGTGGGCTCGGCATTGGCCTCCGCCAGTTCCTCGACGGCGTCCTCCGCCTCGCGCAGGATCATGACGCAGCGGGCATGCAACAGGCGACCGGCTTCGGTCGGTGCGACGCGGCGCGTCGTCCGGACCAGGAGGCTCGTCCTGAGTTCGGCTTCCAGCTTGGCCACCTGCTGGCTGACCACCGTCTTGGTGATGCCCAGGCGATCGGCCGCCTTGGTGAAGGAGCCGGTGTCGACCACGGCGGCGAAGTAGGCGAGGCGGTTGAGGTTGATGGCTTCCATGGCGGCTCGCTCAATTGTGCGTCAATGACATACAGTATGTCAGATTGAGTGCCGTTTATCGATATGGCCGCGTCCGGTATTTCTCCGTTCAGACAGTTCGGAGACGACCATGCGGATCACCTATCTTTTCGACCCCCTGTGCGGCTGGTGCTACGGCGCCGGCCCGGCCCTCGAGCGGCTCGCCGGCCTTGATGGCGTCACGCTGAGCCTGGCGCCGACCGGCCTGTTCGCTGGCGCCGGGGCGCGGCCGATGGAGGCCTCGTTCGCCGCCTATGCCTGGCAGAACGACCAGCGCATCGCCCGGCTGACCGGCCAGCCGTTTTCCCAGAGCTACCGGCGCCAGGTGCTGGGCGCCAGCGGCGGCCTGTTCGATTCCGCGCCGGCAACGCTGGGCATCATCGCCGCCGGGCTCGACGATGCCGGCCATGAACTGACCGTGCTGAAGCGCTTGCAGGCCGGCCGCTACCAGGAGGGCCGCGACATCGCCGACCGCGCCGTCGTCGCCGACATTCTGGACGAGGCCGGCTTCACCGCCGCCGCCGGCCGGGTGCGCACGCTCGATGCCGGTCTGATCGCCGCCTACGACCGGCGCACCGCCGCCGCCCGCGCCGACATGCAGCGCTTCGGCTTTGAGGGCGTGCCCTCGCTGGTCATCGACGACGGCGCCGGACGACGCCCGCTGAGGGGCAGCGCCCTGTTCGGCGGCTTCGACCAACTGACCGCCCAACTGCGGGCCGCCTGACCCGGCCGGTTCCAACCATCCCCCACGACGCTTTTGGAGATTCCCCATGCTTTCTCGGAGACAGATCATGAAGACCACGCTCGCCCTTGGCGCCGTCGCCACCTTCGCCCCCGCCGGCCTCGGCCATGCCGCCGCGCCGAAGCTGGCCTTCAAGCATTTCCCGGCCGGCCCCAACGGCTTCTTCCGGGCGCCGGTTCTGGTGACCGGCCCGACGGAAGCGCTGCTGATCGACGGCGGCTTCAGCTATCCCGATGGCCGCGCCCTGGTGGACGCCATCAAGGCGACCGGCAAGAGGTTGACCACCATCTACATCAGCCAGTCGGACCCCGACTATTACTTCTCCCTGAAGCCGATCCACGAGGCGTTCCCGGAGGCCAAGGTGCTGGCCGCTTCCGCCACGCTCGCCGCCATCAAGGGCAACATCGAGGGCAAGCTGGCCACCTGGGGGCCGATGCTCAAGGAGAACGGTCCGCGGACGCTGGCCGACATCGTGCTGCCGGAAGCCTTCGACGGCCCCAGCCTCAGCGTTGACGGCGAAACCGTGGAGATCGTCACGCCCAAGGGCCTCGACAACCGCCGCTATCTCTGGGTGCCGTCGCTTCAGGCGGTGTTCGGCGGCGTGCTGGTGTTCTCCGGCGTGCATGTCTGGACCGCCGATACGCAGGCCAGAGAACAGCGTGCCGCCTGGGTCGCCGCGCTCGACGAGATCGCCGCCCGCAAGCCGGCCGTCGTGGTGGCCGGGCACATGGTGGCGGATGCACCGACCGACCTCACGGGTGTCACCCACACCAAGGCCTATCTCCTCGCCTTCGATGAAGAGCTGTCCAAGGCCACCGACGCCGCCGCGCTGAAGGCGGCCATGGAAGCCCGCTTCCCCGGCCTGGAGATGGGCGTTGCGCTGGACATCGGCTCGAAGGTGGCCAAAGGCGAGATGAAGTGGTGAGATTGACTGGAAATTCTACTGGGGCGGGCAGCTAGTTTAGAGGCCTGCGCTTCCGGTGCTCACGGACTTGAATGTCCGCTCCGCTCCGGTTCTCGGCCTCGTCGCTATCTGCCGCACCCCAGCGAATTTCGAGCCAATCTCGTGTCGAGATCTGCATATGCGAAGAAAGGGTGCGGCCGAGAAGGCTGCGCCCTTTTTCGTTGCGATGGGTTGGGGCGTCGTTGGAGCGCTATATTGGCCGATCGTTTCATTCTGCCTGAGATCCTCTGCCTTCGCAGAGGAGGACAATTTTATATAGAGGGGGCAGAGGGATAGCGCGTCGCCCTTTGCCTTGCGCCGGTTCCCATCACGCTGTCCTCCTCTGCGTAGGCAGAGGATCTCAGGACGAGAGGGCGCGGACGGACGTATCGGGCTCCGTGTGAGAGAGACCGATGTCCGCTTGGGCTGCTGTCAGGCCGTGCTGATGTTGGCGGTCACTTCCGCCATGCAGGCCGACGCCTGGGTGACGATGCCGCTCTTTCATCCGCGCCGCGCGCCGTACCACTCCATCCTCACAAGAAAACGGAATCACGCCAACACACTGTTGGAAAGAACTTTTTCATTCTAGAGCCAGTTTTTCTAAATAAAAACGGTACTGAAAAAAGTCCAAGAAAAACCAAAAAGCGTATATTTCATAATATTAAACAATGAGAAACTATTTACGGTCATCGTATATTTTGTAATCTCGATATATATAAGTATAACTCAAGTAATCGAGATGCGAAAAAATATCAATAAGGAAACAACGATGAAACGTTACGTTCATATCGTATGTGCCACTACAGCCCTTGTTTTTGTCGCGGGGAGCGCTATTGCTGCCGACTATTCTGTGGAAGCGGCCAGCACCAAGGCATACTTTGAGAAAGCGCTGCCGGTTTTCAAGCAAATGGGTCCTGAGGCCGCCCTCAAGGACTTCAATACGCCGAAGAAGTGGTACGAGGATCAGTATGGCCTTCACGTCACCGTGACGCTCAAGGACAGCACCTTGGTAGCCGATAGTGGCTTCCCGGAGCTGGTCGGCATGAAGTGGAACGATGTGGACGATCTCGACGGCAAGGCCCTTGGGCCGACCGTGCTCAAGGCTGTCGAGAAGTCTCCGGATGGTGTTGCCGTCCAGCTTCGCTTCGCTATTCCCAAGAGCACGCATGCCGGCCACGCCGAAGGCTACTGCGCGCTGGTGGATCAAGATCACATCCTGTGCGGCTGGACCGAGGTCGAAGAGCGCTAATCAACTGAAATAACGTTCTCGACATACCCCTGCCTTGCCCGGTTAACCGACTGGCGGCAAGGCAGGATTTCCTCGCACGATTTGTTTTAGCGATCATCCAAAATCAGGGGTAGATCATGGTCTCAGGCGTTTCCCCTATGGCCACGGCAAACGGCTCCAGGCAGCGCGCCTGGCATCGCATCGGGTTCAAGATCAGCTTAGGCCCGGCCGTCGGTATCGGTATGCTGCTCATTTTGGTGGGTCTCACGGTCAGCATGGTCCAGGGTGGACTGAGATCGGTGACAGTGCAGGAGCGGACCATCGAAGCCATTGCCCGTGGACAGGAAGCGTCCGCGACCATGCTGTCCTTGCAATCCGATCTCTTCAAACTGACCACATGGTTGTTCATGCAGGGCAATCCTGAGGACGCCAACAAGATAAAGAGCGACATCGCCGCCGAGATCGAAGGCCTGAAAGCGATATCCATCGGCGACACGACGCTCATCTCCGCCGAGCAGATCGACTTCCTTCAGTCCAAGACCGCTAGCGCACTGTTGCTCCTTGAAAAGAATCCGGCACTCGGCTTCCAAAGCACCAGCCGCTTGGCCAAGGAAATCGTCAATATCCGCAATGGCATCTTGGATCAATTGAAGCAACGCGTCGCCAGCGCGGGTCAAGCGCACGACGAGCTTGTCAACGGGTTCACGACGGCCCGTTGGGTGTTTCCCAGCGCGGGCGCCTTCCAGATCATCGTGCTCGTCGCGGCGGCGGTCCTGGTTGGGCGTTCGCTCGCCACCGGCATCAAGCGTCTGACCGCGACGATGACCGGCTTGGCCCGCGGATCCGATGCCGATCTGCGGCTGCCGATTCCAGGCGTGGACCGCGTTGACGAAGTCGGCGACATGGCGCGTATGGTTGAGACATTCAAACAGAATGCGATCAGGGTCAGGGCTCTGGAAGCCGAACAGGCCGAAAACATCAAGCGGTCGGAGGCGGAGCGCAAGGCGGATCTTGCCCGCATTGCCAACGAATTCAAGGACTCCGTCTCGGGAATCGTGAACACAGTCGCCACGGCGGCCAACGAGATGCTGGCGGCTTCCGGCAATCTTCGACACTCGGCCAATCAAACCAGCAAGCAAGCCGAGACAGTTTCCGTGGCAACCGCTGAAACCTCTGCCAACGTACAGACCGTGGCCGCCGCGACGGAGGAAATGAGCGCCTCGATTTCGGAGATCGGCAGGCAGGTCGAGGTCTCTGCGAGCATCGCTCGCGGCGCCGTTGGGCAGGCAAATAATACCCGAGTTACTGTCAGTGGGCTGGCCGAGGCCGCCAACAAGATTGGCAACGTTATCCGCCTTATCCAGGATATCGCCGGCCAAACGAACCTGCTGGCGTTGAATGCGACGATCGAGGCCGCGCGCGCCGGAGAGGCGGGCAAGGGCTTCGCGGTCGTGGCATCGGAGGTGAAAATGCTGGCCAGCCAGACGGCGCAGGCGAGCGAGGAGATTGCTGCCCAGGTCAACAGCATTCAAATCTCGACAGCCAATACCGTCGACGCGATCGATGATATCAGTGGCGTCATCCAGAAACTCGATGAAATTTCCACGGCCATTGCTTCCGCTGTTCAAGAGCAGTCGGCTGCGACATCGAACATCAGCGATAGCGTATCTCATGCCTCGCACGGCACCGCGGAAATAGCCTCCAACATTCTCAACGTCACAGAGGCGGCGACCCAGACGGCCGCCGCCTCGGAGCAAATTGGCGCCTATTCCGCCAATCTTTCGAAACAGGGTGATGAACTTCGCAAGCAGGTCGACTATTTCCTCGGAGCGCTGCAAACCGGCTAGTGCGTTGGAAAAGGGGAAGCCGGTTTTCCGAGAATAACAATGCGACAACAAAGCCCTAGGGCAATTTGCGTTCGGCAGGACGCATGTTGCCCTGGAGCTTTTGAATTTGACATCGGGGAGCCCTATGCCAGCGGCTCGCTCCTTCCTGCCTGAGGCCCTCTGCGTGAGAAAGAGGGTGTCGGGACGAGAGGACGTGGAGGGACGTATCGGGCGCCCGAGGTTCCCATCATGCTGTCCTCCTCTGCGTAGGCAGAGGACCTCGGGCCGAAAGAGGCGCCGCCACAAGTATCGGGCTCCGTGTGAGAGAGCCCCAAACGAAGAGGTCTCAACCTTCTGAGTCGCGCCCAATGTCCGCTTGGGGGGGAGCTGTCAGGCCGCGCGCGTTCGGTTTCGCCTTCGGCGCGGGCAGAGCAAGGAGCATGTATTGACAATTGTATGTACATCACTCATGCTTCAAGTATGAAATTCGAATGGGACGATACAAAATGCGCGGAGAATATCAGGGCGCGCGGCCTTGATTTTCAAGACGCTATCCCTGCCTTCTTTGATGCTGAAAGGAAAATCTGGGAGGACGATAGAAAAGATTATGGAGAAGTGCGATATAATATGCTCTCCGAAAGCAACAATCGCATATTTGCTGTAACTTTTACAATCCGGAATGGCGTCGTTCGTATCATTTCGTTCCGAAAGGCTAACAAGCGGGAGACCAGGAAATATGGCCAGCTCTAAACAAGTGAACATCGTAAAAATTGGCGATGCTCTCTATGAGAGCTTGCCTGACGGTATTTTGAAGCCCCTCAACGGTAACTCTGATTGGGCCCGCGTGGACGCCATGACGGAGGAACAAGTGGAAGCCGCCGCGCTGTCCGATAAGGATGGCCAGCCCCTGACCGATGAGGAATGGGCAAAGGTGAAGCTTGTTGATCCGTTCAAAATGCCGGTCACTATCCGACTGGATGCCGATGTGGTGGAGTGGTTCAAAGCCCAAGGCCAACGAGGCTACCAAACCCGCATGAACAGCGTTTTGCGGCGCTACATGGAAGCTAACCGGAAGGTTGGATAGGCCGACCCAAACGAAACAAAGAGGGGCGCAATCGGCAGACTTTGCGCTGCCGTTCTTTGCGCCCTCGTGTAGCTCCGTGTGAGAGAGCCCAAACAAAAAGGGCGCGACCTTGTCAGTCGCGCCAAAGCCCGCTTGGAGGGGCTGTCAGGGCGCGCGGATCGTCGCGATAGCCTAGACTTACGGCGAGCGCCAAGCCGAAGTCGGTTAGGCGGGGCGGGCGTCTTTTCGAGCTGTCTCAGTGTTTGGTTTTGATGGCTTGGAAGCCGCCAAGAATTTCCGCGCGGACCGGTGCATGGAGCTCGACGGAATCGAGATCCGTCTCACCCAGCCATAAGTAATCGGTATGTTCAGGGCTCAGTTTGATATCAACGCTCAACGGCTCGGCCAAAAACGTAATTCCAATCAGCTGCACGTCTTCACTTTGAATGAAGTCCCAAGCGGCAAGTGGCTGGTAGACCTTCACCTCAATCCCGAGTTCTTCCCTGACCTCGCGACATAAGGCCTCAATCAGCGGTTCGCCGATCTCGACTTTGCCGCCGGGAATTTCCCACAAGCTGAATTGCTTGTCTGCTTGCGAGGCTTCCTTTTTGACCAGAAGGCACTTGTCATTGTCGATAATGACGGCCTTGACGGCAACCCGCTGCTGCACACCGAGCCCTTTCCGTTGATCGAAAATACTGGTGCCCTCGTCGTTGCTCCCGGCCGCATGAAGCACGTGGTGGCCGGACTGGGCGCGCTCGGCCAGTGAACCACATATCCTGAGGCGCGCAATGTATTTCGCGCGCTGGCCGGAAGCCGTTTCGCGGCGGTCACGGCAATATGGAACCTCGGGCCGAAAGAGGCGCCGCCACAAGTATCGGGCTCCGTGTGAGAGAGCCCAAACAAAAAGGGCGCGACCTTTTCAGTCGCGCCCAGTGTTCCGCTTGGAGGTGCTGTCAGGCCGCGCGGATGGTCGCCAGGAACCTCGTCATTTCGGTGGAGAGGGCTTGCGACTGGGAGGAGAGGTCGCCGGCCAGTTCGTTGACGCGGCTGGCCGCGTCGCCGATGTGCTGGGTGGTGGCGGCGACCGTGGAGATGTTGGCGGTGACTTCCGCCGTGCCGGCCGACGCCTGGGTGACGTTGCGGACGATCTCGTGGGTGGCGGCGCCCTGCTGTTCGACGGCGGCGGCGATGGCTGAGGAATAGTCGCTCATCGACTGGATGGTGCCGGCGATCGAGCTGATGGCCGTCACCGCCTGGTTGGTCGACGACTGGATGGCGCCGATCTGGTCGGAGATGTCGGCGGTGGCCTTGGCGGTTTGGGTTGCCAGTTCCTTCACCTCGGCGGCGACGACGGCAAAGCCGCGCCCGGCTTCACCGGCCCGCGCCGCCTCGATGGTGGCGTTGAGCGCCAGAAGGTTGGTCTGGGCGGCGATGTTGGAGATGAAGGCGATGATGTCGTTGATCTTGCCGGCGGCGTGCGACAACTGCTGGACGATGCCGGCGGTGCTGTTGGCCTCGGAGACGGCGGTCTGGGAGATCTCCACCGACTGCACCACCTGACGGCCGATCTCGCTGACCGAGCTCGACAGCTCCTCGGCGGAGGCCGAGACGACGGCGACGTTGGCGGAGGCCTGCTCGGCGGCGGCGGCCACCGTGTTGGAGCGTTCGGCCGTATCCTCGACGCTGGAGGCCAGATCCTTGGCGGACAGGCTCAGCGTTTCCGACGCTTGGCCGACGGCGCTGACGATGCCGCCGACGGTCTGTTCGAACATGTCGGCGAGGCGGGCCATTTCCCGCTGGCGGTCTGCCTTGCGGGTGGCCTCGTCGCGGGTGGCTTCTTCTTCCATGGCGCGGTTGCGCAGCAGGGAATCCTTGAACACATGCACCGAGGCGGCCATGGCGCCGATCTCGTCGCGGTTGCCGACGCCGGGAATGGCGGTGTCGAGGTCGCCCTCGGCGATGCGGCCGATGGCGACGGTCATGTTGGACAGCGGGCGGATGACGCGCTTGCGCACCACCCAGAGCACGACGGCCGAGCCGAGCAGCGCGGCCAGCAGCGAACCGAGCGACACCCAGAGATTGGAGCGGCTGGCGGCGATGGAGGCATCGAGCGCGTCGCCGGCGGCATCGAAGGCGGCATCGCGCAGCGCGATCACCTTGTCCCACATGGCAACGGTGCGGCCGCGATAGCCGGCGCCGTCATAGGGGAACTTGCCGTCGGCAAAGCCGGGGGTCACCTCGGCCTTGATGCCGGCGAAATAATCGACATAGCCGCTCTTGGTGTCGGCGAGCGCCGCCTTGAAGGCGGCCGGCGTGTCGTCGAGGCTGCCGAGCGCGGCCAGCGTCGACCAGACCTGATCGGTGGGGCCTTGCAGCAGGGCGAGATCGACCATCTGCTCGGCGGTGACCGGCTTGGCGGCGGCGACCACGGTCTGCAGCATGCCGGCGTAGCGGCCGCCGTAGTTGCGCAGGTCCCAGACGGTGGAGGCGATGGAGGCCCAGCGGAAGGCGCCGCCGCTCGATTGCGACAACAGGCGCGTTTGCGTCGCCATGACGGCGTTGGCGGCCGTGTTGACGGCGGTGAATTTCTCGGTGATCGCCTTCACGGCGTCACCGCGCTGGTCGACGGAGAGGGCGAGCTTGCCGTCGCCGAGCGCGCGGGCGTCCTTGAACAGGGCCTCGATGCCGGTCATCGCCTGATCGAGCGCCTCGGCGCCGTCGAGACCGTCAGCCTTGGCGGCGTCGACGGCGGCGCGGGCCTTGGCCATGGCCTCGTCGCTCTTGCCGCGCAGGGCGGTGAAGTCTGTGGAGGCCTTGACGTCCTCGGGGGACTTGCTCTGGGCCAGCAGCGTGGTCAATCCGCGCTCGCCGTTCATCCGGTTGGGAATGTCGGAGACCGCCCGCAGCGTCGTCAGACGAGCGGCGCCCTGTTCGGCGGCGCTGAGCGCGCTGTACTGGCGCAGGGCCGCCGAGGTGGCGATGGCGAAGGCGATCAGGGCGATGAACAGGATAGAGGCGGACAGAAGACGGCTGAGCGACATGCATACAACTCCGTTGAAGCGATACAAGCTTGACGGCAACCAACTGAACGTTGCGTTAATGCCGGTGTTAAACTTGCTGAGTTTGGTCAGATTTCCGTCAGCATGCCGGTTTTGGCGCGGATCGGCGGTTGGCGGAGGGCGGTCGTTACCGGTTTTTGCCTGTTGGCGGGGGTTATTTGATCGTTTTCATTAACGAGGAAGCAACTCAACAGGGCGGATGCTCCGCGCAACGTAAAACAATGAGGCGGCCATGCGGTGGGGCGGGGTTTTCGGCACGGCGGCGCCCATGGGCGGCTGCCGGCTCGGTTCGGCGGCGCTGGCCGAGCACTGGCAGATTGCAACGGCAAGCGGCAATTCCGACCACGACAACGAGGACTGAGTGTGATCCCAGCCTGGCTTGAATTTGCGCTCCAGAAGGGGCGCGCCGCCTTCGGCCCCGACGCGCTGTCGCGCGCCGTACAGCTGATGGTTCGGGCCGCGCTGGTGGGCGCCGTCACCATGGCGCTGTGGTTCTCCGGCGGCTTCGAGCAGCTGGACAACCGGCTGACCGACCTGCGCTTTTCCGTTTACACCCGGCCGCCGACGCAATCGCTTGTCATGGTGGACATCGACGCCAAAAGCCTGGCCGCCGTCGGCGCCTGGCCATGGGACCGCTCGATCGACGCCCGGCTGATCGCGGCGCTGGATCGGCTCGGCGCCCGGCAGATCGCCTTCGACATCGACTTCAGCGCCCGCTCCAACGCCGAGGCGGACGCTACCTTCGCCCAGGCGCTGACCGAGGCCAACGTGCCGGTGTTCCTCGCCACCTTCCGGCAGAGCCGGACCGCCCACGACGCCGACATCGTGCTCAACCGGCCGCTGTTCACCAGCGGCTGGCCGGCGATGGTCAACGTGCCCATGGACAATGATGGGCTGGCGCGGCGCTTTCCGGCGCAAATGACCGTCAACGGCGAACGGCTGGATGCCCTGCCGGCGCTGATCGCCGGGGCGGCCCAGGACAAGCGTTCCGGCAAGCGCTCCATCGTCATCGACTATTCCATCGACCGGGACGCCATGGCGCATGTGTCGGTGGCCGACGTGCTCGACGGGCGGGTGAAGGCCGAGGCGGTGGCCGGCAAGACGGCGCTGATCGGCGCGCGGGCGCTGGAGCTGCACGACTATTTCCTGGTGCCGCGCTGGGGCATGGTGCCCGGCGCCGACATCGTGGCGCTGGCCGCCGAAACGCTGACGCAGGGCCGAAGCCTTGCCGGGGTGCCGGCGCCGCCGGTGCTGCTGCCGCTGATGGCGTTGGCACTTCTGCTATCGCTGCTGCCGACGCGGCCGGCGCTGGCGCTGCTCGCCGGGCTGTCGATCCTGACGGAAGCCGCCGCCACCGCCCTGCAGCTGTCGCAGGCGCTGGTGCTGGACACGGCGGCGCTGCATCTGACGGTGATCTGCGTGGCGAGCCTTATGCTCGTCCAGGAATACGACCTCCGCCGCGTGCTGCTGACCGTGGCGCGGCGCGAGACCATCAATGCCCGCCGCCTGCTGGAGCGGGTGGTGGACGACGGCTTTGACGGCATCATCCTGATCGACGACCACGACGTGGTGGTGCGGCTCAACGGCGAGGCGGCGCGGCTGCTGGGCCTTGAGGAATTTCCGTCCACGGCGCCGCCGCGTTTGCCCGATCCGCTGCTGGCCACGGTGGCGGCGGTGCGTCGGCGGGCAGACGGCGGCCGGGCCAACCTGATCGCCATGGCCGAGCTGGCGACGCCCGCCGGCTCGCGCATGCTGGAATACTCCGCCACCACCTTCCAGGTGGAGGCCGGCGCCTTTCGCCAGGGGGCGAGCAAGACCTATGTTTCGGTGGCGCTGCGCGATGTGACGGAGCGGCAGCGGGTGGCTGACCGGCTGCGCTACATGGCGCTGCACGACGAGCTGACCGGCGTGGCCAACCGCGCCGGCCTTGCCGAGGCGGTGAGCGGGCCGAGCGGCGCGCTGGTCTATTTCGACCTCGATCATTTCAAGACCATCAACGACAGCCTGGGCCACAAGACCGGCGATCTTCTGCTGGCCGAAGTGGCGCGACGGGTGCGGGGGCGGGTGGGCACGGCCGGAACGCTGGCGCGCATGGGCGGCGACGAATTCGCCGTGTTCTGCCCGGAAGGGCTGGATGTCGCCTCAGAGCTGGCGGCGGCGCTCTTGGGCGATTTTGCCAAGCCGTTCGTGGTGGGCGGCCATCGGCTGACCGTCAGCGCCAGTTTCGGGGTGGCCGACGCCGGCTGGGACTGCCGCGACCTCAACGTGCTGATGCGCCGGGCCGATCTGGCGCTCAACGCCGCCAAGAAGCAGGGCCGCCGCCGCATCGCCCATTTCGAGGCGGCGATGGAGGCGAGCCTGGTGCGGCGGCTGATGCTGCAGAGCGAGCTGGCCTCGGCGCTCGACCGGGGCGAGATCCACGTCGCCTACCAGCCGCAGTTCGACCTTACCACCGGCGCCGTGGTGGGCGCCGAGGCGCTGATGCGCTGGCGCCACCCCAGCCTCGGCGCGGTGCCGCCCAACGTGTTCATTCCCATCGCCGAGGAAACCGGCCTCATCCACGATCTCACCGCCTGGATGATGAAGCGGGCCTGCCGCGACGCCGCCGCCTGGCCACGGCCGATCCCCGTGTCGGTCAACGTGTCGGCCATCGATCTCAAATCGGGCGACGTGCCGGCCATGGCGCTGGCCGCCCTGGAAGAGGCCGGCCTGTCGGCCAACCGCTTCGAGGTGGAAGTAACCGAATCCGCCTTCGTCGGCGCCGATCCGGTGGTGAGCGACGCCTTCGCCCGGCTGCGCGCCCGCGGCATTCCGCTGGCGCTCGACGATTACGGCACCGGCTACGCCTCGCTCGGCTATCTGCACCGCTTCCCCTTCTCGACGCTGAAGATCGACAAGTGCTTCGTCGACGGCGTGCCGGACGACGCCGAGGCGATGGTGATCCTCAAGTCGCTGGTGGTGCTGGCGCGCGGCCTCGGCCTGAAGACGGTGGCCGAGGGCATCGAGCAGCCCGAGCAGCGCGACGCGCTGGCCGCGCTCGGCTGCGACATCGGCCAGGGGTTTTTGTTCTCGGCGCCGGTGGATAACTGCGCCCTGCGCAAGCTGCTGATGGGGGAACGCGGGGCGATGGTGGGGTAGGGGGGCGCTTGGGCGCTCTGGAGCGCACTATCGGCCGGGAGGCGCCCCCATCACGCTGTCCTCCTCTGCGTAGGCAGAGGATATCGGGACGGAAAGGCGCGGAGGGACGTATCAGGCGCCCGTGGTGCTTGGAGCGCTATATCGCCGGGAGCTTCATTCTGCCTGAGATCCTCTGCCTTCGCAGAGGAGGACAATTTTATATAGAGGGAACAGAGGGATAGCGCGTCGCCCTTCGTCTCGTACCCGCATGCCATCATGCTGTCCTCCTCTGCGTAGGCAGAGGATCTCAGGACGAGAAGGCGCGGGGGAAATATAGGGCGACCCCGAGGGGGCTGCGTCGCCTCACGCCCGCTTCTTTTCCAGCCATTCCCTCAGTGCGGTATTGATGCGCGACTGCCAGCCGTCACCGCCAGCGCGGAATTCGGCGATCACGTCGGCATCGAGGCGGATGGTGGTCGATACCTTCCGGCTATCGGCTTTCGGCCGGCCGCGCTGCGCCTTGGCGGCGGCGAACTTCTCCTGCCATTCGGGCGTGCTGAGGTCAGGCGCTTCGTCAGGATCAAAGCCGGGGGGAATAGGCGGCCTGTTCGCGGTCATTGGCTTTCCTCAAAGAAATGATGCGGCGGGCCGCGCCGCGCGGGGTCCAGACCATTACCACCATGCGCCCATCAAGTCGGCCGATGGTGATGAAGCGCTGTTCTCCATAGTTGAAGCGATCGTCTTCGATCGTCAGCGTGTCGCCCTCGAACACCCGTTCGGCCTCCGTGAGGTCGATGTGATGTTTTGCCAGATTGGTGACACGCTTGGTGGGGTCGAATTCGATCGACATAGAAATTTTGTTACTACAAAAAATGATGACGCACAACATTTTTGTAGTAACAAAAAATAGGAATGCCGCAGCGGCTCACTATCGGCCGGGAGATCCATTCTGCCTGAGATCCTCTGCCTTCGCAGAGGAGGACAGCTTTATATAGAGGGAACAGAGGGATAGCGCGCCGCCCTTCGTCTTGCGCACGCTGCCATCATTCTGTCCTCCTCTGCGTGAGGCAGAGGATCTCGGGACGAGAGGGCACGGAGGGACGTATCAGGCGCCCGAGGCCGCCATCATTCTGTCCTCCTCTGCGAAGGCAGAGGATCTCAGGACGAGAGGGCGCGGAGGGGTGTATCGGGCGCCCGAGGTGGTTGGAGCGTTATATCGGCCGGGAGCTTCATTCTGCCTGAGATCCTCTGCCTTCGCAGAGGAGGACAGCTTTATATAGAGCGGACAGAGGGATAGCGCGTCGCCCTTCGCCTTGCTCCCGCTCCCATCAAGCTGTCCTCCTCTGCGTGAGAAAGAGGATCTCGGGACGAGAGGGCGCGGAGAGGCGTATCAGGCGCCCGTGGTCCCCATCACGCTGTCCTCCTCTGCGAAGGCAGAGGATCTCAGGACGAGAAGGCGCGGGGGGACGTATCAGGCACCCACGTGTTTGGAGCGCTATATGGGCCGCGAGCTTCATTCTGCCTGAGATCCTCTGCCTTCGCAGAGGAGGACAATTTATATAATTTGAGCAGCGTATTAGCTGGTTAGGCTGTGAGCCAGCCATCCACATCGGCCGCCTTTGGCAATCCTCCGGCGTGCACCACCTTGCCGTTGACCACCACGCCGGGGGTGGCGGCGATGCCGTAGTTGGCGATGGCGGCGAAGTCGGTGATCTTTTCGAGGGTGATGGGGATGCCGAGCTTTTCGGCTTCGGCTTTCAGGAGGTCGGCGGTGCGCTGGCAGGTGGCGCAGCCGGAGCCGAGCACTTTGATGTCTTTCATGATGGTCTCCCAGGTCAGGCGAATAGCAGATTGAACAGGTATCCGACGGTGAGGATGCCGGTGCCGACGATGGCGATGAAGACGGCGATCAGCTTTGCGGTGAGCACCTTTTTCAGGATGATCATCTCGGGCAGCGACAGGGCGATCACCGCCATCATGAAGGCCAGCACGGTGCCGAGCGCCGCGCCCTTGTCGATCAGCGCTTCGATGATCGGCAGGATGGTGGAGGCGCTGGCATACATGGGGATGCCGATCACCACGGCGGCCGGCACCGACCACCAGGCGTCCTTGCCCATGATGGAAACGAGCAGCTGGGTGGGGGCGTAGCCGTGGATCAGCGCGCCGACGCCGATGCCGAGGGCCACCCACAGCCAGACCTTGGCGACGATCTCCTTGACCGCCGCCCAGCCGGCTTCCAGCCGATCGGTCAGTGTCAGGCGATGATCGGGCAGGGTGGCGACGCCCATGCGCACGTCGCGCACCCAGGGCTGAAGCCAGCCTTCCAGACGCAATTGGCCGATGATCAGGCCGGAGAGGATGGCGATGGTAAGACCGAAGGCGAGATAGGTGAGCGCCACCTGCCAGCCGACCAGGGCGAACAGCAGGCCGAGGGCGACCTCGTTGACCATGGGCGCGGCGATCAGGAAGGAGAAGGTGACGCCGAGCGGCACGCCGGCCGACACGAAGCCGAGGAACAGCGGCACCGCCGAGCAGGAGCAGAAGGGCGTGGCAACGCCCAGCGTGGCGGCGGCGACGTTGCCGATGCCGAGGCGCTTGCCGGCCAAGAGGCGGCGGGTGGCCTCCACCGAGAAATAGCTGCGCACAAAGCCGGTGACGAAGACGATGGCGACAAGCAGCATCAACACCTTGGGCAGATCGTAGAGCACGAAGGCCAGCGCGTCGCCGAGGGGACTTTGCCGGTCAACGGGCAAATGGGCGACGATGGTTTCGGCCAACGGCTCCAGCCAGGGATAGACGGCGATCCAGGCGATGGCGCCGGCGGCCGTGGCGGCGAGCCAACGGGCGGGGCGGCGCGGATCGGTGGCGGGCGCCGGCTGAGTGCCGCCACAGCCACAGGTGGGTTTCACCGCTTCGCCACAGCAGGGCGCGGCGGCGATGGCCGGGGCGGCAACCTTGTCAGAACAGCATGTGCTCATGCGAGCGATCCTTCGAGTCCTACATTGCGATAATTCGACGAATATCGAAATATTGGGATGTGTGCTATCCGCATCTTGCCTTATATCGATAGTTCGGCTAGCGTCGAATTATGGAAAAAGCCCAAGCCCTCGATGCCCTCTCGGCGCTGTCGCAGCAGACGCGCCTCGACGTGTTCCAGCTATTGATCCGCAATGAGCCGGAAGGCTTGGCGGCCGGCGACATCGCCGATCAGCTGGGCGTGCCGCAGAACACGCTCTCCACCCATCTCGCCATTCTGGTGCGCGCCGGGCTTGCGACATCGGAACGGCGCAGCCGGTCGATCATCTACCGCGCCGTGGTGCCGACGGTGCGCGGCCTCGTCCGCTATCTGGTGGACGACTGCTGCGCTGGCCACCCGGAACTTGGCCGCCGCTTCGATTATGGAAGCGACAGCTGCGCGCCCGGCGCCTGCAACTCCAACGCCCCCGAAGGCGAACCCAAATGACATCGACTGCCACTTCGACTGTGGCGGCCGATGATGCCTGTGCCACCTCACCCTCCCAGGGGACCGCTGCCATGCCTGACCGCGTCTACAACGTCCTGTTCCTGTGCACCGGCAATTCCGCCCGGTCGATCCTTGCCGAGACCATTCTCAACCATGATGGCGCCGGCCGCTTCCGCGCCTTTTCGGCCGGCAGCCGCCCGGCCGGGCAGGTCAATCCGCTGGCCCTCGAGGTGCTGGCGGAAGAGGGATTCCCGACCGAGGGCCTGCGCTCCAAGAGCTGGGACGAGTTCGCCGTGCCGGGCGCGCCGGAGATGGATTTCGTGTTCACCGTCTGCGACAACGCGGCCGGCGAGAGCTGCCCGGTGTGGCCGGGCCACCCGATGACCGCCCACTGGGGCATCGAGGATCCGGCGCGCGTCGTCGGCACGCATTTCCAGCAGAAGGCGGCGTTCATCACCGCCTCCCGCTATCTCAAAAACCGGATAACCGCCTTTCTGGCGCTGCCGCTTGCCACCATCGACCGCATGGCTCTGACCAGCCAGCTGCGCGATATCGGCCGGCTCGACGGCGCCACCACCAAGGCAGGAGAGGCCAAATGAGTTCCGTTGCCAGCCGGCTCAGCTTCCTCGACCGCTATCTCACGCTATGGATCTTCGCCGCCATGGCGCTGGGCATCGCGCTCGGCTACGCCGTGCCCGGCGTGGAAGCGGCGATCAATTCGGTGTCGGTGGGCACCACCAATATTCCGATCGCCGCCGGCCTGATCCTGATGATGTACCCGCCGTTCGCCAAGGTGCGCTACGAGGACCTGCCCAAGGTGTTCGCCGACGGCAAGGTGCTGGCGCTGTCGCTGGTGCAGAACTGGCTGATCGGGCCGGTGCTGATGTTCGCGCTGGCGATCATCTTCCTGCCCGACAAGCCGGAATACATGGTGGGTCTGATCCTGATTGGTCTTGCCCGCTGCATTGCCATGGTGGTGGTGTGGAACGAGCTGGCCAAGGGCTCGACGGAATACGCGGCCGGCCTGGTCGCCTTCAACTCGATCTTCCAGGTGCTGTTCTATTCGGTATTCGCCTGGTTCTTCATCACCGTGCTGCCGCCGCTGTTTGGGCTATCGGGCTCGGAGGTGAACATCTCCATCGGCGAGATCGCGAAAAGCGTGTTCATCTACCTCGGCATTCCCGCCATCGCCGGCGTGCTGACGCGGGTGGTGATGCTGCGCTTTGTTTCCAAGGAGTGGTACCACGGCCACTTCGTGCCGAAGATCGGGCCGATCACCCTGATCGCGCTTCTGTTCACCATCGTGGTGATGTTCTCGCTGAAGGGCGAGCTGATCCTGACCATCCCCGGTGATGTGGTGCGGATCGCCATTCCGCTACTCATCTACTTTGTGGTGATGTTTGGGCTGAGCTTCATCCTGTCGTTGAAAGCCGGCACCGATTATAAACGCTGTACGACGTTATGCTTCACGGCGGCCAGCAATAACTTCGAATTGGCAATTGCCGTGGCGGTGGCAGTGTATGGTATCAACTCCGGCGCGGCGTTCGCCGCCGTCATCGGGCCGCTGGTCGAGGTGCCGGTGATGATCGGCCTCGTCAACGTGGCGCTGTGGACGCGGCGGTTTTTCCCGGCCGAAAAGCTGGCTTGAGAGCCTGACCCGAAACTCACCTGGGGCGGGCATCTAGCTTCGACTTCCGCGCTTGCCGTGCTCACGGACAGAAGGTCCGCCCGTTTCTCGAACTCATCGCCATCTGCCTCGCCCCAGCGCGTTTCAGATCGGGCTCTAACGAAGGCTGACCATGGACGTCGTGATCTACCACAACCCCGGCTGTGGCACCTCTCGCAATGTGCTGGCGCTGATCCGCCACGCCGGCATCGAGCCGCACGTGATCGACTACCAGATGTGCCCGCCGAGCCTGGACCTGCTGGCCCAGCTGATCGGCCGCATGGACATGGCGGTGCGCGACGTGCTCAGGGTGAAGGGCACCCCCTATGACGCGCTGGAGCTGGGCGACCCCAAGCTGACCGACAGCCAATTGCTCGACGCCATGATGGCCCACCCCATCCTGATCAACCGGCCGATCGTGGTGAGCCCGCTCGGCGTTGCGCTGTGCCGGCCCTCCGACATGGTGCTGGACCTGTTGCCCGACGCGCCGATGGCCGATTTTACCAAAGACGACGGCGAGATCTGCCTGCGCGACCGGGAGATCGCCGCCGATGACGCGGGGCTCATCGCCGCGCTGGAGGCCGAGCGGCTGCCGACCGACGACCTTTCCGAACCCGGCCGGCGCTTTTATGCCTATTTCACGCTGTCGGGCCAGATCGTCGGCTATGCCGGCCGCGAGCTGTTCGGCGGCGACGGATTCCTGCGCTCGCTGGTGGTGCTGCCGGCGGCGCGCGACCGCAACATCGGCAAGGCGATCGTCGCCCGGCTGGCCCGCCGCGCCTTCGACGAGGGTGGGCGGCGGCTGTGGCTGATGACCACCTGGGCGACCGGCTTCTTCGAGGCGATCGGTTTTGAGAAGGTGGAGCGCGCCGACACGGTGCCGGCCATCCTCGATACCCGCCAGGCAAGGGGGCTGTGCCCCTCGTCGGCGGTGATCCTGTCGCGGGGGATCAGGCTGTAGGGGCGATGGGGGAGCGTTATATTGGCCGATCGTCATATTCTGCCTGAGGTCCTCTGCCTGCGCAGAGGATGACAGGTAAATTATATAAATGAAACAGTTGGATAGAGGTTAGAGATTGCTGCCATCCTGCTGTCATCCTCTCCCATCAAGCCGTCCTCCCGCTCCCATAACGCTGTCCTCCTCTGCGAAGGCAGAGGATCTCGGGACGAGAGGGCGCGAAAGGACGTATCAGGCGCCCGAGGTGCTTTGAGCCCCATATCGGCCGATCGTTTCATTCTGCCTGAGATCCTCTGCCTTCGCAGAGGAGGACAGATTTATATATAGGGAACAGAGGGATAGCGCGCCGCCCTTCGCCCTTCGCCGTTCGCCCTTCGCCGTTCGCCCATCGCCTTGCTCCCGCTCCCATAACGCTGTCCTCCTCTGCGAAGGCAGAGGATCTCGGGACGAGAGGGCGCGAAAGGACGTATCGGGCACCCGAGGCGCTTGGAGCGTTATATTGGCCGATCGTTTCATTCTGCCTGAGATCCTCTGCCTCCGCAGAGGAGGACAGATTTATATAGAGGGAACAGAAGGATAGTGCGTCGCCCTTCGCCCTTCGCCGTTCGCCCATCGCCTTGCTCCCGCTCCCATAACGCTGTCCTCCTCTGCGAAGGCAGAGGATCTCGGGACGAGAGGGCGCGAAAGGACGTATCAGGCGCCCAAGGTGCTTTGAGCCTCATATCGGCCGATCGTTTCATTCTGCCTGAGATCCTCTGCCTTCGCAGAGGAGGACAATTTTATATATAGGGAACAGAGGGATAGCGCGCCGCCCTTCGCCGTTCGCCCTTCGCCCTTCGCCGTTCGCCCATCGCCTTGCTCCCGCTCCCATAACGCTGTCCTCCTCTGCGAAGGCAGAGGATCTCGGGACGAGAGGGCGCGGAGGGACGTATCGGGCACCCGAGGCGCTTGGAGCGTTATATTGGCCGATCGTTTCATTCTGCCTGAGATCCTCTGCCTCCGCAGAGGAGGACAAATTTATATAGAGGGAACAGAAGGATAGTGCGTCGCCCTTCGCCCTTCGCCCTTCGCCCTTCGCCTTGCTCCCGCTCCCATAACGCTGTCCTCCTCTGCGAAGGCAGAGGATCTCGGGACGAGAGGGCGCGAAAGGACGTATCAGGCGCCCAAGGTGCTTTGAGCCTCATATCGGCCGATCGTTTCATTCTGCCTGAGATCCTCTGCCTTCGCAGAGGAGGACAGCTTTATATATAGGGAACAGGGGGATAGCGCGTCGCCCTTCGCCGTTCGCCGTTCGCCCTTCGCCCTTCGCCCTTCGCCCATCGCCTTGCTCCCGCTCCCATAACGCTGTCCTCCTCTGCGAAGGCAGAGGATCTCGGGACGAGAGGGCGCGGAGGGACGTATCGGGCACCCGAGGCGCTTGGAGCGTTATATTGGCCGATCGTTTCATTCTGCCTGAGATCCTCTGCCTCCGCAGAGGAGGACAGATTTATATAGAGGGAACAGAAGGATAGTGCGTCGCCCTTCGCCCTTCGCCCTTCGCCCTTCGCCCTTCACCTTGCTCCCGCTCCCATCAAGCTGTCCTCCACTGCTTGGCCGCCGCGCCGGGGAATGGCGAAGGGCCACTCTTGCGAGCGGCCCTTCCCGGTCTGGTTCGCGGGGCGACGGCATCCTGGAGGAAGACAGGATTTTCCAGGACGCCGGGGCCTTTTTCAACCAACGCCTGACGCAAGACGGGACAGTCTGCCGGGGTTGGCTTAGCGGACCGACCGGATCATGGCGATCATGGCGACGCCGATGAGGGCGACGACGGCGACCGTGGGGAAGATCATCTGATAGCCGATGGCCGAGATCGCGATGGCCGCGATGGCCGGGCCGAGGATCTGCCCGCCGGTGTTGGCCAGGTTGAGCACGCCGAGATCCTTGGCCGCCGTTTCGGCGTTGGGCAGCACCTCGACGTTGAGCGCCTGATCGACCGAGTTGAAGATGCCGCTGCCGATACCGGCGATCAGCGCGTAGACCAGCATGGTCCACGGCTGGGTGGAGAAGAACGGCACCAGCGCGCCGATGGCAACCAACAGGCCGGCCAGAGCCACCGGCCCCTTCCTGCGACCCAACTTGTCGGAGATCGGGCCTGCCACCAGGGCCATGCCCAGCGCCGTCACCATCAGGATGATCGAGATCAGCTCGATCTGGTGGCCGACCTCGTCCTGCGTGACCTTGAGATAGTCGGTGAGGATGAACAGCTGATAGCCCTGGATGGCGAAGGTTGCCGTGGTGATCATCAGCTTGCCGAACAGGGCAAGGTAGTAATCACGGGCGTTGCGGCGGGGAATGCTGAAGTTGTCCAGGACCATGTCGCGGTTGAGGACACGCCTCGGCATCGACTGGCTGGATGCCTCGCGCATGATCAGCGCGGCGAGCGGCCCGGAGAGCAGGATCAGCACCGCCATGGAGACAAAGCCGGTCGAGAGATCGCCGAGGAAGCGGGCATTGATGAACTGTCCGCCGTAGATGCCGAGCGTGAAGCCGAAGGCATAGATCGACGAGATCGTGCCGCGATGGGCCGGGGCGATCCGGTCGGAGATCACCGCCAGCAACGGGGCGACGATGGCGTTCAGGAACACCTGGAAAATGCACCACTCGACGAGCAGCATGGTGACGCTTTCCGCCCTGCCCATGAGGATGAGCATGGCCGCCGAGCCGACGGAACCGGCGATCAGCCAGGGCGTACGGCGACCGAGACGCGAGCGCGTCAGGTCGGAGAGGGCGCCGATCAGGATGTTGGCGACCGTGGCGACGACCATGGCCGAGATCGACAGCATGGCAATGATGTTGGCCTTGTTGCCGGGATCGATGATGGCAACGCGGCCCGGCAGCAGCACGGTGGCGGTGCCGAAGTAGGGGCCGAGCCAGAGCAGCACGCCGGCGCACAGCGCAATGCCGAGGCGATAGGGGATTTGCGGTTGTTCGGCATCGCTGATGGAGGCCGACCAGGCGGCGACAGACTCGCTCTGTCGGGACGAAACAAGGGTCATGGGAAAACTCCGAAGGGGATCAACCACGCCGTCGGGCTCTGAGAGCCTGACCCGAAACTCTACTGGGGCGGGCATCTAGCTTCGAATTCTGCGCTTCCGGTGCTCACGAACCTCAAGTTCGCTCCGCTCCGGTTCTCAAATCCATCGCTATCTGCCGCACCCCAGCGAATTTCGAGTCAGGCTCTACGGCCCGGCGGCGGGAAAAGCCAAGGCGCTCGTGGCGAGCTCGAACTAGTTGCCGGCGACCTTGACGGTGGTTGACAGGCGATCGGGATCGCCCCAGCAGGCGGCGGCCTCGATTGAGACCAAACCAGCGGCGACGCGGATGCGGCGGGTGGCGCCATCCCACCGGCCGAGCGGCAACAGAGAGGCCGTTACTTCCACCGTCTTGCGTTCCCCGGCGGCGAGTTCGACCACGGCAAAGCCCAGCAGCTCGCGCTCGTCCGCCCGGTCGCCGTCGCGGCGCGAACCGTAGATCTGCACCACGTGGTGGCCGGCCCTGGCGCCGGTGTTGGCGACGCTGACGCCGACCCGGACGCCGTCACGGCCCAAGGGCTCGACGGTCATGTCGGCGAGCCGGTAGCTCGCGTAAGACAGGCCAAAACCGAGCGGGAATTCGGCTTCAACGCCGTTTTTCACCATCAGCCGATGGCTGTACCAGTGGTCGTAGGTGATGGCCTTGGCGTCCCGGTCGAAGAAGGGCGTATCCTTGGCATCGGCGGGAATGGGGTAGGGCAGGCGGCCGCTGGGGTTGCGTTTGCCGAACAGGATGTCGGCCAGCGCGTGGCCGCCTTCCATGCCGGCGTACCAGCCGAGCAGGATAGCTGGCACCAGATCCTTCCAGTCGTGGACGATGACGGCGCCGGCCGTTTCGATGACCACGATGGTGCGGGGATTGGCGGCGGCGACGGCCTTGATGAGGGCGACATCCTCGGCCAGCAGTTCCAGGGAGAGACGGTCGCCACCGGCCTTGCCGCCGCCGACCACGCTGGTGCCGCCGCCGAGCGCGGCGAGCACCTTGGCGCGCTGGCGCCGTTCCTCGTCGGTCCGGGCATCGGGATAAAGCGCCAGAAGATCGGCGCGGCTGGCCACCGAGCCATCGACGAACTCGCCCTCGTCGGCCGAGGTGTAGCCGACGACGACGACGGCCGCGTCCGAAGTGGCGGCCAGCGCGGCGGCCATGGCGACATCGCCGCTGGCGTCGGAATTGACGAGAACGCCGGAGCCGGCGAGCGCCTGGGTGAGACCGGCGAGCGGGGTGACGACATAGGGCGCGCGCACCGACGACGAGCCGAGATCGCCGGTGTTGGCGGTGTCGCACAGCCGGCCGACGACGGCCAGCGAGGCGAGCTTGGCCGGGTTGAGCGGCAACAGCGGTCTGCCGGCCACCTTTTCATTGCGGAGCAGCACCATGGAGCGGCCGGCAACCTCGCGGGCCAGGGCGACGTGCTCGACCGAAGCGACCACCGATGCGGCCGGCTCGGCTTGCTCGCGCTCGGCGTAGAAGCGCAACTGGGTTTTCAGGATGCGCAAGGCCGCGCGTTCGACATCGGCCCAGCCGCACTTGCCGGCGTCAAGGTCGGCCCGCAGACGCTCGCCGCGCTGCTGGCGCATCGGCGCCTCGACATCCAGCCCGGCGACGAGGGCCTTGCCGCCGTCGCGCATGCCCCAGATGAAGTCGGTGATGACGAAACCCTGGAAGTGCCAGGTGTCGCGCAGGGTGTTGGTCAGCAGGTTGGCATTCTGGCCGGACCAGGTGCCGTTGACCGAGTTGTAAGAACTCATCACCGCGAAGGCGCCTTCGTCGATGACGCGCTTGAAATGCGGCAGGAACGTTTCCTGGAGGTCGGCCTCGTCGATGGTGACATCAACCGAGAAGCGGGCGTTTTCCATGCTGTTGAGCGCGAAGTGCTTGGCGCAGGCCATGGCATGGTGCTGGATGCCGCGCGTCAGCGCCGCGCCCATTTCACCCAGGATCACCGGCTGGTCGGAATAGGTTTCCTGCACCCGGCCCCAGGCCGGATGGCGCGGCAGGTTGATGCAGACGCCGCCGAAGAAATTGGCGCCGAGGGCGCGGATTTCCTGGCCGATGGCCGTGCCAACCTTTTCCTCGAGCCCGACATCCCACGTGGCGCCGCGCGCCATGGAAACGGGAAAGCAGGTGGAGTGGCCGAGAACCGAGCCGCGCGGCCCGTCGGCAAAGCGCACGCCGGGCACGCCCAGCCGGTCCACCGCGCCCATGACGTAGGGGTAGATGTTGTAGCCGTCCTCAACCAGACTCAGCATGCCTTCCCAGAAAGGCTGGTCGCCGTCCAGCAGCCCGAGGCGTTCGGAAACGGTCATCTTGGCGTAAAGGGCCTGCGCCTCGGATTGGGGATCGGCGCCTTTGCGAACCCGGTCGACGGCTTGGGTGAAGGTTTTGGGCGCCGGCGACGCAGCGTCGGGCGCCGCCTCCGTGTGGGGGCGGTGTAAGGTCATTCTGGTCCTCCCTCGAAAACTCAATGTGCCTTACTTAATACATACTAGGTATTCTGTAAAGCCGGGATGCGACGGTCGCAGGCCCGAAAAGATGTGCTATAAGAAGGCCATCCGTGAATTTACGAGGAGAGTTGATTCCCTTGTCCCGCGACCTCTCACCACCGCCCCGGCTCACCCGCGAGCGCAAATCGGCCGACGAGCGCCGCGCGCAGATCATCGAGGCGGCGACCCAGCTGATTGCCGAGCGTGGCTTCTGGGGCGTGACCTTGCGGGATGCCGCCGTGTTGTGCGGGATCACCGAGGCGGGGGTTCTGCATCACTTCCAGAACAAGGCGCGGCTGTTGATCGCGGTGCTGGAATATCGCGACGAGGCCGACTTTCAGGCGCTGGCCAAACTGTTGGGGCTGAGCCGGGCGGATATCGATCTCGACCCGCTGCCCGCCAGCCTGCGCCAGCTGTGCACCGCGCTGATCACCCGCAATGTCGCCCAGCCGGAAATCGTGCGGCTGTACAGCGTGCTCAACGCCGAAGCGCTGGAGCCCACCCACCCCGCCTACGCCTATTTCCAACAGCGGGAAGACATGGCCTTGTCGCTGTTTGCAAGGTCGTTGCGGGACGTGGACAATGCCGACCACGTGGCGCGGCAGGTTCTGGCGGTGATGGATGGGCTGCAACTGCGCTGGCTGCGCAAGCCGGACCGGATCGATCTTCTGGAGGAGTGGGACAGCCTGTTCGAGCGTGCCTTCGCGCACCTCGGGCCGCAGGGCGGAGATTCGCCCCCGGCGGGCTGACGATCGGCGCGGGGCGCTTGTTTCCCGCGATCCGGACAAAGGCAGCGCAAGGCGCGTCGCGCGGCGCCGCCGGGCACAACCATCTTGCCTTGGCGCCCGCTTTGGCGTATCTGGCGGCTATCGCGCAAAGCGATCGCTTCCCTTGATCCGCCCATTGGCGGAGTAAACAGGTGGACGAATTATCGTCCAGGCGGTCATGCACAAGCGATCAGCGCCGCTTAGCGCCGGTCGACCAGCGATTTTCCTGACCTAACCGCCTGAACCACCGAGCCTGACCCGAACTCACTGGGGCGGGCATCTAGCTTCGAATTCCGCGCTTGCCGTGCTGACGAACTTACGTTCGCTCCGCTCCGGTCCTCGCGTTCATCGCTAGCTGCCTAGCCACCCGCGAATTTCAAGCCAGGCTCTCTCAGGCTCCATCCGTCCGCCATGGCGCTTTTGCGTCTGGCCCCTTGTGCTTGGGCTGTCGCTTTTCGCGGCCGCCCCTGGGATTCCGCCATGAACAGATCGCTCATCGTCATTTTCTCGGCCATCCTGCTCGACGCCGTCGGCATCGGCCTCATCTTTCCCATCCTGCCGGCGCTGCTCACCGAGGTGACCCACGCCGCCAACGTGGCGCCGTATATCGGCATCATGACCGCGCTATACGCGGCGGTGCAGTTCGTTTTCGCGCCGGTGCTGGGCTCGCTGTCCGACCGGATCGGCCGCCGTCCGGTGCTGCTGATCTCTCTGTTTGGCGCCGCCATCAACTACCTGTTTCTCGCCTTCGCCGGCAGCCTGACGCTGCTGCTGGTGGGGCGGGCGATCGCCGGGCTGACGTCGGCCAACATATCGGTGGCCACCGCCTATCTCACCGACATCACCGCCGAGGACCAGCGCGCCCGCCGCTTCGGCCTGATGAACGCCATGTTCGGCATCGGCTTCATCGTCGGCCCGGTGCTGGGCGGCCTTTTGGGCGATCACTGGGTGCGGCTGCCGTTCATCGCCGCCGCGGTGCTGAACGGGGTCAATCTTCTGATCGCGCTGTTCATGTTGCCGGAGTCGCGGCAGCCTTCGCATGAGAAGCTGGATATCGCGGCGCTCAACCCACTGAAGCCGTTCGGCTGGGTATTTCAGGTGAAAAGCCTGTGGCCGCTCATCGCCATCTTCTTTCTGCTCTCAGCCACCGGCGAGGCCTATGGCACCGCCTGGGCGCTGTGGGGCGGCGACACCTTCGGCTGGAACGGCCTGATGATCGGCCTGTCGCTCGGCACCTTCGGCATCTGCCAGACGCTGGCGCAAGCCTTCCTGCCGGGGCCGGCGGTGAAGCTTCTGGGCGAGCGCGCCGCCATCCTCACCGGCCTCACCGGCGCCTGCCTGGCGCTGACCGTGATGGCCTTCGCCACCAAGGGTTGGATCGTGTTCGCCATCATGCCCCTGTTCGCCCTCGGCGGCCTCGGCGTGCCGACCCTGCAAGCGATGGCCAGCCGGCAGGTGGACGAAAGCCAGCAAGGCCAGTTCCAGGGGGTATTGGCCTCGGCGCTGAGCCTGGCGTCGATCGTGGCGCCGCTGGGGTTCTCGAGCTTCTACGCCATGGTGCGGGGGACGTGGCCGGGCGCGGTGTGGCTGAGCGTGGTGGCGGTGTATGCGGTGGCGGCGGTGATGGTGGGGAGGAGGCGGTGAGGGGAGCCATTGCCTGCGCGAGCCTGAAGACGCGCTGCGGACGGTCGCGCGTATCGCGGCCTTCAGGAACCGATAAAAGCTGATATCGCCATGAGGATGACGATCGCACCGAGATAAGTCGCGATCCAACGGCGCTTCAGTTGTCGGTCGGTGAGGACCTCGCTGGGAAAGACCCAAAAGTGCGTTAGCATCAGCTCGTCGTTCAGGAGCCGTTCCAGAATGGGCTCGACGATCCCAAAATATAGAAGAAACGGGATTGGAATGTATATGGACCACTCGCTTGGTCGAAGCTCGTGTATGCCTTGCAAATATCCGTCGCCATAATAAAGCTGGCTAGCCGATGCAAAAGCGACGAACAAATATTGCGCCACCAATAGGCGCTTAAAATCTTTCCTTGTGAGCCGATCTCCGAATAGTTTCATTCCCTGCATGATTAGGTAATGTTCCAGAATGATTTCTTTTTTCAAGATTTTCTCAAGTATTGGCTCTACAATGCCCAAATATGAAAACAAGACGAGATTTAGGTAGAGGTACTCGAGCGGCATTTGTCAGCCCTATAAAGCGCGTTGCCTCAATGTAACCAAAAGATGCTCATTTGTCGCGTGCAACCATACGGCTGGTGAGAGAGGCCATGGTTCGCCGGAAGTGGGTGGGGCCAGTTCCCCGGCATTTTCGCTTCGGCGCTGGGGTTGGCGTCAATACGAAATTTCCGGGGCAGTGCGGCTAACGGTGACGCTGTGTAGGCGATGCGTGTGCCGCTGGTGTGAAGGATGGGGGAACAGAGCAGAGGGACATATTGCCGATTTATCCCGATGCACAGCCCGAACGAGCCTGATACCAGTATGAAGAGCAGGCTGGCGCTTGCTCGCGCATTCGTAACGCCGGGGCTCAGAGTGAAGACGTCGGAAAGCTCGGTCGCCAAATATGAGAAAAGCCCGCCTGAGGCGAGCTTTTCCCTTTGATCTGGTGACGATGAGGGTGGTGTCACCCCGCGACCTCACGCGCCTTTCACTCATTTTAGGGTATTCGCACAGACTTCTCAACCCGCCAGCATTTCGGCCGGCCGATCAGCTCAGCCTTTGGGCGGGCACGGGTCGTTTCCGTAGCTGTTGCGCTCGCGGATCTGTCCGTTTTCGCCGTGGATCAGCAATTCAGATTCCTGATTGCGGGCGATGCCGCGTCCTGCCTCGATCGCTTCACACTGCGTCTGGTGGACGGACGTCACTTTCTGATTACCCTCGCCACGCACGGCCCAGCCTTCGGAATGCGATGCAACGTGCTGATTCTGATGCGACATTTTAAACCTCGTTGAGCTAATATGGCGGCTTGAATGTCAACTGTGTGTTGATATATACTGTACATGAATGCGTTTATCAACCAGCGAAACCGGGAGATCCAAATGTTCGGAGATAGGCTTCGTTTGGCAAGGAAAAAGGCCGGGCTGTCGCTGCAGGCTTTATCCGAGCGGGTCTCGCCCGCGGTGTCCGCCCAGGCCATCAGCAAGTACGAGAGCGGCAAGATGATGCCGTCCTCGTCGGTTCTCGTCGGCCTAGGTAAGGCTCTTGGCGTGTCGCTCGATTTTCTGATGAGCGGGCAGGTTGCGGAGCTATGCGGAATCGAGTTTCGAAAGCATTCCGATACTTCGGCCCAAGATCGAGCTCACGCCGAAGCACTGGTGATTGAGAAGCTTGAAGATTATCTCGCTATCGAGAGTATACTCGGTTTGGATGAGCCTACCGATCCTATAGCCGACTTGCGGTGCGAGGCGGTGGCTTCATGGGACGAGATCGAACGGAAGGCCCGAGACCTACGCGACGCATGGGAGTTGGGGAGCGATCCCATTCCCAGCATGATCGATCTCCTTGAGAAGAAGGGGATAAAGGTCATCGTGGCGGACTTGCCGGAGCGGTTCGATGGGTTGGCCTGTACCGTAAAGCGGACCGATAACAAGCCCGACACCGAGGTGGTGGTTATCTCGAGCAAGACCAACGTCGAGCGCAAGCGGTTCAGCCTTGCGCACGAGTTGGCGCATCGGATCATTCGCGCGGTGGCAGACCCTGCCCCCATCAAGCTTGAAAAAGCGATGCATCGGTTCGCGGGCGCTTTTCTTGCCCCAGCCGATCATCTCCGCAAGGAAGTTGGCGAGAATCGACATGGAATCACCTATCATGAGTTGATAAGGTTGAAGCGGTCTTATGGAATGTCCGCAGCTGCCATGTTGATCCGATTGAGGGATGTTGGGCTTCTGCCGGAAACTACCGTCGACTACGCCTTTCGGACTTATGCGCGCGCATGGCGCACCGAGGAGCCTGCTCCCATTGAAGATGGGCAGGGCCTTGGTGCATTTGAAAAGCCTCTTCGCTTTGAGCGCCTAGTTTATCAGGCACTCGCCGAGGAGATGATATCGCCTGTGCGAGCGGCGCAGTTTCTCAAAGTGCCTCTCGCCAAGCTGGAAGAAGAAATGCGGGGGCCGCGCGAACCGTGACCGATGATGCCGCACCGATCGTTGTTGTTAATGATGCTTCCTGTCTGATCGACTTGCGAAAGGCGCGGCTTCTGCATCTTTTGGTGCGGCTACCCTATCGCCTCATTATTCCGTTGCCTGTGAGAGAGTCGGAGTTAATCTCTTTCACGCCGCAAGAATGGGCCATCCTCGATTCAGGGCTTGAGATTTTTGATCTGCCTTCCGACCAAGTCGGAGAAGCTTTCGGCGTCAAAGCGGTTCATCCAAAGCTTTCCGCTAATGACTGTTTTTGCCTGGTAACGACACGGTGCCACCAGAATTCGATTCTCCTAACGGGTGATGCGCTACTGCGTGGCGTCGCAATACAAGATGGCCGCCGCGTTCACGGGGTGCTTTGGGTTATCGATGAGCTCAAACGACTGTCGCTATGCGGCGACGGTGTTTTGGCGACTGCTCTTCAGCTCTGGCGGGATGATCCAACCGTGAGGTTGCCCGTTGAGGAAATGGCTCAGCGCCTGCGCTCACTGGAAGGAAATTAGTCGTTCTTCAGACGGTGATGGAGTTTCCGCCCCGCTTCGGCGGGGTTTTGTTCGTGTCCGCCTCCCTCATCTTCCGTCTCCCCCGCTTACCCGCTTCATTCCGGCCATAGCTTTCTCCGGGGTGAGAGACGTGACAGCAGGCATGAGAGAGGTACCGTTCCTCTCTTTCCTCTTTGGAATTCAATGTCTTTTGACGTGACGGCGGAGGTTTGCTCGTTCCGTCTCGTCTACATCCGTCTGTGTGTCGGCTCCCCGAATCCGAGTCATTTTATTGCTCTCCCCTGAAATGAATCTCCGTCCCAACACCCCATTCCCTATACTCACGCGTAAAGCAGACGGCCGGCGTGCGGATGCGCCGGAGGCTGATATCGGCGCCGCGCCCTTTTCTGCCTGAGGTTCACCTTGAATTCGCGAGCGAATTCAAGCGGCCTTCGCAGAGAATGACGAATTATGGAATGCGAACAGGGCGGTAGCTCGTCGCTCGGGGTGGGCGGCCGTTTGTTGGCGCCGCCTCAACTCGGCCACGGCCGTTAATGCCTTGGCGCCGTTCAGCCCTCGGCAGGCCCGTCTCTCCGGCGCTGCCGCGCCTTTCCCGTCCGCTTCCGCCATTAACGTTTCGCCGTCACCCTAGCTCTTGCCCCACGATGCGCCGCGTCGGCTTCCCACATGGAGAGCCGACATGGCAGACAAGATGACAGCGCGCGCCAGCGAGCGCGCGGATGAGAGTGAGCGGGACGGTGATTATTCGTCCGGCGGCGGGCGGGGGTTCGAACATGTCAGCCTGCCTCTGAACCGAGTCCTTGCGGGCAGTGGCCTGCTCGGCGGCATCGAGCAGGGCGCGGGCGGTGATCGCCTGAGGGCGGCTCGGTTGCCGGGCAATGCCTCGGCCGCGGTGCCGCCCCGCTGGAAGGGCCGGCCGGAGACGGTGACCGATCGCGCGCTGGAAGGGCAGCCCGACACCTGGTTTTCGGCGGCGCAGATGAGCCGCGAGGCGGCGCGGGCGCTGTTCGATTATCGGCCCGATGGCCGGCTGTTCTGGCGCGAGCTGGTGGGGCGGCGGCGGCCGGAGGCGGGCGGCGAGTTCTATCGCAAGCGGCTGGATGCCGGGCCGATCTGGACCATCCAGCTGGGCAGCCGCGCCAACGTCACCCGCTACATGCGCCGTACGCTCGTGTGGAACTGGCACTTTGGCGGCACCGACCGGGTGCTGCTGCCGATCAATGGCGACACGCTGGACGACCGCGTCGAGAACATCCGGCTGGGGGCGCGCCTTGAGGGGTTGGCGGCGGATGTTCCCCTTGGCGCGGCGGTGGCGGTTGCGGAAACGGGCGTCACCTGTCCGTGCTGCGGTGCGATGGCGCCGGTGCTGTCGCCCAACCTCATCGCCCGCGCCTATGAGCTGCCGCCGCAGCAGGAGGCGATCCTGGCCCGCGTCTGGCAGGGCCGGGGCAAGCCGGTGACCGGCGAGGCGATCATCAGCGAGATGTATGCCGACGATGAGGACGGAGGGCCGGAATACGAGACGGCGCGCAAGTATTTCAAAACGCAGCTGTGTCTGCTGCGGAAGCGCATCGAGGGTTCGGGCGTGCGCATCGAGGTGGTCGGCTATCAGCGCGGCTTCAAGCTGGTGCTGGGGCCGGGCGGTGAAGGCGGCAAACCGGAGGGCGGTAGTGTCTCGGGCGAGACAGGGGAGGGATGACGTGCCGCGCAAGGGGAAAGAGGCTGTGGATGCCGGCTGGCTGCTGCGCCGGCTGGTCGACGAGGCGAGCGCCGACATCGCCGACCTCTACGACGCCGAGGGCCAGCTGAAGCCGATCGCCGACTGGCCGGAGGTGTGGCGGCAGGGCCTGGTGCAGGGCGTGGAGATCGAGGAGCGGTTCGAGGGGCGCGGCAATGCCCGCGAGCAGGTGGGGTTTGTCAAGAAGATCCGGCTGAGCGACCGGCTGAAGCGGCTGGAGCTGATCGGCAAGCACATCGGGGTGAAAGCGTTCGAGGAGACCGTGCGGGTGAAGGGGCTGGAGGGTTTGGGGGAAAGGCTGGCACGGGCGCGGAAGAGATTGGCGGAGGAGGGGGAATGACGATCGAGGGAGACGGATATTGGCGGCGTGCTCCATCCTGCCTGAGATCCTCTGCCTGCGCAGAGGAGGACAGAATTATATATAATGAAAACAATCGGATAGCTCGGCGCGCCCTCTCATCAGGTGGTCATCCAGGGCTCGCAGATAGCGGGTTGGGTGACGCGCTAAATGGCTGTTTCTCCTCTATATTTAGTTGTCCTCCTCTGCGCAGGCAGAGGATCTCGGGAAGGATGGAGGGAGGGGGACATATAGGGCTGTTTGCTGCGGGGGGTGGAGAGGGAGCGCGATATTGGCCGGGTGCCTCTTTCGGCCTGAGATCCTCTGCCTGCGCAGAGGAGGACAATTTATATAGAGGGGACAGGCGGTTAGGTGGTCGCCCGGTTCTATCAAGCTGTCATCCGGCGGTGTTTTTCGATCATCCCGCGCCAAGCAGGCATGCCGCGCACTCCAGCTGTCTCCCCTCCCCATCAAACTGTCCTCCTCTGCGCAGGCAGAGGATCTCAGGCAGGATGGAGCGAGGGGGGCATATAGGGCGCATCTTTGTTGTGGGTGGTGGAGAGGGAGACCGATATCGGCGGTGTGCCTCTTTCGGCCTGAGATCCTCTGCCTGCGCAGAGGAGGACAGTAAAATATATAGGGAGGACAGGCGGTTAGGTGGTGATCGCTTGATATCAAGCCGTCATCCGGTGGTGTTTCTCGATCATCCTGTATCAAGCAGGCATGCCGCGCACTCCAGCTTTCTCTCCTCCCCATCAAACTGTCCTCCTCTGCGCAGGCAGAGGATCTCAGGCAGGATGGAGCGAGGGGGAGATATAGGGCGGCTGTTTGCTGCAAGGGGTGGAAGAGGAGACCGATATCGGCGGTGTGCCTCTTTCGGCCTGAGATCCTCTGCCTGCGCAGAGGAGGACAGTAAAATATATAGGGAGGACAGGCGGTTAGGTGGTGATCGCTTGATATCAAGCCGTCATCCGGTGGTGTTTCTCGATCATCCTGTATCAAGCAGGCATGCCGCGCACTCCAGCTGTCTCCCCTCCCCATCAAACTGTCCTCCTCTGCGTAGGCAGAGGATCTCGGGCAGGATGGAGCGAGGGGGAGATATAGGGCGGCTGTTTGCTGCGGGGGGTGGAGAGGGAGCGCGATATCGGCGGCGGGCCTCTTTCGGCCTGAGATCCTCTGCCTGCGCAGAGGAGGACAGTAAAATATATAGGGATGACAATCGGTTAGGTGGTGATCGCTTGCTATCAAGCCGTCACTCCATGTCTGCGGATCGTGAACGCCTTAGGCATGATCGAGGGTACGCGGATGCGGGGCTGTGTGATGCGCTACGCGGTTGTTTTTCCTCTATATTTAGCTGTCCTCCTCTGCGTAGGCAGAGGATCTCAGGCAGGATGGAGCGAGGGGGGCATATAGGGCGCCTGTTTGCTGTGGGGGGTGGAGAGGGAGACCGATATTGGCGGAGGGCCCTTTTCGGCCTGAGATCCTCTGCCTGCGCAGAAGAGGACAGTTTTGATATTTGTATCAATTATTTAGGACGCGGGAGCGCTCTCCCATGACCGCCTCTCCCGATCCCAACGAAGACATCATCCGGCTCGCGGCCGAGTGCCGCTACGATCCCGATCGCTGGTCGATCGCCGCTTATGATTGGGGCGAGGGCGATCTTGCCGCGCACCCCGGTCCGCGCGCGTGGCAGCGGCAGATCAACCGGCAGATCCGCGATCATCTGGCCGATCCCCAAAGGCGCTTCACGCCGCTGCGGCTTGCCGTCGCGTCCGGCCATGGCATCGGCAAGTCGGCCGAGATGGGGATGTTGTCCAACTGGGCGATGTCGTGCTGGGCCGATTGCAAGATCGTGGTCACCGCCAACACGCGCTCGCAGATGCAGACCAAGACGGCGCCGGAGGTGGGGCTGTGGTTCCGCCGCGCCGTGACGGCGCACTGGTTCGACGCGCAGGCGCAATCGATCAAAAGCCGCGACCCCAAACGCGGCGACAGCTGGCGGCTCGATTTCGTCACCTGGTCGGCCGAGAACACCGAGGCGTTCGCCGGGTTGCACAACCAGGGCCGCATCATCCTGCTGCTGTTCGACGAAGCCAGCGCCATCGCCGACAAGGTGTGGGAAGTGGCCGAGGGCGCGCTGACCGACGAGAATACGGTGATCATCTGGGTGGCCTTCGGCAATCCGACGCGCAACGGCGGCCGCTTCCGCGAGTGCTTCCGCAAATTCCGCCACCGCTGGATCACCCGCCACATCGACAGCCGAACGGTGGAGGGCACCAACAAGGCCTATCTGCAATCGATCGTCGACGATGCCGGCGGCGAGGATAGCGACGTGGCGAAATACCGCGTGCGCGGCCAGTTCCCCAGCCAGTCGCCGATGCAGTTCATTGGCGAGGCGGATGTGGAGGCGGCGCGGGCGCGGCACCTTCGCCCCGAGCAATATGGCTTTGCGCCGAAGATCATCGGCGTCGACCCGGCGTGGACCGGCGCCGATTCTGTGGAGATCGTGCTGCGCCAGGGTCTAATGACGCGGAACCTCTTGAGCATGCCGAGGAACGACAACGACGTCGAGGTGGCCAACCTTATCGCCCGGCTGGAGGACGACGAGGGCGCCGACGCGGTGTTCGTCGACGCCGGCTATGGCACGGGCATCGTCAGCGCCGGGCGGACGATGGGGCGCAACTGGCGCCTGGTGTGGTTCGCCGGCAAGCCGATCGACCCCGGCTATCTCAACAAGCGGGCGGAGATGTGGGGCCTCGTCAAGCGCTGGCTGAAGGACGGCGGCGCCATCGACCCGCAGGACCAAGGCCTGTTCGACGACCTGATCGGCCCGGAAACCGTGCCCCGCCTCGACGGCAAGATCCAGCTGGAAAGCAAGGCCGACATGAAGGCGAGGGGGATTCCCTCGCCGAACAGGGCGGATGCGCTGGCGCTGACGTTTGCCGAGCCGGTGGTGAAGCGCGGGGCGGGGCAGGGCGGGGCGGGGCAGGGCGGGGCGGGGCAGGGCGGGAGTGGGAGAAGGGTGGTGGAGGAGCGGTATGATCCGCACGCGGGGCTG
Organism: Pleomorphomonas sp. PLEO; assembly: GCF_041320595.1. Lineage (NCBI taxonomy): Bacteria > Pseudomonadati > Pseudomonadota > Alphaproteobacteria > Hyphomicrobiales > Pleomorphomonadaceae > Pleomorphomonas > Pleomorphomonas sp. PLEO. Next base: position 1,938,210 of record NZ_CP166625.1, read on the forward strand.
TGAGAGGCCGGCGCCATCAGGCGGTCATGACAGTCCGCAGGATGAGGGGCGTGGGGGGGCTGCGGCACCAGGCCTCGCCGCATGTTCAGATCCATGGGTAAAAGTATAGGTCCAGGCTTTAGTCTCGATACAAGCAGAGAAGTTGCTACATATGGTTCGACCAGGCTGACCTTGCCTGCCCTGTCATCGGCTGAACTCCGTTGTCTGAACTGTGATTAAGCTGTCTTCTCCCGATTTTAGGAAGACTATAGTCAGAATTATATCGCCCATGTCCGGCTGACCACTCTCGTCGGATAGGTATTCATTTAGTTTTTCTTTTCCAATATGAGGCTCGTAAGATATTGACATCTTATATTTGTCGGAAATCAGGGTGTATATATCTGTGTTATCGATTTTCTTTTTACAGAACAGCGACGGTTTCTTGCTTATTTTTAAAGTATATTCATTGTTGACTGAAATATAATTGTCGTCGATATCCAAAGTATACGGCAAGGCAGCCGTGGTCGGCGTGGATGAGCAGTTTCCATCGTTGATACTTCTGTGCGACATGCATGCTGACAGGGCTGCGCCGACCGCCAGGACAAGCAACGTCTTGGGTGCGAGTTTCTCATGGATTCCAGAGCGTCGGGGACCGTACGCCTCTCCATGGTCCGTGAGGCCTTCCGTTCCAGTTCCAGAGAACCCCATATGCTCCTCCCATAAACTGCGCCCCGAAGCCGGCAGCGGCGCTTTGCGTTCGTATCGGCTGTTCTTTGATCAAGCCGCTTGGCGGATCTGGATATCCACCTTGAGGCCAAGCGCGGTCAGCATGTTGATCAGGCTGTCCAGGCTGAACATGTTGATCTTGCCCCGCATCAGCGCGGAGACACGCGGCTGCGTGACGCCAAGCTCCTTGGCGGCTTCAGCCTGGGTCCAACCCTTCGCCTTGATCGCATCTTCGATCGCATCCATGAGCGCGGACCGCAGCTTCATGTTCTCGGCTTCGGCGGCCATGTCCTCGATGGCGTCCCAGACGCTGGCAAATCTCTGACTGGTCATTTGCGCAGCCCCTCCCGAAACCCAGCTACCTAGAGACAGTAGAGTCTCACCGACAAACGAGAGCTTAGCTCAGCCAAGGAGACAGAGCAGCAAGGAGTAGTAAAACGCATGCGGCCCATTGAACATATGGAGCGACCTTGAGGATGCCGGTGAACGGTCCGTGAAATGCAATAGCCATGCCCGCGACAAGGGTCAGTATCGCCAGTGGCAAGCCAAAAACCAAGTAGGCCAACTCTGGATAAGTTTCATCTGGACGCCCCATCGCCTGCCAAGCAAACGGCGTGAACGAAAGAACGGCCATTACCAGAACACACGTCGCGCCAGAGAACAGTCCAATGTAACGCACGACTACAGTGCTCCAACCGTGGATGGACGAGACTTCCATCGTGCCTAAGGGGGCTGAAGTATTCCGTCAATCCCCAGTCCAGAGAGGGGATTGTGGCCGTCGGCTCAGCTTCGGGCCCAAAGTGACGTTCTGCTTGGTGCCGGACCATTCAGCGGCAAGCGCGACCGACTGACGTGCCGGCCAGAAGTGACGAACTGCGGCGGCGATGTGCGTCTGCGCCGCTCGACCCCACCGCTCCCCAAACCCCGCCAACCGCAGCGCGGAAACCTGATGGGCCTTATTGCCGACAGGTACGACCCACATGCGGGGCTTTGATCATGTGCCTTTCCTCATCGACTCCCAAAGTGGAGCAATACAAGACCTCGGCGCAATCGCAGGAGCCGGATAACGGCGCCGTGCAGACATCGGCGGCGCGGCGGGCGACCGACAAATTGCGCTCCGGCGTTTCCACCATTCTGACCAACGCCAACGGGGTGTTGCAGAACGCGAGCACCCAAAAGTCCACAGTGCTGGGGGTTTGATGGAAACGCGCGCCAACGAAACGCCGGTCCAGTATCACCGTCGCCGGGCCGAGGAGCTGAAGCGGGTGCGCCAGCCGTGGGAAGCGGCGTGGAGCGGGCTTGCCGATTTCATCGCGCCGCACCGGCTGCGCCTTGTGGCCGCCGACGAGCGGGCGATCTCGCGCAAGCGCATTCTCGACCCCTCCGGCACCTTTGCCTGGCGGACGCTGGCTTCGGGCATGCACTCGGGGCTGACCTCGCCGGCGCGGCCGTGGTTCCGCTTTGCCACCACCGATCCCGAGCTGCGCGAATGGGGGCCGGTGAAGCTGTGGGTGGACGAGGTGGAGGGCATCGAGCGGCGGATGTTCCAGCGCTCCAACGTCTACCCCGCCTTCCACGAGGGCTATGGCGACATCGGCCTGTTCGGCCAGTCCTGCGGCATTTTGATCGAGGGCGAGGACGCGCCGCTGCACATGATCCAGCTGCTGCACGGCCGCTTCTGGATCGCCCGGGATGCCGAGGGCCGGGCGACGACGCTCTACCGCATGCTCCGCTGGTCGGTGGAGAAGATCGTCCGCCGCTTCGGGCTGGAGACGCTGTCGAACGCCATCCGCTCGGCCTATGACGCCGGCCGCTACGACCAGACCTTCGACATCTGGCACGCCATCGAGCCCCGGCGAAACCGCGACAGCGGCAAGCTCGACAAGCGCAACAAGCCGTTCCTCTCCAACTACTGGGAGGCCAACGGCAACAGTGCTGATGGCCTGCTGGAAGAGAGCGGCTTTGACAGCAACCCGATCATCTGCCCGCCGTGGCTGATCTGCGGCGACGATGCTTACGCGCAGTCGCCCGGCATGGATTCGATCGGCGATGTCAAATCGCTGCAAGCCATGGTGCGCGACAAGCTGGAGGTGATCGCCAAGCTGGCGCGGCCGCCCTTGCAGGGGCCGACGTCGCTGTCCGGCAACCCGACCTCCTTGCTGCCCGGCGCCATCACCTTTGTCGATGATCCCACCGGCAAGGGATTGCGGCCGGTGATGGAGGCGAGCCCGCAGATCGGGCCGCTGCTCCAGGACATCAGCGAGACGCGGCAGCGGATCAATTCCGGCTTTTACGCCGACCTGTTCCTGATGCTGGCCAACATGGAGGGCGTGCAGCCGCGCAACCAGTTCGAGATCGCCGAGCGCAAGGAAGAGAAGCTGCTGGCGCTGGGGCCGGTGCTGGAGAACATCTACAACAACCAGCTGGAGCCCTGCGTCGACCGCGCCTTCGAGATCGGCCTGAAGCGCAACCTGTTCCCGCCGCCGCCGCGCGAGATCCAGAACGAGCGGCTGTCCGTCGAATACATCTCGACGCTGGCCCAGGCGCAGAAGGCGGTGGCGACCGGCGCGGTGGAGCGGCTGGTATCGTTCGCCGGCCAGTGGGCGGCGATGAAGCCGGAGGTGCTGGACAAGCTCGACGCCGACCAGTCGATCGACGTCTACGCCGACATGATCGGCGCGCCGGCCGCCATCGTGGTGGCCGACGACAAGGTGCAGGCGGCGCGCGACGCCAGGGCCAAGGCGCAACAGCAGCAACAGCAGGCGCAGATGGCGAAAACCGTGGCGCCGGCCATCTCCGCCGGGGCCGACGTGGTGCGGGCCGGCAAAGACAGCAACATCGATGCGGGCTCCGTGCAGACCTTGCTCTCACAATTGGGGATCGGGGGTTCGTAGGGGGGTGGGAGACCGATATCGGCCGCCCGCTCTACCTTCCTGAGGTCCTCTGCCTGCGCAGAGGATGACAGGAGGTTTATATTTGGGAACAATCGGATAGGTGGCGCCCATAACGATCAAACTGCCGCCCCTGATTGAGCGAAGGGCATCTGATACGGGCGTTGCGCTCTACCTTCCTGAGGTCCTCGCTTTCGCAAGGATGACAGCTTGATAGTTGCGGGCGCCTACCTATCCGACAGCTTGAGAGTAAGGGGCGCCCACCGATCCGACGGCTTGATGGTTGCGGGCTCCCATCTATCCGACAGCTTGATAGGAGAGGGCGCCCAGCTATCCGGTTGTTCTTAAATATCAATCTCTTGTCATCCTCTGCGCAGGCAGAGGACCTCAGGCAGAATGGGGCGCAAGGCGGATATCGAGCGTTTCCGAGCAAAGCGGACACCCGGCAGCGTGAACAACATGCTTGAAATCAATGAGATAGGTGGCTGATGCTGGACGAATTCGAAGCGCGCGAGGCGCGCGACGCCGAGGCGCGGGAGCGGGCCGCCCGCGAGGAGGCCGAGATCCGCGAGTCCCTCCGGCTGCTGATGGACACCGCCGAGGGCAAGCGGGTGGTGTTCTGGCTGCTCAGACGCACGGGGCTCTACGCCAGCGCGTTTGAGACCAACGAGGCGATGGAGCGCTACCGGCTCGGCCGCCAGTCGATCGGCCTGGAAATTCTCGGCAAGCTCGACCGGATCGACGCCCGGCTCTACCCGCGCCTGCTGCTCGAACGCGGCGAGGCGAGGGAACTCACCCGGGCCGCCCACGCGCCGCGCCAAACTGAGGATGGGGACGACCAATATGCTTGATCGATGGATGCACGGCGTCGTGGTGTTCGCGCCTGAAGGCGTCGAGGGTGGCGGCGAAGCCGCGCCTGAGAGTCTGATGTTTCCGACCGACGCCGCCCCTGTGGCGGAAGCTGGCTCATCGCCCGATGGCGGCGGCACGAATGCCAATCCGCCTGCAGCCAAGAGTGAGGCTCCGGACACGGGCGCTCTCGATCCCGCCGACGAAGTGCCCGAGGACGGCCGCTACGACTTCCACCTGCCCGAGGGCATGGCGCTCGACGACAAGCTGGCCGAGGCGATGGCGCCGGTTCTCAAGGATATTGGCCTGACGCGGGGCCAGGCCCAGGCTTTGGCCGGGGCGCTGGCCGCCCATCGCCAGGCGGAAGCGGCGACGGGTGGCCGCGAATGGGCCGATATCCAGACGGGATGGGTCAACTCGGCCAGGAAGGATTCCGAGATCGGCGGTGCCCGCTGGGATGCATCGGTGGCCACCGCGCAGGGGGCGCTGGCCCGCTTCGGCACGCCGGGCCTCAAGGCGTTTCTCACCGAAAGTGGCGGCGGAAACCACCCCGAGGTTATCCGCTTCATGGCGCGCGTCGGCAACGCGATCGCCGACGACCGGCCGGAGAGCGGCGGGAGCGGGGCGGGACAGACGCTTGAAGCCGCTCATCTGCTGTTTCCCAGCGATAAGCCCAAGGGGTAAATGACACATGGCCACCGTTGGCACCTACTACCCGAACCTGATCGACGCGCAGAAGCAGAGCGCCGAGGGTACGGTTCTCGAAATCCTGTCGCAGCAGAATCCGGTGCTGGACGACGCGATGGTGACCGTCTGCAACCAGCAGGCCATCCATCGCCACATGATCCGCACCGGCCTGCCGTCGGTCGCCTGGGGGCGCCTCTATAAGGGCGTGCCGCAGTCCAAAGCCACCGTGCAGCAGGTGGACGACACCACCGGCTTCCTGGAGGCGCGTTCTGAGATCGACGTGCGCCTGCTGGCTCTCGCCAAGGACGCCGCCAAGCAGCGCCTCGTCGACAGCGCGCCGTTCCTGGAAGCCATGAACCAGGAGATGGCGACCGGCATTTTCTACCACGACGTCGCCACCACGCCGGAGAAGTTCAAGGGCCTCGCCGCCCGCTACAACGCCTATTACGACGGCCCCAACGCCACCAAGCCGAACATCGCCGCCGGACAGGTGGTGGATGGCGGCGGCCGCGGCGCCGACAACACCTCCATCTGGTTCGTCACCTGGGGCGACCACGCCACGTCGCTGCTGACGCCCGAGGGCATTCCCACCGGCGTGCAGGTGGCCGACAAGGGCGAGGAAGTGACGCTGGATGCCGCCGGCAACAAGTTCTACGTCAAGTCGACGCTGTTCTCCTGGCACGTCGGCATGTTCGTCAAGGACTGGCGCTACAACGCCCGCATCGCCAACATCGACGTGTCCGACATGATGGCGGGTTCGGTGGATCTGTGGCGCCTGCTGCGCGAGGCCTACTATCGCCTGCAGTCGCGCCGGCTGAATGCCACCTCCAGCCGCATCGCCATCTACATGAACCGCGACGTGCTGGAAGTGCTGGACGCCCAGTCGTCCGACCGGTCGCTGGTGACCAACGCTGGCAGCTACAACTACTCGGCGCCGGGCCTCAAGCGCGACAGCATCGAGGGCAAGGAAGTGCTGACCTATCGCGGCATTCCCATTCGGGAAACCGACGCCCTTCTCAATACCGAGGCCTCTCTGGCTGCCTACGCCGGTTGATCCTGAAGTGCCCGCTCCGGCGGGCGCCTTTCTCCTCGCTTTTTCAAGGACACTCCCATGATCCTCGACACGCAGGCGCTGTTCTCGGACGCTCAGGCGATCACCGCGACGGCAGCCTCCACCAACACCCTCGACTTCGGCCCCATCTCGCCGGCCATCAAGAACTTCGATGCCGGCAAGGGCGACGAGGTGGCCCTCTTGGTGCAGGTGGTGGAAGACTTCAACAACCTGACCTCGCTGCAGATCGACCTGGAGCTCGACAGCACCACCACCTTCACGCCCGACAAGGTGATCCCGCTGGCCACCGCCACGCTGGCCCAGCTGAAGGCCGGCATGCAGATCGCCCGCGACGACCTGCCGCGCGGCATCACGCTGCAGTATGGCCGCCTGAAGTACACAGTATCAGGCACGGCGCCCACCACCGGCAAGATCACCGCCGGCATCGTCGCCGGCGTGCAGTCGAACGGGGTGAGCATCTGATGCGCGTCACCGCCGTCCGCAAGGGCTACTTCGGCGGCAAGATCCGCGACGCCGGGGAGGTCTTCGACCTTCCCGACGCGCTGATGACGGACGGGCTGAAGCCGTCGTGGGTGGAAGCGGAGGGAGAGGCTGGTGGTGCTTCGGCCGAGCCGGACGGCGAGCCCACACCCCGCAAGCGCGGCCGCAAACCGAAGGCGGCTTCGACTGAAGAGCCTGCTCCTCCCGGCAACGGCCTGACCGAAGCCCTGGGCGGGCCCCCACCGGATTGGATCCCGGGAAATATCAGCGACTGACAAAGGCGGGCCTCGGCCCGCCTAGGTTTTTGACTTAAGCAGTCTCACTAGAACCGCGCTTTCAAAGAGCGCCGTCGTTCCCCCTCTTCGAAGAGCTCGGCCCCTCGCGGCAGCAGCCAGCCCTCCCCGGTTGGTCCGTCAAATGGGATGGCCGCATCAGAGGCTCATGACAGTCAAATGCTCGACTGCCGCGTCGTCGGCTGCGTGCTCTGCGCAGTCAGCCGGTACTGGCGTGGGGAACAGCCGTGCATCCGCTTGAACGCTCGAGCGAACGATCGTTCGCAGTCATAGCCAATCGCAAGACCGATCTCGGCGGCGGATTCCTGGCTCGTCGCCAGTCGATCTTGCGCGAGCAGCATTCGCCACCGCGTCAGATAGTCGAGCGGCGCGATCCCCATCGCTGCCCTGAACTTCAGCGCGAAGCTGGTGCGCGACATGCCGCTGATGACGGCGAGCGACTGGAGTGTCCATCGGTGGTGAGGCTCCGCGTGCATCGCGCCGACGGCTGCGCGCAGCCGCGTATCGGCCAGGGCGGCGAGCCATCCGGTCCGTGGATGGCTGGCGTCTGCGATCGAGGCGCGAAGCGCCTGCACCAGCATCATCGTCACCAGCTGCTGGGCAAGAAGACTGGTGCCGGCGCGCGGGGTGCGCAGTTCCGATGCCAGGCGGTCCACGCACCAGGCCATCACCTCTCGGTCCTGTCCCTCACGAAAGCGGACGACTGGCGGCATCGCGCCGAAAAGCAGATGGGCTTGCCCGCTCGCCAGGGCGAAGAATCCACCCACCGCGAGGAAGTCGCCGCCGCCATTGATGGTCACGACACGCCCGTCGAAGGCTGGCGGAAGAACCGCCTCCAGACTCAATGGCTCGACTGCCATGCCGCCGGCTATGCGGAAGGGCAGGCCTTGGGTGGCGAGGAAGCATTCGCCCGCTCGGATCTCGACCGACGATTCCTCCTCGTCGAGCCATAAGGAACACATTCCTTCGACGACCGCGAAGAACTTGATCCCGTCATGGACAGGAAATTGGATCGCCCAGTCGCCGCCGGCGTCGAGGCCGGCCGCTCCATAACTGCGGATCTTGAGCAAACGAAGGAGATCGGATAGCGGGTCCACGACGCAACTTTGAACGATCTGCTACAAATACGGTACGTTGTGACATAGCACGGACCGCCTCAGCTGCCTACTCTGTCGTCATTCTAGTCAGGAGGGCGAGATGGGCCGGCTTGCAGGAAAGCATGCATTGATCACCGGGGGATCGAGCGGGATCGGGCTCGAAACGGCGCGCCAGTTCTTGTCCGAAGGCGCGAAAGTCGCGATCACCGGGCGGACCCAGGCGGGCCTGGACCACGCCAGGGGGAGCTCGGCGACGCCCTCCTGACCTTTCGGTCCGACGCGTCGGACCTCGACGGGCAGGCGACACTGGCAGGCGAGCTGTTCCGTGTCTGGCCGAACCTCGACATCCTCATGTGCAATGCCGCCGACACCACGCAGTTGCCGCTGGAGGAATGGACCCCTGACCGCTTCGACCAGCTCATTGCGACCAATCTGAAAGGCCCGATCTTCCTTATTCAGTCGCTGCTGCCGTTCTTCGCTCGACCGGCTTCGATCATTCTGATCGGCTCGGTGTCCGCCCTGATCGGGCATCGCCACTCCACCGTCTATGGTGCTGCCAAGGCCGGTCTGACGGCCCTGGCAGCCGGCTTGTCCTACGAGCTGAAGGGGCGTGGGATTCGCGTCAACGCGATCAGTCCGGGCCCGGTCGTCACCAACGCGCTCAGGGCCCTGGATCCGGCGACGCGCGAAGCCCTGTATCGGGAGTTCGCCAGCCAGGTTCCGATCGGACGGAATGGCCAAGCGGCGGAGATCGCCAAGGCGGCTGTCTATCTCGGTTCGGACGAGTCGGCCTTCACCGTCGCCCAGTTGCTCCGGATCGACGGGGGGCTCGGCCATGTCGCGGTCGATTGATAGGGGCGGCCCCCGCATAGGGGTGGTGACGGGCGCAACCGGAGGTCTGGGCCGCGAGATTGCGCGCGGGCTGGTCCGCGACGGCATGACCGTCATCCTCGGCGTGAGGGATGCACGCAAGGGCGAGATGGTGCAGGCAGAGCTTGGCCGGGAGCCGGGAGGCGGGCGTATCGATATCCTGCCGCTCGATCTAGCCAGCATGGCGTCGGCGCGGCAGTTCGCGGCCAGCGTCGCCGAGCGGCATTCGTCGGTCAACCTCTTGGTCAATAACGCTGGCGCCTGGTTCAACGAGCGTCGACTGTCGCCCGACGGGCACGAGATGACTCTGGCGACGAACATGCTCGGCCCTTACGTTCTGACCCGATCCCTGCTCCCGCTGCTGCGCGCGGGCGCACCATCGCGGATTATCAACATCGTCTCGGCTGCGACGGGTGGCTACGATGTCGACGACCTCGAATGGAAGCGGCGGCGCTACAACGGCTTCAAAGCCTACACGCAGTCCAAGCAGGCACTGCGCTTCATGACCTGGATGCTGGGTCGCGAGCTCGAGGGCGCGGGCGTGGTCGCCAACGCAGTCTCTCCCGGGTTCGTCGCCTCCGGCTTCCTCGACAATGCCACTGGCGTGATCGCGATGATGTTGCGGCTGCTGAGGCCGTTCGCAGTCTCGCCTCAGAAAGCAGCATCGACCCCGCTTTGGGTGGCCCTTGCACCGGAATGGGAGAGCCGGACCGGCAAGTATGTCGAAAACCACAGGGAGAAAGACCGAGGACGATCCGATCAGGCAGATCTTGACGCCCTTGGCCAATGGCTCCGCCAAACGGCCGAGTGAAACAGATCAACTGACCGGCCCCGCAGAGGGCACGTGCTGCTGATGCGCGTCACCACGGTCAGCAAGGGCTGCTTCGGCGGCAAGATCCGCGACGCCGGGGAGGCGTTTGATCTTCCCGACGCGCTGATGGGGGAGGGGCTGAAGCCGTCGTGGGTGGAGGCGGAGGGGGCGATCTGGGGCGCCTCCCGACATCCGATCCAATCGAGGGCGGTGGGCTCGGGCCACTCTTTCATATCCGGCTGCGGCGAGCTCGGCTGTCCTGTGGGGAGGGTATCCGGTAGGCACCTAAAATTGTCACGGTCTGCTTCATCAGCCTGAAAGGAATGAACGACATTCTTCCACAGGTTGTGGAGGGGCGCTCAATGCTCGGTCATTTGTTCTTTTTCTATGGAAGGATCGGGCGTCTCAGGTTTTTTCTGTTGAGCTGGGTCTTCGTGCCCCTGGCCCTGTTTCTGTCCTGGCTCGTACTGTTCTTGATCCCCGCGTTCGGCTCTGGCTTTTGGAAGTCCGAACCAGTGTTTTTCACAATCCTGATCCTGCCGTTTGCGGTGTTCTCCTGGGTCGAACTGAGCCTTCAGGCCGTGCGCGTTCGTGACATCGGCTGGAAGAGTGGCATTATCATTCCGATCCTGCTTGCGATCAACGTCGGTAACCTGATGCTCGCCTATGCCTTCGAGACCAGGATCTTCGACGTCGTTTCCTACGCGATCAATACGCTTGCCATGTTGATCTTCCAGTTCACGCCGAGCGACGGCGAGGACATGTTCTCTGCCTTCGTCATTCCGGGACTTCCGCTGCCGAACCTGCGTTGGGATGTCTTCCGGCGGAACCGTGTGGAAGCTCCGGCGCCCATCAACCGCAAGCCGCGCCAGCAGCCCTTTGAAGCGCACCGCTACCCGCGCGAAAAGGTGCCGTTCGGCCGCCGTGGCCTGACCTGACGGCTCGGACTCGTTTGGCTGGTTTCCGCTATTGGGCGTCCTCTAGCGGTAGATGAAAACCGCGTCGTCCTGCCCCGGCCACTCACCCCAACGCGCCGGCGCCACCGATCGTCTCCACATCGCCCACCACCCAGTCGGCGATCGCGCGCAGCTCGGCGCCGGCCTTGATGTGCTCGGGGTGTTCGGCAAACTGGCTGAGCGCCTGCCGGTCGCGGAAGACGGAGAATTGGACGAGGTGCCAATTCTTGCGCTGATCGAGGTTTTCGCTAACCTGCCAATAGGAAATGCCGGCGTTTGGACCGCCGCAGCGGGTGCCGAGCGATTGGTGGTGGTCCAGAAACCGGCGGCGCGTTTCCGCCGATATACCCTCGTGAAACGAGATGAAAACGACGTGGACGAGCAGCTTGGAGGTGGCGAGGTCGAGGCCCATCGGGAGCTCCTGGGTGGATGCTTCTCCTAACAGGAATTGGCCGCGCCGTCGCGACGCCGAAAGCGATCTCTTCCGCTGCCTTTACCTCCTTTGCGTGTCGCGCGGGTAGTATATCCGCCATGCTTGCATGCATTACGGACACACTCGACGATCTGATTTCGAAAAGAATGCCGGGTCGGTTGGTGGGGTAGGGTTGTTTAACGACCTATTAAGCAATCTAGCCCGCAAATCGACAGGCGCCGCAAAGAGGCACTCGCGGGATTTACATGCCCGGAGAAGACTCTGGACCATCTATGCGCCGGTGCTCGTAGTGCCCCGGATGCGTTGTCTTCCCGAGTGTTGGGAGGGCTGCGATGCGTCAAGTCTACTCACTGAGTCCACTTATCGACGTGTTTGCGAGGTGTTCCTTGACCTCTGTTCTCGCGCTGCTCGCCGGGCTTACCGCGGCTCAGACGATAGGGCCGGCTGGCTTCTATGATTTGTGCACCGCGCAACAGGCGGAGTGCCAGCCCGTCGTCCAGACCCAGAGCCTGACCTTTAACGACGTCAGCCGGATCAACCGGCAGGTCAACAAGGATATCCGCCCACAGCCTGAACCGGCTGGAACCGATGTCTGGACGATAGGACCTCGGGATGGCGACTGCGAGGACTACGCGATGACCAAGCGCCACGACCTCATCGCGGCGGGCCTTGGCAGCGACCGGGCGCGGGTTGCCGTCGGGGTCGCCAAGGGCGGGCAGCTCCATGCCATTCTCGTCGTCAGTTTCGGGCCGAACTTCTACATCCTCGACAACCTGACCGACGAACTGCTGCCGGCGGAAAAATCGGACGTCAGGATCGCCAGCATTCAGTCGCCGGAAAACCCGCGCGTGTGGCTGAAGGCGCCGGGAAGCGAAAATGCCGCCGAGCCGCCGGTTTTCATGGCGCAAGTGGACGTGTTGCCGCCACGGTGAAAACCACCCACGCCTAGTTTGTCTCCATCAATTTTCCGGGCGCGCTCGACGAGCGCCGTTCGGCCTTCCTTTGAGGAGACACACATGGTGCAGTCCATCGGCAAACTCTACATGGGCGCGCGCGGGTCGCTGCCGTTTGAGGATGCGTCGCAGGCGGGCGCGGTGATCGGGACGATCACGGCGAGCGGGCAGTCGGTCAGCGTTTCGGCCGCCGCCTGCAATGGCGCCGTCTTCGCCTGGTGGGGCACGTTCTCCGGCATCAGCCTTGCTTTCGAGGCCTGTTACGAGGTCTCTCTCACCACCTGGGTTGCCATCTCGGCGCTGCCGGCCGCCGGCGGATCGCCGGTGACGTCGGTTTCGAGCCTTGCCTCGGCCAATGCCTATGAGATCTACGCGCCGGGCGCGCTGGCCGTCCGCGCCCGCGCCACGGCGTTCACCTCGGGCACGATGAACATTCGCGCCATCCCCGTCGCCATGATGCAGGATATGGCGCCCGCCCTGTCCGGGGGCACGCTGAGCGCTATCGGAGCGGCCTCCAGTGGCTCCGGCGCGCTGGCGACCGTCGCCCGGCTGGCGTCGGCCGCCGCCTCGGTGAACGCCACCGTGGCCAAGGCGTCGGCCGGCCGGCTGTACAAGATCTACGGCTACAACGCGGCGACGACGGTTCGCTATCTCAAGCTCTACAACAAGGCCACGGCGCCGACGGTGGGCACCGACGCGCCGGTGGTCACCATTGCCCTGACGCCATCGCGCGAGTTCGACATCGATCTCGGCCTGATCGGCCACTATTTCTCCACCGGCATCGCCTACGCCCTGACCACCGGCGCCGCCGACGCGGATACCGGCGCGCTGACGGCGGCGGATGTGGTGGGGCTGGGATTGTGGGTGGCGTGAGGGGGGATTGGGGCGGACATTTGAAAGCCTCTCTTGAACCCGATCAAGGCCCAGAGCGCTGGCTTTGGTTACGCGCTCACCTCTGCATAGAATCAACGAAGTTTGGCAAATAAAGCGCGCATTGTGTACCGTTTGGCTACCTTCTGTTAAAAGTTCTGATTACAAAGTCTGTTAGCGTTTGAGGGGCGCGCTGACCGTTCGCCCCATTCAAGTAACCGACTGGGCTAACCGAAGGCCTCGGAATGTTAGAAGAGCTTAAAATCGTCCGGTTTAAAAGTATAAGAGAGATGAGTCTCAATTTCGGGGCTATTAATTTATTCATCGGGGGAAATGGCTCTGGTAAATCGAATATACTTGAAGCTATTGGGCTTGTATCGGCTTGTCTAGGTAGGGGGCTTTCCGGCCCAGACATCGGATCGAAGGGTCTGCGGATCACTCCTCCCGAGCTTATGAAGTCTTCATTTAAGAATGATGTTCTTCCGAAGACTCTGGAACTTACGGCTAAGTTTTCTGGGGAAATTACTTACAAGTCTGTTCTTCAAAGCAGAGTCAGTGATCCTTTGTTACGCTTTTTTTCGGAAGCTTCCTATATTTCAGACCAGCGAATTTTCGGAAGAAGCAATCGAGGTGCCAGTGCAACTGGCGTTTCGCATGCCGACAGGCTAGATAAAGGTCGGGGAATTTGGGACCAAATCAAAGCGACCTATGATATTCCTGCCGATATGGACAGTGCGTTTTCTCAGTTTTCTCGTTTTGTTATTTACTCGCCACAAACCGATTTTCTGCGTGGCCGTCAGAGTGGCCGTGTAGACATGCCGCCCATTGGTTTGCATGGAGAAGGACTTTCCGAGGCTGTTTCCAGTTTCCTCTCTGTTTGGAGGCGGTACAGCGCGAAGCCACTGAAAGACTCTTCTAGAGAAACTGTCGAGTGGCAAATACTTCAAAAATGCGTTCAACTCGTGTGGCTCCCAGGCTGGGCATCGCAATTTGGTGCACACCGGCCCCCACCTAATCTGACCTCTCGCGATGTGGCGGATGTCTCGAAAGACATTGTTTATTTTGTTGATCGATTCATGCATGCTGCGCGTAACAGGTTGTCAGTGTATGACAGTAGTGAGGGGACGTTATTCTTATTATTCGTAGCTATAATTCTTTCTCATCCAGATTCTCCAAAGATATTTGCTCTGGATAATGTGGATAATGCGCTTAATCCGAGACTTACGAGGAAGCTCGTCGAGGCTATAGTTGGTGTTGTGTCTATGGCGAATGCAGATGGCGCTTCTCTTGGTGCGAGGCAAGTATTTCTTACCAGTCACAATCCTACAGCGCTAGATGCTTTTGATCTATTTGATGAAAAGCATAGAGTTTTTGTTGTGCGTCGCAATGAGAAGGGGCATACGACAGCGGATAGATTGTGCCCGAGTAAGGGGGCGACGCGAGAGGACTGGCAAAGAATGATGAAAGGGCGGAACCTTTCGCAAATTTGGCTCGATGGGGACATTCCAGGTGCGCTAGGAGATCTTTAGTGAGAATCGGGGTTGTTTGCGAAGGCCCAACGGATTTCCACGCCATTGAGGGCTTCCTTGGTGAGGCGCTGATAGCGTCAGGTGTTGAAGTCGAGTTCGAGCCCATTCAACCGAACCTGGATCAAACCCTTCCCTCAGCGGGTTGGGGAAATGTATTCTCATGGTTGGATCGCAACCCACCTGAATATCGGATTCGGAATTATTTCGGCGGAGGTTTGTTTGGTGGAAACTTAGGTAGAACGAAATTAGACTGCCTTTTGATCCAGATGGATTCAGATATACTTGGCGAACTGTCATTCTGTACCTATGTTCATGAGAACTACAAATACCCAGTAAGTGCCCCCACATCGTCGGCGGATCGTGCCAACGAAATTCGGAAAATATTAAAGGTTTCGTCGCGTTTTGATGAGATGACGGAGGCTGATATCTCTCGACACGTACTTGCACCTGCGGTTGAATCCACAGAAACGTGGTGTGTTGCTGCATTCAAGACGCCAACAAGAGATTTTGAAGTAATTAGTCAAGAAGAGCTTGTGAACGAATTTATGTCGGCTCTTGAAATTTCCGAAAATAGGCCTCTGAAAGATAGTTACAATAATATTGATAAGAATCCTCTAAGGAGGAGTAAATTTTGCAAGGTACATAAGGTTGGGTGGGCTAGAGTCGTCGATGGGTGTCGCGAATTTCGGCTTTTATTTAACGACGTACTTAAGATTTCAAAAATTTGAATTTGGCGATTTATTTTATAAAAGCTCATGTATCTTTCATTTTCTCGTAGTCTTGGTCTTTGAATATAGAAAATGATCTTAAGGGTTCCTCTGGAGCCCCTAATTGCGGCAATGTGAAGGCTTCTTTGCTGACCTTTTGAGTTGGCGCGCTTCCTCGATGATCGCTTCCACATCCAGAGGCTCGGACGGGCCACTGCCGAGCCCTTCGTCGATATCGCGCCGGAGGGCATCGAGCTTGGCTTGCCTCAGGTTTTCCTGCTCCTCGAGGAGGCGCAGCCCATCGCGCAACACCTCGCTGGCCGACGCATAGCGACCGCTGGCGACCAGTTGCTTGACGAAGCCTTCGAAGCGGTCGCCGAGGGTATAGCTGGACGGCATGGGGCAATCTCCTTTGCCCTCATTTATATCATTTTATGATAGTCGGCCCAAGAGCAAATGGGAGTCGCCACCGGCATCGCCGACACGGATACCGGCGCGCCGACGGCGGCGGATGTGGTGGGGCTGGGGTTGTGGGTGGCGTGACCCGAGGCGGGGCAGGGTGTCCCGCCGCTCATGCTCACGCAAGCATTCGCAGCCCGTGCTTCTGGACGATGCCGAGCAGCTTCAGTGCCGGGCCGCTCGGCCGCTTGGCGCCGGTTTCCCACTTCTGCACCGTGGACTCGCTGGTGTTGAGATAGCGGGCGAAGACCGGTTGGCTGACGTGGTTGCGTTCCCTCAGCTCTTTGATCTCTTCCGGTGCGAGCGCGGCAGGGGCGGAAAGACACGTCTCGTCGAAGGTCTTCATCGTTTCCTTATCGATGGTCCCCGCCGCGTACATGCCTTGGACGGCGCTGTGGATGGCCTCGAAGGCGTCGCTCTTGAACTTACGCTTGCCTGTCATGGCAAATCTCCATCAACGCGCCGGCCTTCAGCTCGGCTTCCAAGTCCCCAGATGTCTTCCGGCGATAGAGCTCCGCGAGCCTGCGGAACGCCTCCAGTTCATCGTCTTCGATGTTCGCCCGATCCTGCTTGGCGAACAGGTAGGCGAACACCCAGAATTCGCCAGCCTTTGCGAGAACGATCGAACGATGACGGTTCTCGTTGAGCCGCTTCTTGAATACGCCGCCGCCGAGATCGTCAGCCTGACCGAGCGCGACTTGCTCGATGGCCTTGCACAACTCCCGATCGGAGATCCCTGCCTTACGGGCGGCCTTGGCGAACCAAGCCGTTTTGAACGTACGCTCTCGCATGTCTTCAGGTAGCACTTAGTGCTATGCCTTTCAAGGTGCGTCAGGGTCGCAGCAGCGTACTCCCCGCCGTCTTGCCGCTTTCCAGGTCGGCGTGGGCGGTGGCGGCGTCTTTCAGGGGGTAGGTCTGGCCGATGGTGGCGGTGATGCCGCTGGCGATCGCCTGGAGCACCGCTTGGCCGGCCGAGCGATAGGTGTCGGGTTCGGCCGCGTAGGCCATGACGCTGGGGCGCGCCAGGGCGATGGAGCGGATGGGGCCGAGGGCGGTGACGTCGACGGGCGGAATGGGGCCGGCCGCCTGGCCGATGCTGGCCACGGTGCCGAATTTGCGCAGGGATGCGAAGGTCTTTTCCAGCGTGGTGCCGCCGATGCCGTCGATGGCGAAATCGACGCCTCGCCCGTCCGTCAGGCCGGCGATGACGGCCGGAAAGTCGGCATCGCGGCCGGTGATGACGTGGTCGGCGCCGGCCTCCCGCGCCAGCTCCGCTTTGGCATCGCTGCCCACCGTGGCGAACACCTCGGCGCCAAGGAGCTTGGCCCATTGCGTCAGGATCACCCCGAGACCGCCGGCCGCCGCGTGGACGAGAAGGCGGGTTCCCGGTGCCACCGGGAAGACGCGGGTCAGCAGCATGTGGGCGGTCAGCGCCTTGAAGAAGGTGCTCGCCGCGACGTCGTCGGATAGGTCGGCCGGCAGCAGGTGCAGCCGCTCCGCCTTGATCAGCCGCGTCTCCGTGTAGCCGCCGACCGGCGGGCCGCCATAAACAACGCGGTCACCGGGGGAGAAGGCTCTGACGCCGTCGCCGACCGCCTCGATGATGCCCGCCGCCTCGACGCCTGGAATGCCCTGAGGCAGGGGATAGAGCCCGGAGCGGTGATAGACGTCGAGGAAATTGACGCCGATGGCGGTCTGGCGCAGCAGCACTTCGCCGGGGCCGGGCGGTTGCGGGGTGAAGGTTTCGGCGATCAGGCACTCAGGCCCGCCCGGCTGGCGGACGATCATACGCAGGCTCATGGTTCAAACTCCCTTGAGGTTCGGCGGGCAGGTTGGCATGGCTTGGCTTGATCATTAATTCCCTATATTCGATCATTGGATGGGAAAAAATTGACATGATCGACTGGGAGAACCTGCGCTTTCTGTCCGTCCTGGCCCGCGAGGGCAGCTTCTCGGCAGCGGCGCGCCGGCTTGGCGTCGAGCATGCGACGGTCAGCCGACGGCTCGCGGCGCTAGAGGCGGACTGCGGTTTGCGCCTGCTCGATCGGCGGGGCAAAAAGGTGACGCTCACCGCCGACGGCGAGCGCATGGCCGAGGTGGCGCTGCGCATGGAAGAGCAGGCCCTGGGCGCGGCGCGTCTGGCCTCGGCCTCGCACACCGGCCTTTCCGGCAAGGTCACCATCAGCGCGCCACCGGCGTTGACGGCGGCGCGGCTGATCGGCCCGCTGACGCGGCTGCGCCAGCGCCACCCTGACCTGACGATCCACGTCGTCGGCGAAACGCGGCAAGCCTCGCTGGATCGCCGCGAGGCCGATGTCGCGGTGCGGCTTTCGCGGCCCGACAAGGGCGATCTGACCATCAGCCGCATCGGCGACGTCGCCTTTCATTTCTACGCGACGGAGAGCTACCTCGCAGCGGCCGCGCCAGCGGATTGGCAGTTCATCGCCTATGACGGTGGCTTGATGGACGACGCGCCGCAATCGCGCCGCCTGAAGGAGTTCGCGGCCGGCCGCCCTATCGGCTTCTTCGCCAGCTCGGCGGAGCTTCAGATGGCGGTCGCCGCCGCCGGCGGCGGCATCGTCATCCTCCCCGACTTCATGGCCGAGACGGAGCCCCGGCTGGTGGCGATCGACGAGGGGCGCGACCCGCTGCGGCGCGAGGTGTGGCTCGCCGTTCACACCGATCTTCACGCCGTGCCGGCCGTGCAGGCGGTGGTACAGGCGCTGAAAGCGGCGATGTGAGTGGGGGAGGCGTCGTCGAGCCAGGGCCGAAAGGCGCCTGATATTCCCCGCTCGCTTCCTCCTGCCTGAGATCCTCTTTCTCACGCAGAGGAGGACAGCTTTATATAGAGGGAACAGAGGGATGGCGCGTCGCCCTTTGCTTTGCTCCCGCTGCCATCACGCTGTCCTCCTCTGCGAAGGCAGAGGATCTCAGGCGGAAAGAGGCGATGACGCCGATATAGGGTGCCATTGGCGGCCATGCGGACTTGGTGGGGTTTGATCGCGCGAGGCGCCAGGGCCGAAAGGGGCTCCGAGAGCACTATCAGGCGTCCATGTCCATGGAGCGCTATATCGGCCGATCGTCTCTTCCTGCCTGAGGTCCTCTGCCTGCGCAGAGGATTGTTCGTCTGCGTTGTCTTAAGATGAAGGCGGCCTCTCCGGCCGGTTGGTTTGACGACCCCGGAGAGGCCGGTGGCAGGCGACCGTGCGGAGGATCGGGTTTTCACCCGTTGTCATCAAGGCTCCCTGCCATCTTCCATCATTCGCTTGGAGAGTTGATGGGGTCTCTGGGGGCTGACCCTTGCCGATCAGACCCACGCCCGAGAACAATCCGAAGCTCATGGTGGCCTAACTTGGGAAGGATAGCACATCATGACCTTTTTGCAGAAGGCTCCCGAGATCGTTCTGGGCTTCGATGTCTCCCAGGACACGCTGACGGTCTTCCAAGCCCTTTCCTCGTCTGCCTGTCCGAAGCCTTGCGTCATCGACAATACCGCCGCCGCCATCCGCCGCTTTCTGAAGAGTCTTGAGCGGATAGACCTTGCGGTCTGCGAGCCGACCGGTGGCCATGAGCATGTCCTTGTGGCCGAACTGATGGCCGCAGGCATTGCCTGCCACCGGGTGGATGCCTTGAAGGTAAAGGCTTTTATCCGCTCCTTCGGCACCCTGGCCAAGACGGACGCTCTCGATGCCGAAGCGCTGGCCCGCTACGGGCAGGATCGCTGGGATCGGCTTTCCCTCTTCCTGCCGAAAGAGGCCGACCAGAAGATCTTGACCGATCTGGTTGCCCGGCGCGAGGACCTGGTTGCCCTCAAGGTGGCCGAGCAGAACCGGGCAAGAGCGCCGGCCAGCAAGGTGATCAAGGCGTCCTGTGACGCCATCCTGCGGGCCATCGTCCGCCAGATCAAAGCCATTGAGGCGGAGACGAAGGCGCTGATCGACAGAACCCCGCAGCTCAAGGCTGCCTTCCGGGAAATGCAGAGCTTGCCCGGTGTCGGGTCGCTGACCGCGATCGCTCTTCTCGCCCACATGCCAGAGCTGGGCAGCCTGCAGCGAAGGCAGGCGGCCTCGCTGGCCGGCGTGGCCCCACACGCCAATGACAGCGGTCTGTTCAAGGGACACAGGACGATGCGCGGTGGACGCTCTGAGGTGCGTCGTCTCCTCTTCATGGCAGCCCTGGCCGCAAGCCACGCAAAGGGACCATTACGTGAGGTCTATCAACGCCTTGTTCAAAACGGAAAGAAGCCAATCGTCGCCATCGGAGCCCTCATGCGCAAGATCATCGTCATCCTCAATGCAAGACTGAGAGACCTCAATGCCCAACAGAGTTGATGACATGTAAATTATATATATAAAACAAATATTTAGCTAAAGGGCGCAGGTTGCCATCTTCCGCGCGAGAAAGCGGAGAATGATAATCTATGTATATGTTTTTATTATATAATTCTGTCCTCCTCTGCGAAGGCAGAGGATCTCAGGCAGAAAGAGACGATGACGCAGATATAGGGCACCATTGCGGCCATTGCCGCTGCTGCCCAAATCCGGCAGCCGTGTCAAAAGCAGCTTGATCATTTTGGAAAGCGGCTGAGGTGCTCGTGGATGATCTTCCATTGCGCGTCCTCCTTTCGCAATACGGTGGTGCCACGACCGTCGCCTTCGTAAGTTTTCCCGTCAATATCGGCCTTCCATCGGAAGCGATACGCGCAGCTTGCGAGTGTATCGCTCACCCCAATCCAGTCGACGTCCTCCAGCCAGTAGACCTCGTTTTGAAGTGTGCGCCACGTTTGTTCGAACGCGGCCTTTATTGCATCGAGCCCGCGATAGGTGCCGTCGGTAAACCAGAAGATCGCCTCCGCTGATATCAGCGGGGCAACCTCATCGAAGCGCCGCAGATTAACTCTGGTTTCATAGAGTTTCATGTGGTCTTGCGGGTGCATACGGCTCTCCTTTCGTGTTGGCTGGGGATGTTTTGGCCGCATGGTATATGTTGCCATGGAGCATTTATTGAGAACAGATGGGTCGCAAACGCTGCTCATGCCCGAAGTGGTGGATGATTATGTCGGATCGGATAACCGGAATGGAATTTCGCTATGGCGTGGCCGGTGTCGCCGACGCGGCAAATCTGGCGGCGCTTTCCATTGAAGTCTGGCTGCACACCTATGCCAGGGAGGGTATCCGCCGGGCTTTTTCGGACTATGTCCTGCGCGAGTTCACCGCCGCCAGGTTCGCCGACCAGATCGCCAGCGAGCGCCATACTTTTCTCAAGTGCGAGCGCGGCGACCATCTGCTCGGCTATCTCCGGATGGACTTCAACGCCCCCTGTCCGACGGTCCCCGAGCTCGAGACCGAGATCGCGACGCTGTATGTCCGGGCGCACCACGCGCGGCAGGGTATCGGCACGCACCTTCTGGCTCATGCTTCGAACATCTGCCGAGGGCGTGGCCTCAAAGGCTTCTGGCTGTGCGTCAACCATGAGAACGCGCCGGCCATCCGCTTCTACCAGGCGCAGCATTTTGAGCGCAAAGGCTCCGACTATTTCGAGCTGGAGGGCGAGCGGCATGAGAATTTCATCCTCACCCGCGAGCTCACGCCGTCGGTGGCGACTGTGCGCTGACCACCGTGCTCATGGGAGCCTGATACTGGCGCCCCCGCTTTCGTGTCCTGAGGTCCTCTGCCTGCGCAGAGGAAGACAGGAAAATTATATATATGAAACAGATATATAGCCGCTCGCAAGGGCCGCTATCAAGCTGTCTTCCTCTGCGCAGGCAGAGGATCTCAGGCAGGATATGACAAGGGGCGGATATAGCGCTCCTCAGGCGCAGCCCAAGCCCCGCTCCCCCGCCGCCTCGATCGCCTTGTGGATGAGGGTGAGCGCCGCGAGGGCGCCCTCGGGGCCGAAGGCGAGGGCTTGGCCGCCGGAGATGGCATCGACGATGTTGCGGTAGAAATCATAGTGGCGGGCGGGCTCAAGCGGCACCTGCTCGCGCACCACCTTGCCGGCGCGTTCGGTGCGCAGCAGCGCCATCGGCGCCTCGCCCTTGGCCTGGGCGCTGTCATGGGGGATGATCAGCGATCCCATTTTGCCGTGGGCGATCATCACCGGCCCCGGCTCGCGGACGAAGGTGCTGGAGCGCAAGAGCACGCGATGGTCGGGGTAGCGGAAGCGGACGTCGAAGAAGTCGGTGGCGCCATTGGGCCGGCGCAGGGAATCCATGTCGGCGGTGACCGACAGCGGCATGCCGAACAGGTTGATCATGCCGTCGACGAGGTGGATGCCGAGGTCGAACCAGGTGCCGGCGCCGGGCAGGTCGTCCTCCTTCCATTGCTTGTGGGTGACGTGGGCGCGGTAGCGGTCGTAGTGCCATTCCAGTTCGACCAGGTCGCCGAGATCGCCGCTGTCGAGGTGGCGCTTGAGTGTCAGGTAGTCGGCGTCGAGCCGGCGGTTGTGGAAGACGGCCAGCACGCGGCCGGTTTCCCGCGCCTGCCCGGTCAGGGCATGGGCGTCCTCCTCGGTGATGGTCATGGGCTTTTCCAGCACCACGTGCTTACCGGCGGCGAGCGCCGCGCTTGCCATGCGGAAATGCAACTGGTTGGGCGTGTTGACGACGACGAGCCCGATCTCGGGGTCGTCGAGGATCGCCTGGAAATCGTCAACGAACCTGACGCCCTCGGGTTCGCTGCCATCAGGCCCCGAGCGGCGCAGCAGGCTGGTGAGCCGCAGGCGCGGTTCGGCCTCGATCAGTGGCAGGTGAAACTCCCGGCCGGACATGCCCCAGGCGCACAAGGCAACGTTGATGGTCATGACTGTTCCTGTTCGCTGAGCTTTGAATGGCCAGTATGTTCGCTTCCGTCCTGATCGGCCAGACAGTGCCGCCTTGCCAGAGGTGCTTTTCCCGAACTCTGTCTGGTCAAGCCAGCAAGGGCCTTTTCGCCAGCCTCACGCGGAGCGGCGGAGAGGGCGCTAAAGTCAGCGGCGTAAAGTGTAACGCGGTTCGATCGCCGCGAGGCCGGTTGCTTGGTCTTTTCATCCCTCGCGCTGTCGCCCCAGCGCAATGAGTCCGTATAAATGTCATCGCAATGACAGTGTTGATTGCTCAATACTATTTGCCTCTGTGAAGAACGTGGGATGTTAACATTCAATTAACCATGATGTAGGGAACTATCGCCAGATGAGCTGCATCCTGCCGGTTGGTTAAAAGCGGTATGGGCCTTGGAGGGCGACACCGTGTCTTTTACAAATCTTTCACTCATGGCCAAGGTGGTCAGCCTGCTGACGCTGCTCGGCGTGGGCGCTTTGCTCGGCGCTGGCTACGCCGGCTACAACATGATCAAGATCGACTCAGACTACAGTAATCTGATCGCCGGTCCGATGGATGCCTCGGTGAGCATGGTGCGCGCCTCCCGAAGGATTTCCGAAGTCAAAGCGACCATGTACTGGAACGCGGCTGCGACCTCGGATGAGGAAAACGCCGCCGCTGTGAAAGCCAGGGATGAGGCGCAGACCAGTTTCGGCAAGTACATCGACGAGGCGTCGACCAACGCCTCCGCCGAGTTCAAGAGTGGTATCGAGGACTACCGTAATTCCTTCCAATCGGCGATGAGCGGGATCTGTGGCGACGTCGCGAAGATGTCGAACTCCACCGATCCGGCTGAGAACGCCAAGGCGCTCGGCAAACTCAATACCGAATGCCGGCCGCTTCTCGATTCGATCCAGGACAAAGCCACCAAGCTCAACAATGCCATCCTGGCGGATGCGACCGCGCGAAACGACCGGAACACCGCCGCTTCCTGGTCGTCGGTCTGGACGACCCTCACCGTCATCGGCTTTATCGTCGTCGCGGTGATCGGCCTTGCTGTGTGGCTGTTGCGCAGCGGCGTGACCGCGCCGATCGCCACGCTGATCGAGGCCATGAAGTCGATGCAGGCGGGCCACTATGACCTGACCATCCACGGTATCGAGCGCAAGGACGAAGTCGGCGCCATCGCCGGTGGCCTCGAAGCCTTCCGCGCCAGCCTGATCGACGCCGAAACCGCTCGCAAGGCGCAGGAAGCCGCCAAAGCGGCCGACGACGCGGCCGTTCGCAAGCGGGCCGGGCTGGCCGAGCATTTCGTCAAGCGCATGGAAGATTTGGCCACAGGCTTCGGCAAATCGTCGGGCGAAGTGGCGGACGCCGCCAAGAACCTTTCGGCCACCGCCGAGGAGACGGCGCGCCAGGCGCAGGCCGTGGCCGGCGCCGCCGAGGAAGCCGCTGCCAACGTGCAAACCGTTGCCGCCGGAGCCGAGGAATTGTCGGCCTCCATCCAGGAGATCTCCAAGCAGGTGACCCAGTCGTCGGCGATCGCTCGCGATGCGGCCAGCGAAGCGGAAACCAGTTCGCAGAACGTCCAGACGCTATCGCAAGCCGCCCAGCAGATCGGCGAGGTGGTGACGCTGATCTCCAACATCGCCGCCCAGACCAACCTTCTGGCGCTGAACGCCACCATCGAGGCGGCCCGCGCCGGCGATGCCGGCAAGGGCTTTGCCGTGGTGGCCGCCGAGGTCAAGCAGTTGGCCGACCAGACCGCCAAGGCCACCGACCAGATCGGCCGCAAGATCGGCGAGATCCAGGCGGCGACCGGCAGCACCGTCGATGCCATCTCGCGCATCGTGCGCACCGTCACCAACATCCAGAGTTCGTCGGCGGCGATCGCCAGCGCGGTCGAGGAACAGGGGGCGGCGACCGGCGAAATCGCCCGCAACACCCAGCTGGCGGCAGCCGGCACCACCGACGTGACCAACAACATCTCCGGCGTCAGCACCGCCGCCGAGATGACCGGCGCCGCCTCGACCCAGCTGATGACACTATCGGACCGGCTGAATGGCCAGTCCTCCACCCTTCAAAAGGAAGTCTCGGAGTTCGTGACCTCGCTGCGGGCGGCCTGACATAGGCTTGGACAAGAAACGCGGCGGGCGCCCTTGTGGCGCCCGTTTGCCATTTTGAATCGGCCAATGAGTAGACGGGGCGGTGGAGGGCAAGCAGTCCAGGCTCTACAGCCCCCATTTCGGCCCGCCCTCCGACAGCTCGAATGGCACGGGATCGCCAGCGACTTCGACGGTGGGGCCGCCGAGGGTGTTCCAGCGGAACAGGTTGAGATGCCAGCCGCCGGGTATGCCGCGTGAGCGGTCGATGATGCCGTCGGCGCCGGCTTGGCGCGCCAGATCGGCGTTGCGCCAGGACGGTGGCTCGCGCCCCTCGGTGAGCGCCGCGCGCCAGGACTGGTTCGACTGGTCGCGGTCGATGCCGAGCGCCGCGCAGGCGTCAATATCGTGCTGGTCGAGCACCTGTGCCTCGGTGATCACAAGCGGCACGACGACGCGCGGCCGGCCGTCCTCGCGCATGTAGCCGGATATGGCGATGACCGCCCATTCCGGCTTGGCGCTGGTGTAGAGGGTGGGCTGACCGAGGCGGTGATAACGGCCGGCGCTGGTCGGCCCCGGCGGATCGAGCACGTGGTCGATCCGGTCGGCGAGTACCGAACGGAAGAAACGGCCGGAGATGGTCCGGAAGGGGCTGTGGGGCACTGTGCACTCGCCGGCTGATGGGGTGGGCGCCATAGTCCCGGCAATGTGTGACCGAACGTTGACATGCGCCGCCCCTGATTATTGCGGGTGCGGAAAGCAACTCACACATCAAACCGCCCGCCTGGACCGGCGAGCGGTTTCACGTTGTTGAGCGCTGGCCGAAGGGCGCCCGATATCGGCCGGGTGCTCCGTTCTGCCCGAGGTCCCACGCCTTCGCAGAGGAGGACAGCTTGATGGGGGCCTCCGGCGCCTGATACGTCCCTCCGCGCCCTCTCGTCCCGAGATCCTCTGCCTTCGCAGAGGAGGACAGCTTGATGGGGGCCTCCGGCGCCTGATACGTCCTTCCGCGCCCTCTCGTCCCGAGATCCTCTTTCTCACGTAGAGAAGGACAGCTTGATGGAAACGGGCGCAAGGCGAAGGGCGACGCGCTAACCATCTGTTCGCCCTATATAAAACTGTCCTCCTCTGCGTAGGCAGAGGATCTCAGGCAGAATAAAGCGAGCGGCCTATATAGGGCGCTTCCGTGGGGGGAGCGAGGCGGTGTTCCACCGTCTTGTGTCAGAGCGTTGCCCACCACCGGCGAAGAAGTAAGCCAGTCTTAAAACAAGCCGCCCGCCGAGTGATCGGCGGGCGGTTTTGCTGTGGGGTGGTCGGCTCTCAGACGCGTTCGCCCGACAGGCCGGCCGAGCCGACGCTGATGGTGGCGGCGCCGGTCAGCTTCTTGGCCCAGCCGGCGAAGTTGAGGCCGTTCTCGCCGTCTTCCCCGGGGAGGCGACCGTCGCCATCCAGGCGAGGAGGTTGGCGAAGACCTCGGCGCGGTTGGTCTCGTTCATCACCTCGTGGCGGGCCTGAGGATAGAAGGTCGAGGCGAGCTGGGTCAGGCCCGCCTTGCGGTAGCGCGCCAGCAACAGGTCGGTGTATTCGAGCTTGCCGTTGACCGGATCGGCGTCGCCGGAGAAGACGTAGAGCGGCAGGTCGCGGCGGATGCGTTGAAGGGCGCTCGGGTCGGCCAGCAGCTCGCCGGCCTGGAAGAAGGTCTCCATCGACGCGGGCTTGAGCGCGAAGCCACAGCGGGGATCGGCGATATAGGCGTCGACGATGGACGCGTCCCGGGTCAGCCACTCGCACGGCGTGCGCGCCGGCTCGAAGGGGGCGTTGAAGGCAGCGAAGGCTTGCTCGCCGCCGGCCCGCATCACCGCCACCAGCTTGTCGAGCGCGCCCGATCCGGAAAGGGCGACGGCGTCGATCAGGTCGCCGTGGTCGAGGATATACTGCTGGGCGGCGAAAGAGCCCATGCTGTGGCCGAGCAGGATCAGGGGCAGCCCAGGGTTCTCCCGCCGGATCAGCCGCGACAGCACGGCCATATCGTCGACCAGGGCGTCGAAACCGCCGGGGCCGAAGTCGCCGAGGTCGGCGTCGCTGCGCGCGGTCCGGCCGTGTCCGCGGTGGTCGTTGGCATAGACCACATAACCGGCCTCGAGCAGCGGCCCGATGACCGAACGGTAGCGCGGCGCGTGCTCGCCCATGCCGTGGGACAGTTGGACAACCCCGGCGGTCGGCTTTGCCGCCCCCCAGCGATAGGCGGCGATCGGAACTCCGTCACTGCCGGCGAACTCGAATTCCTTGTCAACAGCGTCCATGGTGTCTCACTCCCAACCTATTGTTTTTATTGGCTATAATTTGCCCGCATCCAACCCTGAACATTTCGCGGATCGATGATGCGGCGTCCTCACCTCCGGCACGGCAGACCGTCATCCTCCAAAAGCAAAATCGCATGCTCCCCCCGAGCCGGACCCTGCTGGCCAGACGGTCACCGCGCCAGCGACAACAAAGGATGGCGTTGCGAACCGTTCAAGAATGTGCCTCCGCTCATTCGGCAATCACAATCCAACCGCGCCGAGTCCGCAAGCCATCACAGGTCTTTTCGGTAATTTTACGGAGTCAGAATATACCAATGTCGGGCGCCCCAAAACGCCCTGATGCCGGTTTGCCGTGTTGGAAATTGCCGCGCATCGAGGGAAGGGGGCGACGACGTAGCCCATTGGGCGAAGGCGGGCGGGTTCAGCTATGAAGTATGTCTATAAATTAGGTATTCATTCTGGACTCAATGAATTCATTGTGTCTCTACCGCTGCCAGCATTGTGATAAATCATAGTCTACAGCAATCCATGAGGTGCACTATGCTTAAGATTTGGGGGCGCAGCAATTCTCTAAATGTTCAGAAAGTGCTCTGGTTTGCGACTGAGTTAGGCGTTGCCTATGAAACCATTCCCGCTGGTGGCAAATATGGAGGCCTCGATACGCCTGAATTTCTATCCATGAATCCGCATGGACATGTGCCGGTGCTTGACGATCAAGGAACTGTGGTTTGGGAATCCCACTCTATTCTTCGCTATCTTGCGGCAAAATACGGCAAGAGCAAATTCTGGCCTGAGGATGCGGGTGAAAGATCGCTTGCCGATCGTTGGATGGATTGGGCGCAGACCAGCTTGCAGCCAGATTTTATGGGCGTGTTCTGGGGCTTTTATCGTACGCCGGAGCCACAAAGAGACTGGCCTATGATCCGCCAGAAGATGGCGGGGTGTGCGCAGCACTTTAAGCTTCTCGACCGTTGGCTTGAAGGCCATGCGTATATTCTGGGAGACGATCTAAGTCTTGCCGATATACCGGCTGGTTCTATGCTCTATCGCTACTTTGAGATGGGAATCGAGTATCCATCGATGCCAAATGTAATGTCCTGGTATCAAAATTTGGAAAGGCTTCCAGCTTATCGCGAGAACATTATGACTTCTTTTGAGGATTTGCGTGGACGAATTACCTACTAGATTTGAGTACTGAACAAAATTGAAATTGAGAATGATATGGCTAGGTAAGATTATGGGCGCATCATGCCGCCTTTTGCTGAGCCGTCATTAGAAATACATATGATACAACGCGTTCCAAGTTCCCATTTTCACCATCCTTGCTCCGCCAACTCTTCCTCGCATTTCATTGATATTGCGTAATTCTTCAGGAACAAAGGCTGTCATCCGCAGGTTATCAAGCTGTGCTTGCTCAAGGCTGCACGCGGTCTTTGTTGCCACTCAGTGGATTTTTTGACCGATATCACGCCGTTCGCTCTCCCAGGAGGAGAACATGGGTCCGACAACATTCAAATTGCTTGTTTGCTTATTCATTCTAGGCGGGCCCACGATTGCTCAAGCCGCCTGCCTGACATCCGTCAGCGAGATCAAAGCCAATGGCATAAAAGCCAGTTGGCAGGAGACGACCGAGAATGATGGAAAGCCACTGACCATTGTCATCACGGACGGCGCCAACGGTCTGGTCTACTCAGCCACCAAAGCCGGTAAACTATGGCTGACCGGGGAAGCATCCGTCTGTCGTTCTGGAAACGAGACAAAGATCACCTTGGACAAGACCAAAGCCACGGGCAATGTCCCGATGCTGGCGAGGATGGCGCTGCCCTCCACGCAGTCGGCCTACATTGTTGACGACCAGATCAAACTGGAAGGCGCCGCATGGGGTGGAACTTTCGTTGGCCGTTAATCGCAGGCGGTGCCGCGTGGCATCGCCGGGAGATCGACGGGCGGTTTTGCCTTTCAGCTCGGGCTGAAGGGCGCCTGATAGGGGCACCTGCGTCCTCTCGTCCTGAGATCCTCTGCCTTCGCAGAGGAGGACAATTTATATAGAGGTGACAATCGGTTAGGTGGTGCTCTGCTTTTCAGGCCGCTGGGTGGAGAGGGCGCGCGATATCGGCGGGGTGCCTCATCCAGCCCGAGGTTTCCTGCCTTCGCAGAGGAGGCCAGCTTGATATATAGGGATCACAGCTTGATCGGGTGGGCGCTAAGCTATCCATTTGTTCTAATTATATAAAATGTCAATCCTCTGCGCAGGCAGAGGACCTCAGGCAGAATAAAGCGAGCAGCTTATATAGGGCGCTTCTGTTGGCGGGCGAGTGGGTGTGCCCGCCGGGAGATCGACGGGCGGCTTTGCATTTCAGCTCGGGTTGGAAGGCGCCTGATAGGGCCGTCGCGCTTTCTCGTCCCGAGGTCCCCGCCTGCGCAGAGGAGGACAGCTTGATATATAGGGATCACAGCTTGATCGGGTGGGCGCTAATCTATCCACTTGTTCTAATTATATAAAATGTCATCCTCTGCGCAGGCGGAGGATCTCAGGCAGAATAAAGCGAGCAGCTTATATAGGGCGCTTCTGTTGGCGGGCGAGTGGGTGTCCCGCCGGGAGATCGACGGGCGGCTTTGCCTTTCAGCGCGGGTTGGATGGCGCCTGATAGGGGCCCCTGCGTCCTCTCGTCCCGAGGTTTCCTGCCTTCGCAGAGGAGGCCAGCTTGATATATAGGGATCACAGCTTGATCGGGTGGGCGCTAAGCTAGATGCCGTCCATAGTCGTGGTGTAGGTCCTGAGTGAGGTGGTCACCGGCAATGTTCGGTAGGGTCTGGTTGCTAACTCCAACTCCAGACCGAAGAGACCACCGATGACCAAGGACATGATGAACTTCCGCGACCTCGTGGAACAAGCCCCTGACGCCGACATTCTGCGCGAGATGATAGGCTTTGCCGCCGAACGGCTGATGGAGTTGGAGGTCGGCACCGTGACGGGCGCCGGCTATGGAGAGAAGGATCCGTCACGCCGCGTCCAGCGCAACGGCTACCGCGAGCGTGATTGGGAGACGAGGGCTGGCACGGTCGAGCTCCGTATCCCCAAGCTGCGCAAAGGCAGCTATTTCCCAGGCTTTCTCGAACCTCGCCGCATGGCTGAGAAGGCGCTGACGGCCGTCATCCAGGAAGCCTACATTCAGGGGATCTCTACACGCTCGGTCGATGATCTGGTCAAGGCCATGGGCATGTCCGGCATCTCCAAGAGCCAGGTGTCGAGATTGTGCGAAGAGATCGACGACAAGGTGAAGGCCTTCCTCGATCGACCGATTGAAGGCGACTGGCCTTACCTGTGGATCGACGCCACCTACCTCAAGGTTCGCCGAGGTGGGCGTATCGTCTCGGTGGCCGTCATCATCGCCATCGGCGTTAACACCGATGGCCGGCGCGAGGTTCTGGGGCTGGAGATCGGCACTTCCGAGGCAGAACCGATCTGGACCGAGTTCCTGCGCAAGCTGACCCGACGTGGATTGCGGGGCGTCAAGCTGGTCATCTCCGACGCCCACGAAGGCATCAAGGCGGCCGTCTCCAAGGTGCTCAGCGCCACCTGGCAACGCTGCCGAGTCCACTTCATGCGCAACGTGCTGGCCCATGCCGGCAGGAGCGGTCGCCGCGTCGTCTCTGCCTTCATCGCCACGGCCTTTGCTCAGGAGACCGCCGAGGCCGCCAGTACCCAATGGCGTGCCGTTGCCGACCAGATCCGTCCCAAAGTCCCGAAACTGGCCACGATCATGGATGACGCCGAAGAGGATGTGCTGGCCTACATGACCTTTCCGAAAGAACACCGGGCGAAGCTGCATAGCACCAACCCGATCGAGCGGCTAAACGGCGAGATCAAGCGACGCACCGAAGTGGTTGGCATCTTCCCAAATGACGAAGCGATCGTTCGTCTCGTCGGGGCCTTGCTGCTGGAACAAAACGACGAATGGGCCGTCCTACGCGCTAGATACATGACGCTGGAAACCATCGCGCAGATGGGCAATGATCCCTTCGTCAGCTTGCCGGCAGTGACAAACTGATCAAGCAGGCCCGAGCCGAACTTAACGGTGACCAGCAGCGCCAGCTACACCACGCCAAGGGACACGATCGCTAAGCTATCCATTTGTTCTAATTATATAAAATGTCAATCCTCTGCGCAGGCAGAGGACCTCAGGCAGAATAAAGCGAGCAGCTTATATAGGGCGCTTCTGTTGGCGGGCGAGTGGGTGTGCCCGCCGGGAGACCCGACGGGCGGTTTTGCATTTCAGCTCGGGTTGGAAGGCGCCTGATAGTGCCGTCGCGCTTTCTCGTCCTGAGGTCCCCGCCTTCACGAACCCATCGGCTTCTACGCGGCGCAGAACTTCCGGCTTGAGGGCGCGCGCCATTTCGAGCTGGAGGAGGGGCGCATGAGACCTTTATCCTCTGGCGCGAGGTCATGCCCGCGGGGGAGTGCTGATGGAAAGGCTGGCCGAGCTAAGCGGACTTGGCTCCGTGGCACTGTTTGAATTTCTTGCCGCTTCCGCAGAAACAAGGATCGTTGCGCGAGGTGTAGCGCATTGAGACTTCAATAGAGAGCTGCACGTGCCTCTGCCCGATGAAAGACAGAGGCTGTCTGAGCGCGGGCGGAACGTGAGCCGCGGCGACGCCCGGGATCATGTTCATCAGACGCGTTTTTTCCGCCGCAACCTTGAACAGCTCGATAATCAGCGGGTCGTTGGTGTGGGCTTTGCGGATGTTGTCGCGCCGAACGCCTGGGTTTGCCGCGTTGTAGGTGGCGGTTTCATCGGGCAGGAAAAGCCGGTGGCTTTCGCCATCAAGGGAAGGCGTGACGTCAACCCAGGCGGCTCCGTTTCCCGGATCGTAAACCGCGTGATGCTCGGCCTCTATATAGGCGCCCGGCCAGTTCCCGATTGACCAGCCGACGCGCATTTGCCCACCAAACCGGTCGATCTGCTTCTGGACATTCACAAAGCAGTCCTTCGGCGTGCAATCTTCCTTGGGGGCGATCTTCACAAAGACAGGGGCGGAGGGCGAAATTGCCCGGCAGAACGCTTGAACATCAGCGTGCTCCGGATTGGCTGTTTTCATCGACATGGCTCACCCCGTTTCGTGTAACTCGGCTCTGTCGGGAGCAAGAGACGACCTACCACAAGACGGCCCTCGCAGAGGAGCGCCGCATCGTCCTTTTATGCAAAAACGCGATCAACTGTCATTGACCACGAACTGAAAGAGGCGAGGGGCCTCTCTGCATGGTGTCCGCCTGACAAAACAAACCGCCCGTCGAGGTTCGGCGGGCGGCGTTGTTCGAATCGCTTCAGACGAGCTCTTTGAGAGCGGCCGGGTCGAAGCCCTTCAGGCCGGTGGAGTCGCCCATTTGCACCTTGGAGACCCAGTTGGCATCGGAGATCAGGGCGCGGCCCACGGCGATCAGGTCGAACTCGTCGCGCTCAATGCGCTGGAGCAGGCGATCGAGGCCGACCACCGTCGAACCTTCGCCCTGGAAGGCGCCGAAGAATTCGCCCGACAGGCCCACCGAGCCGACGCTGATGGTGGCGGCGCCGGTCAGCTTCTTGGCCCAGCCGGCGAAGTTGAGGCCGTTCTCGCCGTCGACGTCGGGGAATTCCGGCTCCCAGAAACGACGCTGTGAGCAGTGCAGGATGTCGACGCCGGCTTCCACCAGCGGGGCCAGCCAGTCGGTCATCAGCGCCGGTGTCGGGGCAAGGCGCGCCGCGTAATCCTGCTGCTTCCACTGGCTGACGCGCAGAATGATCGGATAGTCGGGGCCGACGGCGGCGCGGATGGCGGCCACCACCTCGCCGGCAAAGCGCGACCGCTCACGGATGGTGGCGCCGCCGAAGCGGTCGGCGCGCTCGTTGGTGCCGGACCAGAAGAACTCGTCGATCAGATAGCCGTGGGCACCGTGGATCTCGACCACGTCGAAGCCGAGCCGTTTGGCCGCCGCCGCCGCCTTGGCGAAGGCCGCCACGGTGTCGGCGATATCCTCTTCGCTCATCGCCACGCCGCGCGGTGTGCCGGGCGCCAACAGGCCGGAGGGGCTTTCCACCGGCGCCTCGGGCTGCCATTCGCCGGCGCGGGTCGAGCCGGTGTGCCAGAGCTGCGGGCCCATGCGGCCGCCGGCATCGTGAACGGCGTCGATCACCTGCTTCCAGCCGGCGAGCGCGGCGTTGCCATGGAAGAAGGGAATGCCGGGCATGTTGCGCGAGGCGGGGCGATCGACCACCGTGCCTTCCGACAGGATCAGGCCGACGCCCCCTTCGGCGCGGCGCCGATAATAGGCGGCGTTGGCGGCGCCGGGGATGCCGTCGGGCGCCATGTAGCGGGTCATCGGTGCCATGACGATGCGGTTGGGCAGGGTCAAGTTCTTGATGGAAAAGGGGCGAAACAGCGTGCTGGTCTCAGCGGAGGTCATGAGGCAGGGTCCCGTTGCGTTGAGGGAAAGCCAAGGTATAATCCGTATACGTGGTGTCAATGAGGCACCTTAAATCACCCAGAGCCCGGCCCGAAATTCTACTGGGGCGGGCACCTAGCTTCGAATTCTGCGCTTCCGGTGCTCACGGACCCTCAAGTCCGCTCCGCTCCGGTTCTCGAACTCATCGCTATCTGCCGCGCCCCAGCGAATTTCGGGTCGAGCTCTCAGGTATATCGGAGGAAACCTGCCATGCCGGATTGCCCTGTCGCCCACTTCGCGTCTGATTGCCCCAGCCGGGTGCTGTTCGACCAGATCGCCGAAAAATGGTCGATGATGGTGCTGACGGTGCTGCGCGGCGGGCCCATCCGCTTCAACGCCATCAAGCGGCAGCTGGAGGGCGTGACGCAGAAGGCGCTGACGCAATGCCTGCGCAAACTCGAGCGCAACGGCCTGATCCTGCGGCGCGTGATGCCGATGTCGCCGGTGGCCGTCGAATACGAAATCACCCCGCTCGGCCGCACGCTGGTGGAACCGTTCGGCGCGCTCTACGCCTGGACGCTGGAGAAGCTGCCCGAGGTGGAAAAGGCGCGCGAAGACTTCGATCGGCGGATGGCCGGCGCGTAAGGGCAATCAGGCGGTTCAGTTCGACGCGATGGGCGATTGAGGCTGGGGGCGTTCCGATCGCTCCGGCGCCGGTGACGAGCCGGCGCGGCCGGCGATGCGGTCGAGCAGTTCGGCCATCAGGTGGCGTTCGCCGGGGCTGAGATCGTCGAGGGCGTCGAGGTTGGCGCGGAGCGTGATGGCGGCCACCGCCGGGCCGTCCTCCGGCGCGGTGCCGGTGGCGGTGATCGCCGCGATCAGCGCTTCGCGGGCGGTGGTGGCAAGGCCCTGATCGCGCGCCTCGGCCGGGCTGGCGTTGAGCGTCAGCACGGTGCCGGTGCCGACGGCGTGGACCAGCGCCGTCGCCCGGCTTTCCTCCATCCTCAGCCGGCCGGCGACGGCCAGGGCGCGGACGAAGTGGCGGAGCATGTTGAAGCCGCTCGCGGCCGGCGATGGCGCGGCGCGCGGCGTCGTCAAAATGGCGAACAGGGCGGGGTTGTCGACGCCGAAGGCGATCAGCATGTCAAAGGCGCGGCGGAAGTTTTCCAACGGGTCGGCCGACAGGCGGCGGGTCGATTTGGCCGCCACGTATTTGGCAAGGCCGTGGTCGGCGGTGGCGTCGAGCAGGCCTTGCTTGTCATGGAACAGGCGATAGAGGGTGGGCGCCTGCACGCCGGCCGCCGCTGCCACGGCGCGGGTGGTGAGCGCCGCCGGCCCGCCCGCCTGGAGCAGCGCCTCGGCCGCTTCGAGAATGCGGTGGCGGACGGATTTGTCGTCGGAATCGGTGGTCATGGCTGGCATATTATCAGCGGCATTGGCATGCCGCTAGCGCCGCTAGCCGGCTGCGCCCTCCGCCAAGGCGCCGATGCGGAGCGTGGCCACCAGGATCAGGCCGAGCATCGCCGAGACCAGGCCGACGATGGCCGGCCAGCCGCCGAGGCTCCACACCCAGCCACCGCCTGAGCCCATGCTGGAGGAGCCGGCATAATAGGCGAGCAGATAGAGCGAGGAGGCGTGGCCCTTGGAGCCGCGCGCCAGCCGCCCGACCCAGCCGCTGGCAACCGAATGGATGATGAAGAAGCCGCCGGTGATGCCGGTGAGGCCGACGATGATCATCACAAGCGAGGACGACAGCGTCATCAGCGTGCCCACGGCCATGATGGCGACACCCAGCAGCTGTGTGGGCATGCGGCCGTGGCGGTCGGCGAGGATGCCGGCCCAGGGCGAGGCGACGACGCCGGCGATGTAGACCAGGAACATGGCGCTGATGAAGCCCGGCGACAGGCCGAAGGGTGCGGCCGAGAGGCGGAAGGTCAGGTAGTTGAACAGGGCGACGAAGCTGCCGAGCGCCAGAAAGCCGCACAGGAACACCAGCGACAGGCCGGGCGTGCGCAGATGGCCGAGCCATGTTCCGCAATGGGCGGAAAGCGACATGCCCTTGCGGCGCACGAAGTTGCGCGAGGGCGGCAGCAGCAGGGCGAAGCCGGCGGCGGCGATCAAGTCGATGAGGCCGATCAGCGTCAGCGCGTGGCGCCAGGAGCAGAACTCCATCAGCAGGCCGACGCCGACGCGGCCGGCCATGCCGCCGAAGGCGACGCCGCCGACATAGAGCCCCATGGCGGTGCCGAGCGAACGCGGCTCGATCTCCTCGGAGATATAGGCCATGGCGACGGCCGGCACGCCGCCCAGGATGAAGCCCTCGGCCGCCCGCAGCGCCAACAGCGCATGCCAGTCGGGCGACAGCGCCGCGCCGATGTGGCAGAGCGCGGCGCCGAGCATGGACACGAACATCACGCCGCGCCGGCCGAAGCCTTCGGAAAAGGCGCCGGCCAGGAGGATGGCGATGGCGAGGCTGCCGGTGGTCAGCGACAGCGCCAGCGAGCTTTCCGCCGGGCTGACGCCGTATTCGGAAACCAGGCTCGGCAGTAGCGGCTGTATCGCATAGAGCAGCGAGAAGGTGGAGAAACCGGCCAGGAACAGCGCCAGGCTGATGCGCTTGTAAGCGGCGCTGCCCTTGACGACGAAGGTCGGCGCGGCGGGCTTTTTGAGCGGCTTTTCGATGGGGAGGTCGGTCGGGAAGGCTTCGAGGGGGGATGCGAGTGACATGGTCCCATTCCAGTTGGTGGGCGGAACCTACGCCTTTAGTTGGTATAGATCGTCGGCAATTTACTTCATTCAGTTATGCCGATATTTAATAGCTCATGGATATCTCCCAGCTACGCACGCTCGTGTTCGTTGCCGATCTCGGTAGCCTCAACAAGGCGTCGGGGCGGCTCAGGATCGCCCAACCAGCCTTGAGCCGACAGATCCGTATGCTGGAGGATGAACTCGGCGTGCGCCTGTTCGACCGGCACGGGCGCGGCATGACGCTGACCGATCACGGCATCGCGGCGCTGGCGCACGCGCGGCATATCCTGGGCGAGCTGGACGACATGCGCCAGGCGGTGGGCGGGCCGAGCGCCGCCATCGTCGGCAACGTGTCGGTGGGGCTGTCTCCGACCATTTCCAACGCGCTGTCGGTGCCGCTGGTGGCCGAATTCCGCCGCGCCCATCCGGCGGTGCGGGTGCGCATCGTCACCTCCTACACCGGCTATCTGCTCGACGGCCTGTTCCGAGGCGATATCGACGCCGCCATTCTCTACAGCGCGCGGGCGACGCTGGCGCTCAGAACCGAGCCGATCCTGTCCGAGAACCTGTTCCTGATCGGCCCCGTCAGTTCCGGCCTCAGCCCGGACAAGCCGGTGCAATTCAAGGATCTCGCCGACCTGCCCTTTCTGCTGCCAAGCCGTGGCCACGACCTCAGGGCCGTGGTCGACGACTGCGCGCGGCAGGCCGGCATCGACATCGACGTGGTGGTGGAGGTGGACGGCTACGGCTCGCTGAAGGAGCTAGTGGGGGCCGGCTACGGCTACACCATCATGCCGGCGACCGCCTTCGAACGCGAACAGGGCGAAGGCCAGTTCGCCCTGGCGCCGATCGCCGATCCGTCGCCGGTGCGCCAACTGGCGCTCTGCTATCCGCGCGACCGGCGGGTGTCGCGGGCGGCGCTGTTCGCAGGGGAGGTCATGAAGGAGAAGATGATCGGGCTGGTGAGAGAGGGGACGTGGAACGGGACGCTGGTGGGGTGATGGGGGATCACTTGCTTTGAGAAGAGAGATTCGTGATTCTCTACTTCGATGGCACATTCTCAACTACGGTTATTCCTAATGTATTCCTTAGTGGAATTAATTTTTCTGGCAACTCTCCTGCGATGGCCAGCAAGGCTCGTGCGTTAATCTCACGTTTCTCTGATGCCTCGACTGCCTGCATTACTGCTATATATTTCACGCATTGGTATAGGCCGCGAGTGATGTCGACTTCGTCGGATATCTCAGATTTGACCTCCACCGCCACCCATCCGGCCTTCGTTGAGAAAGAAACGTCCAGTCTGTCTCCTGATGGAAGTGGCTTCTCAAGCTCTCCTTCACCCGTTGAATACGGAAGGCCTACGACAGAAGGATGCCTTGAGACGAACTCTTTCATCATCCTGTGGCTTTGACTTTCTCCTCCGCCTAGTTTAGCCGCAGCTTTGTTTAATTCTTCATATGACTGAGGGGGAAGAGACAAATTCAAAGTTTGTAGTACTTTTCGCCAGCGCGGATATCCATAGACCTTGGCTAATTCCGCATCGACGAGAGCCCGCTTCCGTGCAGGGGGTAGCTTGCGAAATTCCTCTTCCTTAATAAGAAACCAACCAATCCCTTCGCCCGGTAAATGCTCTCTTTTGTTTATGACGAGGCATTGTATTGGCGGAACTTTCTCTTTCCATTCCTTTCTTAGATTCTCAATTGTTCTCCCAATACTCCCTAAAACATAATTGAGATTGCGGGGATTTGGCATCCCAAGCTCTTTTGCTAGGTCAGAGTAGAAGATACTATTTCCTGCCTCCGCTTGACGCACAAGGATGGGAAGGGCCCGCCGAGCGCACTCTTGATATTGCTTTTCACCAGATATGTGTTCGGCAATTCGTGCTGTAACTCTATCCAAAGCAACCTCCAGCTTACGATAGGCTATGCTCAGACCAAACAAACGATGACAATCGGGGCAACCATAGGTATGATTATTACAGAAAATTTTCGACTATTGGTAGGCTTCGGTTCTAAGTAACTTTACAGGCGCGCCGCGATGAAGCCTCTTCCCCATGCCGCCGATCTCTTGGCAGTTGCACCCCGCGTGGTCTGGTTTGAAGCGCCGGAGAAAGCGCTGGCCGACCCGGTGCGGTTTCTCGCCTACGTCATGACCTATGGCACGCTGGATGACCTCGCCGTGGTGCGCCGCTACGTCGATGAGGACGGCTTTACGGAAGCCTTGGAACAGGCCCCGCCCGGCATCATGGATGCCCGCTCGTGGGCTTACTGGAACGTGATGGCCGGCAAAGACGACATTCCGCCGATGCCCACCCGGCATTTCCCGGCGGAATGATCCGCGCCGGCCCACGCTTTGGAGCGCGAAATGTGGCCGCTTATCGTTGATATCGGATCCTTGATATCACCCTTATCGTACCATAGATAGCATACTCACGTTATCAGCGATAAGGACCGCCGTCATGACCATCGAGAACAAGGTTGTCGTCATCACCGGGGCCGGCAGCGGCATTGGTCGCGCCACGGCGCTGCATCTTGGTTCGCGGGGCGCCAAGGTGGTGCTGGGGGCGCGGCGGGAAGCGCCGATCGCCGAGGTGGCCGAGCGCATCCGGGCGGCGGGCGGCGAGGCGATCTTTCGCGTCACTGACGTCAGCCGGGCCGGGGAGGTCGAGGCGCTGGTGAAGGCGGGGGGCGAGCATTTCGGCCGTGTCGACGTGATGATCAACAATGCCGGCGTCAGTCCGCTGTCGCGCTTTGAGGCGGTGAAGGTGGCCGATTGGGACGCCATGATCGACGTCAACCTCAAGGGCGTGCTCCATGGCATCGCGGCGGTGCTGCCGATCTTTCAGCGGCAGGGGAGCGGCCACATCGTCAACGTCGTGTCGACGGCCGGTCTCAAGATCGTGCCGACGATGGGCGTTTATGCCGCCACCAAGAACGCCGTGCGGACGCTGACCGAGGCGCTGCGCCAGGAGGCCGGCGCCAAGCTGCGGGTGACGGAGATCTCGCCCGGTATGGTGGCGACCAACCTCGCCGACTCCATGGGGGATCAGGCCCTGAAGGCGGCGATTGAGGCGCGGATGGGCGAGATCGCCCTGCCGCCGGAGGCGGTGGCCAAAGCCATCGCCTATGCCATCGATCAGCCGCCGGAGGTGGAGATCGGCAGCATCGTCATCCGGCCGACGGCGCAGGATTGAGGGCAGCCAAATCGGCCGGTACACCTTCTCGGACAGGAAGAGGTGACGGGGCGTTCTTCCTGCGGTACGGCATGGGGCGTCGCGCTAACGCGTCGCCACCTCCTGGCCGCGCCGGAGATGGCGTATCCCGTCTTCTCCCGCCACGATCAGGTCGGAGGCGATGCCGATGAACAACCCGTGCTCGACGAGCCCGGCGCGGGCTTCAAGCTCGCCGGCCAGCCCCAGGGGGTCGTCGATCGGCTTGAACCGGCAATCGAGGATGAGGTTGCCCTGATCGGTGCGGAAAAGGCCGCCGTCGCTCGGCCGTGGCGTGACGGCCGCGCCCAGGCTTTCCAGAAACCGCGCCTGCGAGCGCCAGCCGAATTCGAGCACCTCCACCGGCAGCGGCCAGTGGGTGCCGAGCCGAGGCGACAGCTTGCCCGCATCGACGACGATGACGTTTCGACGGCTGGCCTCAGCCACGATCTTCTCGCGCAGCAATGCGCCGCCGCCGCCCTTGATCAGGTCCATCGCCGGATCGACCTCGTCGGCGCCATCAATGGTGAGGTCGATCTCGCGGGGGATGTCGTCGGTCAGCATGGGGATGCCAAGCGCGCGGGCGGCGGCGTCGGTGGCGCGCGAGGTTGCAATGGCCACGATGTCCCGGAGATCACCGGCCTGAAGGCGGGCCGCGATCTCACGGGTGGCAAAGATCGCCGTCGATCCGGTGCCAAGACCGACCACCATGCCGGACTGCACGAGGCCAGCCGCGTGCTCTCCGGCCTGTTGCTTGAAGGGGCGCGCGGGGTCGGCCAGGGTGGGCATCGTTGGCTCCTCTCGGGTGCTTGAGGGGCGCCCCCTGATCGACAACAACTCAGGGGCCGCGCTCGACTCCTCTATGCCATCGCAGCGACCTGCGCATCCAGCCGAACCGTCGCGAAAGTCGTCACGCGGCGGATTTTACTCGGTTTGCTGGAGGCGGTGGCCACGCCATCGATCAGCCGCTGGAGGTGGAGATCGGCGGCATCGTGCTCAGGCCGAGGGTGCGGGGTTGAGGGGAGGGGAGCGTGATATTGGCCGATCAATTTCTCGTCCTGAGGTCCTCTTTCTCACGCAGAGGAGGACAATTTATATAATGGGAGCAGAGGGATGGCGCGTCACTCTTCGCTTTGCTCCCGCTGCCATCACGCTGTCCTCCTCTGCGAAGGCAGAGGATCTCGGGGCGAGAGGGCGCGGAGGGATATATCCGGTGCCTGAGGCGCTTGGAGCGCTATATCGCCTGGGAGATTCATTCTGCCTGAGATCCTCTGCCTTCGCAGAGGAGGACAGCTTTATATAGAGGGAACAGAGGGATGGCGCGCCACTCTTCGCTTTGCTCCCGCTGCCATCACGCTGTCCTCCTCTGCGAAGGCAGAGGATCTCAGGACGAGAAGGCACGCCGCCGATATGGCGCTCCCATCCCGCCAATCCGCTATGCCTCAGACTTGCGTTCTCACCAGCTCGCCGCATCCGATCTCAGCGGTCCCGCCGGATGTCGCCATGTCGGCGGCTGGCCATCGAGGCTCACGGGGAATTCGAGGCGGTGGGCGGGGCCCCAGGGGGTGGGTTCGATGTGGGGGCTGCGATCCGCGTCGGTTTCTTTCACGCCCGAACCTTGGAACTCACTGGCACCGCCGGAGAGCAGCAGCGCTGCCGTGCGGGCGAGCGATAGTCGGGCCGAATGGCATATGCCGGTCTCCCGTCGCCGGCGCAGCGCGTTCAGCACCGCCGCCGCCATCAGGTAGCCCGTGGCGTGGTCGAGCGCCTGCACCGGCAGCGGCACTGGCCGCTCCGCCGCCGCCCGCCGCATGCCTTCCGATGCGATGCCGGTGCTCATCTGCACCAGGCTGTCGAAGCCGCGCCGCGAAGTCCAAGGGCCTGTCCAGCCATAGGCGTTGAGGCTGACGTCGATCAGGCCGTGCGACAGGGCCTGCCGCTCGGCCTCGCCATAGCCGAGCCGCTCCAGCGCGCCGGGGCGGTAGCCATGGACGAGTACGTCGGCGCCGGCGAGCAGGGCCTCGAAGGTCTGGCGATCCTCGGCGCGGTGGAGGTCCAGCCCGGCCCGGCGCTTTCCGAGCGTCACTTCCGGCTCGACGCCCGGCTCGTTCCAACTGGGCGGATCGATGCGCAGCACCTTTGCGCCAAAGCCGGCCAGAAAGCGCGTGGCGACGGGGCCGGCCAAGACGCGCGTCAGATCGAGCACTTTGATGTCCTTGAGCGTCGCCGGCCCGCGCCGGTGGCCGGTTTCCCGCCAGGCGATCAGCGGCTCCGCCGCGACGGCGATGCCCTGGGGATGGCGCGCCCATGCGTCGATGTCGTGCATCGCCGCGGCGGCGCCACCGGCGGCCACCACCGCCTCCTCAAGCTGATTGATCTGCCAGCTGCCGACCGCCTGGGAAACGGCGGCCTTTTCCGGCGCGCAGCCGATCACCGCCAGGGCGGCGTCCCGGTGATGGGGGGCGTTGGTGTGCAGCCTGATCCAGCCATCGGCGGCCCGGTAATCGCCGGCAATCGGATCCCAGGCCGATGGCAGCGACCAGCCGATGGGGCGCAAGGTCATGCCGAACCACAGCAGCGTCCGCCGTCGGTTGATCGCCACCTCGCTGGTGCCGGTGAAGGCGGCCAGCTGGCGGGCGGCGGCGCGCATCGATGCCACGGCCAGCTCGGACACCCGGAAGCAGGAGGCGAGCTCGCCGGGGTCGCTTTCCGCCA
The DNA here is from genome assembly GCF_041320595.1 of Pleomorphomonas sp. PLEO. Classification (NCBI taxonomy): domain Bacteria; kingdom Pseudomonadati; phylum Pseudomonadota; class Alphaproteobacteria; order Hyphomicrobiales; family Pleomorphomonadaceae; genus Pleomorphomonas; species Pleomorphomonas sp. PLEO. Next base: position 1,980,165 of record NZ_CP166625.1, read on the forward strand.
CCTGTAAGGCCGGCGTCGTCCCAAGCCCGAGCGCCTCGCCGATCTCACCGTCAAAGTTGTCCGCCATCGCCGTCTCCTGTTCCTGCCCCGATGAAAGCGCCGGATTGACCGGCCGTAAATCTTGATCAATATAATCAATATGAATTCAGCCGATTGGATCGATGCCGAGACTGCCTGCGCCCTGCTCGGGGTGCGGTCGCAGACGCTCTATGCCTATGTCAGCCGCAAGCTTTTGCGCGTTCAGGCCGACACGACGGATGGCCGGCGCAGCCTCTATGCCAAGGCGGATGTCGAGGCCCTCGCCCAGCAGAACCGCCGGCCGCGCGCCCGCGCCGAGGTGGCGGAAGCGGCGATCCGATGGGGCGATCCCGTGCTGGTCACCGCGATCTCCGAGCTCAGGCAGGGCATGCTCTGGCTGCGGGGGCGATCGGTCGGGGATTGCGCGGAGACGATGACGCTGGAGGAGATGGCCGCGCATCTGTGGCAGGTCGACGCGGTCGAATGTCCCGATGTGAGCGGCGCAAGTTCGCTGTCGACCCCTGTCGGTCGGGCGATGGACTTTCTCGTGCACATGACCGGGGAGGGGACGGCAATCGACAGCCGCGCCGCCGACGATTGGGCGCCGCTGGGCGGCCGGTTGATGTCCGGCGTGACCAACGCGCTGCTGGCCCGCGATCTCGGCGGACCCATCCATCTGCGCCTTGGCCGGGCGTGGCAGGCTTCCGACGCCGCCGCTGACGATCTCCGCCGCGCCCTGGTGCTGCTCAGCGATCATGAACTCAATCCATCGACGTTTGCCGTGCGGATCGCCGCGTCGACGGGCGCCAGTCTGCCGGCGGCGCTGCTGTCGGGCCTGGCGACGCTGTCCGGACCGCGCCATGGCGGGGCGGCGACGCAGGCGCGGGCGGCGCTCAAGGCCGCGCTGGACGGGGAGGCGGAGACGTTCCTCAAGGCGCGGCAAGACCAGTCGCCCTATGGTTTCGGCTTCGGGCACCCGCTCTACCCGGACGGCGATCCGAGGGCGCGGTTGCTGCTTGAGCGCCTGCCGGCCGACGCCGCGCCTCTGCGCGCGGTGGGCGCCTTGTCGCAGCGGCTTGGGTTGCCAGCCAATATCGACATGGCGCTGACGGCGATGAGCATGGTTCACCACCTGCCCGAGGATGCCGCCTTCACGATCTTTGCTGCCGGCCGGCTAGCCGGCTGGATCGGCCATGCCATCGAGCAGGCTGAGAGCGGCGACATCATTCGCCCCAGGGCTAGGTATCAGCGATAGGCCGCGCGCCCTGAAACTGTGGGATCGGCGGGCAAGACGGGGCCGGCGTGGCTCCGTCTTGCAAGATCAGGCTGGGGCGCTGGTAGGCACCGCGCGGCGCCGCGCCTCGCCGAAGGCGGCGACCACCATCAGGCCGCCAATGACGCTGATGTGCTCGAAGGCGAACATCATTTCCAGGAAGGCGCGTTCGCCATCCATCGTCCAGAACGCGTGGGCGATCGGGATGGTCAGCACGGTGAAGACGCCGAGCATGCCGGCGCCGAGCCAGACATGGCGGCCGGAGATGACCAGCGCCGAGCCGACCAACTGCACGGCGATCACCGCCACGGCGATGGGAACGGCCGGCTCCAGGCCGAAATGGCGCATCTCGGCGATGGCGGCGGGGAAATCGGCCAGCTTGGCGATGCCGCTCAGCCAGAACATCAGCGTCAGCACGATGCGGGCGAGGAGGGCGAAGGGCGGGGCGGCGGTCAGGCGTTCGATCAGGGTGTTCATCGGGGGCTCCATCAGGGGGCGAGGATTTCGATGCCGCAGGCGCGGCCGGCTTCCAGGATGTGGGGGATGTCGGGGGCGGCGGGCGGCGGGAAGTCGGTGCTGCCGGGGGCCAGCGGATCGCCCACCAGCGTGAAGAACTTCTCGTGCAGGTCGCCGGGGAAGTTGATCAGCAGCATTTTCGACACCGCGTCCGTCGGGTTGCGGAAGGAATGCACCATGCCCGGCGGCACGTGCACGAAGTCGCCGGGCTGGCAGGTCAGCACCACGCCGTCGCGGACGATCTCGTAGCCGCCTTCCAGCACCAGGAAGGATTCCTGGTCGGTCTGGGTGTGGGGCGGGGCACCGGCGCCGGGGGCGGTGCGCACCTCGATGACGGTAAAATGACCCTCCGTCGCGGCCGTGCGGGCGCGGAAGGTCAATATGTTGCCGAGGAAATGCAGCGTCATCGGCTCCGCTGGATTGGAATTCATGATTGCGCCTTGGGAAACGGATGATACAATCATCTCTTGATGAGACGGTTTTCTCATAACGAGACGAGAATGGACAGTCAAGAAAAATCCTTCGAACGCACCAACCAGAAGAAGCGGACCCGCATCGAGCTGCTGCGCGCCGCGCGGGAGCTCGTGGAGGCGGGCGGGCGCCCGTCGGTCGCCGAGGTGGCGGATCGCGCCGGCATTTCGCGCGCCACCGCCTATCGCTATTTCTCGACGCCGGACGAGATCATCCGCGAGGCGGTGCTGGAAGGCATCGCCAACACCATCCGCGTCGAACCGCCGCCGGAAGGTGCCGGACCGGCGGAGGCGGCGGCGCGGGTCGATCGCCTGGTCACCGACGTGTTCCAGATGATCACCAGCAACGAGAGCCTGTTCCGCGCCCTGCTGGGCGCTTCGGCGGTCGGCGACAGCACGGTGCGGCGCGGCGGCCGGCGCCTCGGCTGGCTGAGGGCGGCGCTGGCGCCGCTGGAGCCGGCCCTGCCGCGCCCGGCCTTCGAACGCCTCGTCAACGCGCTGGCGCTGCTCACCGGCATCGAAGCGCTGGTGGTGCTGCGCGACGTCTGCGAGGTGGAGACGCAAGAGGGCGAGGCGGTGCTGCGCTGGATGGCGTCGACGCTGATCGCCGGGGCGTTGGGCCAGCCGCCGAAGGGGGAGCGGCCGTGAGGGCGAAAACCTGAGGGGTGGGGTAGCGCTTCGGATGGCTGGCCCATATGCGTCGCCGGCTTCTGGACACTGACGAACCGCCAAAGCGGGCGGTTGCCAGAACGGGCCGGTTGGCAGATCATCCAAGCCTCACCGGAAGGAGGCTGATATGGTTGAGGTCAAGGGCGGTTGCCTTTGCGGCGACGTGCGGCTTCGGGCAACGGGGCGGCCCTACCGGGTCGGCATCTGTCACTGCCTTGAGTGCCGCAAGCATAGCGGGGCGCTGTTCCACGCCTCGGCGATCTTCCCAGAGGACGCGGTGATGATCGAGGGCGAGACGGCCGATTACAACGGGCGGCATTTCTGCCCACGTTGCGGCTCGTCGGTGTTCGGACGCAGCGACGACGAAATCGAGATCAACCTCGGCACGCTCGATCACATCGACCAGTTCCAGCCGACCTACGAGCTGTGGACCATCCGCCGCGAGGCCTGGCTGCCACCGCTCTCCCTCAAGCACAGCTACGAGCGCGACCGCGAGAGCGAGGGGCGGAGCGAGGATTAGGGGGGAGGAGTGGTCGGGATAAGGGGTGTATTGACAATTGTACGTACATTACGCACAATGTCGCTATGAACTTCGAGTGGGACGAAACAAAATGCGCGGAGAACATCAGGGTGCGCGGCCTTGATTTTCAAGACGCTATCCCTGCTTTTTTTGATGTTGAGAGGAAAATTTGGGAAGACGACAGAAGAGATTATGGAGAGGTGCGGTATAATATGCTTGCAGAAAGCAATAACCGTATCTTTGCTGTAACTTTTACAATCCGCGCTGGCGTGGTCCGCATCATCTCATTTCGAAAAGCGAACGACCGGGAGACCAGGAAATATGGTCAGCTCTAAACAAGTGAACATCGTAAAGATTGGCGATGCTCTCTATGAGAGCTTGCCTGACGGTGTTTTGAGGCCCCTCAAGGGTAACTCCGATTGGGGCCGTGTGGACGCCATGACGGAGGACCAGGTCGAAGCCGCCGCGCTGTCCGATCAGGACGGCCTGCCTCTTACCGATGACGAGTGGGCCAAGGTGAAGCTTGTCGACCCCTTCAAAACGCCGGTTACAATTCGGCTGGATGCCGACGTGGTCGAATGGTTCAAGTCGCAAGGCCAACGTGGCTACCAAACCCGCATGAACAGCGTTCTGCGGCGCTACATGGAAGCCAATCGAAAGGCTGGCTGAAAGGACTTCTTTCCATATTTCCGGAGTTGCCGCGCTTGGCCCATGGTCGCCTCCCTGTCGTGAGGCACCGACGGCTCGCTCTTATTGTCTCCCGCCCGTACCACACTCGTTCATCACGATATTGCTTGGCCCGCTGACGGAACCCAAACGACCTTCCTGTGTTGATAGTATCGAGGTAATCAGCCGTAACGATGGCGATGGAGATGAGGTCATGCCCGGGGTCGACCGATCGAGCTTTTCGCGTGCCCCGGTCTGCGTGGCCTGCGGCACGCAATATCCCGAAGCGGAGCAGATGACGGAGTGTCCGGTCTGCCGCGACGAACGGCAATATGTCGGCTGGGCCGGGCAGCGCTGGACGACGACGGCGGAGATCGCCGCCGACCATCAGATCCGCTTCGAGGACGCGGCCGGCGTGATGACCATGGCGCTTCAGCCCGAGTTCGCTATCGGCCAGCGCGCTTTCCTGATCCCGCAGGAGGGCGGTATGGTGATGTGGGAATGCCTGCCCGCTGTCACCGACGCGGCGCTGGAACGGATCGCCGGCCTGGGCGGGGTTCAGGCGATCGCCATCTCGCATCCGCATTTTTATTCGGCCATGCACGAGTGGAGCGCGGCGCTCGGCGGCGTGCCGATCTATCTGCATGAGGCCGACGAGGAATGGGTGCGCCACGACAGCCCCTTCCTGCGCTTCTGGGATGGCGAGCATTTCACGCTGACCGGCGCCCTCGATTTGGTGCATCTGCCTGGCCATTTTGCCGGCAGCACCGGGCTGTGGTGGAAGAACGGCCCGCGCCCCGGCGGCAGCCTGTTCCCCGGCGATGCCCTCTATGTGGTGATGGACCGGCGCTTCGTCAGCTTCATGCGCAGCTACCCCAACCTGATCCCGCTGGGCCCCAAGGCGCTCGGCCGGTTGGAGGCGAAGATCGGGCCACTGGCCTTCACCGACCTCTATAGCGCGTTCGAGGGGCGGGAGATCATCGGCGACGCCATGGAGCGGGTGGCCGCGTCGTTTGCGCGCTATCGGGACGCGTTGAAAGGATAGGGCGCCAAGCGATTCCCCATCGTGGGCGCCTTTCCAGAGCTTTTCCGGTGACAACCGGTTCCCGCTTTTGCTGAAATTGCACGCGCGCTGAATTGCGGAAAATTAGTCGCGCGCCAGCGCCACCACCGGATCGAGCTGGGCTGCGCTGCGAGCCGGCAAGTAGCCGAAAGCAACGCCGATGAGGGAGGAAATTCCGAAGGCGCTGATGATCGACGATACCGAATAGACGAAAGTGTAACTGGATCCCAGCGCGGCAAACAGCTGACCGGCGGCAAGCGCGAGGAGAATGCCGAGCACTCCGCCGACCAGGCAGACCAGGACAGCCTCGGTCAGGAACTGTTCCAGGATATCGCTGCGCCGCGCCCCGACCGCCATGCGAACGCCGATTTCCTTGACCCGCTCCGACACCGACACAAGCATGATGTTCATCACGCCGATGCCGCCAACCACCAGCGAGATGACGGCAATGGCCGAGATCAGCAGCGTCATCGTGTCGGTGGTGGAGGTGATGGTCTGGCGGACGTCGTCATTGTTCATGACGAAGAAATCGAGCACGCCATGCCGCGCGGTGAGAAATTTGATCGCTGCCTGCTCGGCAAGCGTGGAATCGGTGTCGTCGGAGACAAGCAGCAGGATGCTGCGCAGCGTGTTTGAGCCGGTAAATCGAGCCTGCACGGTCGTATAGGGCAGATAGACCGACAGGCTGGTGCCATTGCCGAACCCGGTCGTTTGCTTCTGCAAGACGCCGACGACGGTCGCCGGAACGTCACCGATCATGATGATCTGACCGAGCGGACTTGCCTTCGTATTGGGAAACAGGGCGGCGCGCGTATTGTCATCGATGACGACGTCCTGTGCCATGTGTGTCACGCCGTCGCCGGTAAAATAGCGGCCCGAGGCGAGCTTCGTGCCTTTGACCGAGAAATAGTCGGCGCCAACCCCGTTGATCTGCGCGCTGAGTTCCAGCGCGCCAATGCGAAGGGTCTTCGACAAGCTGACGGTTGGGGCCACCCCCGCCGCATAGGGCTGCCGGGCGATCTCGAGCGCGTCGGCGAGCTTCAGCGTCTGAACCTTGCTGGAGCGCAAGTCGCCGTAGTTGAGACCGGGAAAGATCTCCAGCGTATTGGTCCCCAGACTGGAAATGCGGGCAAGAACCTTCTCGCGTGACCCTTCGCCGAGCGCCTCCACCGCGACCACCGATGCGATGCCGATGACGATGCCGAGCATGGTCAGAAACGTGCGAAGCCCATGCGCCCGCATGGAGAGCAGCGCCATGGTGAAGGCCTCGCCGAAGCGGTCGAACGCCGCCCGCCATGCGCGGAACGGGCCATGGGAGATCTTGGCCGCCGCCGTTGATGTGGGCTGCATCGCCTGGGCGGCGCCGGGTTGCTCGCCCGAATGATCGACAGGACGATCCGAGATGACGCGGCCATCGGCGATCTCGATGATCCGGTTGGCCCGGCTGGCGACCGCCATGTCGTGGGTAACCAGGATGACGGTGCGGCCCTCCCGGTTCAATTCGGTCAGGATCTTCAGAACCTCCTCGCCGCTGGCGTGGTCGAGCGCCCCGGTCGGCTCGTCGGCGAGGATGACATTGGCATCATTCATCAGCGCCCGGGCGATCGAGACCCGTTGCTGCTGCCCACCGGACAATTTGCCGGGGGCATAGCGCAGCCGGTCGGCCATCCCCAGGCGCGTCAACAGCATGGTGGCCCTGGCAATCCTGCTGGCGGCGGGCACCCCTGAATAGATCGCGGGCACCTCGACATTGCCGATCGATGTCAGTTCCGACAGCAGATGATAGCGCTGGAAGATGAAGCCGAAATGCTCCCGTCGCAATTGAGCCAATTCGTCCGGGCCGAGCGAGCCTGTTTCGCGCCCGCCGATCCGATAGATGCCGGATGTCGGACGATCCAGGCAGCCGAGAATGTTCATCAAGGTGGATTTGCCCGAACCGGACGCGCCGATAATGGCCACCATTTCGCCGGTGGAAATCGACAGGGTGAGCCCATGCAGGACGACGACCACATCGTCGCCCGACGGGAAAGCCCGGGTGACGCCGTCGAGATCGATCAACGGACTGCTTTTCGCCGTGCGATCGATGTCGTGAGCTTGCGCGGGAGCTTTCAGATCCACCATGTCGGTCAAAGGCCTCCGCCTGGCGGGCCGGCGCTTGCGCTGGACGTCGACGCGACATTTGACTTGCGGCTCGAGACGACGCGCTCGCCCTCTTTCAACCCGGTGAGGACTTCGATGCGCACCTTGTCATCAAGGCCGGTGGTGATGGCGCGGCTTGTGATGGCGTCATTGGCATCGACGACCTCGACGCTTCGCTCACCCTTGGCGTTGGCATCGGAGACGGCCGAGGTGGGAACGCTGAGCACGCCCTTGACGCTGCCGAGCACGATGCGAACCTGCGCGGTCATGAAGGTGAGGAGCTTGCCGTCGGGATTGGGGACGTCGAAATTGCCGTAATAGTAGATGGCCTGCGACGTTGTTGAGGACGAGCTGCTGCTCGTCGACGACGATGTTGTTGCCACGATGGTCGAATCCGATCTGAGCGCGTCGGGCGCCGGGTCGATGGATGCAAGTTTGCTGTCCCACCGATTGGTGAGATCGCCAAGGATGGTGAAATAGACGGGCTGACCGGGTTTGGTCGTCGTGACATCGGCTTCGTTGATTTCCGCGCGCACCTTCATCCGGTCGACCTGACCCATGATGATGATGGTGGGGGCGGATTGCGCCGCGTTGACTGTCTGCCCTTCCTGCGTGGCGACCAGCAGGACCATCCCGTCGATCGGCGCGAGAATGCGGGTATAGGCGAGATCGACGTTGGCGGTATCGATCGCAATCTGGGCCACGAGGATCTGGGCTTGCAACGAGACGATTTCGTATTGGGTCGTCGTCACCAGTGTTTGAGCCACCTCCAGCGCATCCGTGGAGGTTGCATTGTCGGCTTCGGTGATTTTCTCCCGCACGACGGCGGCCATCGCGTGGGTCAAGGTCGCCTGTGTCCCGGCGAGCGAGGCCTGATACGTCTTCAAGGACGCGCTGTTCGTCTTCAGGGCGTTTTGCTGGGCGACGTCGTCGATCTCCGCGATGAGATCGCCCTTCTTCAAGGTCTGCCCAACGGCAACCTTCATCGACGTCAGTCGCCCGGAAACCTGCGCGCCGACGGCGACGAGCTTGGTCGGGCGCAAGGTGCCCTGGGCAAGCACGTTGACCTCAATATCGGCCCGCGTCACCTGTGCCGTCAGAATGCCTGCCAGCGGATCCTGGTTGGCATACTTCCACCACCCCCAGGCTCCCGCGCCCGCCGCGATGATCACCACGACGACCGCCACCTTGACGACAACGGAAAGCGTCCGTTTGGTGGGCTTGGGAGCAGGTGCCGGTGAAGCGGGTGCCGGAGAAGCGGGTGCCGGAGAAGCAGGTGCCGGAGAAGCAGGTGCCGGAGAAAGAGCGGGGGCTTCCGTCATGGCGCCACTGCCAGGTGAGGGGCAAGGGTGCTGTCGATCATCAGCGGCTCATCCCATCCGCCGCCGGCTGCCTTGGAGAGCGAGATGGCGTCAACGCCGATTTTCGCAGCGGCGGCCTTCGCCAACAGGCATTCGGTCTTGGCGATGTCCGGCCGGAGGAACAGGAAGAGGGATTTGTCTGACATAGCAACCACACTTGCGCCATCGTCCGTGGACGGCTGAAACACAAGCCTACTGTGAAAAATACCAGGGGTGCAGCGTCGGATTCTACCCAGGGTGAGGCGGTTGAACGACAGCAACGCCTCGATGGCCCAGATTGTCTGGCAGGCCCACATCGCTGCCAGCGTCGGCTGAGGAAAACGTCCCTTTCCACAGAGGCTTAGGGAAACCGAGATAGATGTTCCGGCCCACGCAGGCGTTCAATCGGAGCGGATTTATCAGGCGACCACGGCGCTACGGCATGTTTCCAGAGATACATTAGGCAGGCGGTCGGTATGTGGTTGAGAAGTTATACTCAGTCGTTCGCCCGCTACCTGGCGGCGCTGGAGGAATAGGGCGCCAAGCCGTTCCCCATCGTGGGCGTCTTTTTAGGAAATGCGCGTTTTCGTTGAGAGATGATTCACGTCATCCGACGCGAGGTGCTTCTCATTCCTGGCTTTTTGCACTTTTCCAAGAAATGGCATGTTTTTATTCAGGGATGATTTACGCGCTATCACGCAGATGATGTCTGCTTGCTGAAGTTCGGCATGGCTAAACGCCATGGGACGCGCTTGATAAACCCCGACCTGCCACCTTTAGGCTGTGATTTAATCTATGCGGGAAAACTCACCGGCAATTTCCGACAAGCCCATCATCCGGATGGACAGGTTCATATTGCCGCACGCTGTTTACAGCGAGTTCGCAGACCAACTCAGGCAAGTCCACGCCTCGCTGCGACAGCAACCCGGCTTCGTCAGCGATCTTCTGCTGGAACAACCCGCCAGCGCCGACAGCATTCATATCATCAGCGTGGTCAGGTGGGAAAACACCGAGGCCGCCGAGGCGGCGAAAGACAAGCTGTGTCTGGATATCGATCGAGACCATGTCATCGATCGGCTCAAGATCATCTCCGACATCGGATTGTTCTCGCCCATCGAGCACTAGAGAATTCTGGTGAAAGCATGGACGTCGGAACAACTATCGGCGTGCTCCGCTGCCTGACTCATTTGCTCCTGACAGAAACCGTCCCACCTGCATGTTGGAACTAGTCCAATATGAGGGGAGGGTTTCATGAAGATCACTGTGGAGACGACCGTTGCCGCGCCGATCGTCGAGGTCTGGCGCGCCTATGTGACGCCCGAGGACATCAAGGCGTGGAATGCCGCGTCCGACGACTGGCACACCACGGCGGCCAGCGTCGATCTCCGTGAGGGCGGGGCGTTTTCCTCGCGCATGGAGGCGAAAGACGGCAGCATGGGTTTCGATTTTGCCGGCACCTACACCAGGATCGTGCCGCATGAGCGCATCGAATACGACTTCGGCGACCGGACGGCGCAGGTGTCGTTCACCCCACGGCCCGACAGCGTCACGGTGCGGGTGACCTTCGATGCCGAAGATACCCACTCCGAGGAGCAGCAGCGCGCCGGCTGGCAGGCGATCCTCGACAATTTCGCCCGGCATGTGGAAGGAAAGCGGCCATGAGCACGCTCGGCCTGTTCGCGACCATCGCGGTGATCCATCTGCTTGCCGTTGCCAGCCCCGGCCCGACGCTGATGGTGGTGATGAGCCAATCGGTCGCCGGTAGTAGGCGCTCGGGCTTCCTGGTGGTGGCCGGCGTGGTGATGGCAACGCTGGTCTGGTCGTCCGTGACGGCGGCCGGCCTTGGCGGCGTCATCGCCCATGTCAGCTGGCTGTATTTCGGGCTGAAGCTGGTCGGCGCGGTGTACCTCACCTGGCTTGCCTGGGGGCTCTTGAAGGGCGTTCTCCAGCGCAAGGCGGTGGGGCTCGATGCCTCGTGGCCGGTACTCGCAGGGGGAAGGGCGCTGCGCGCCGGCTTCCTCACCACCATCTCCAACCCCAAGGTGGCCGCCTATTACGCCAGCCTGTTCGGCGTGGTGATCCCGGCCAGCGCGCCGTCGGCGGTGTTCGCCGGTGCGATCCTGACGGCGGTGCTGGTGTCGGTCGCCTGGTGGAGCGCGGTGGTGCTGCTGTTCGCCCTGCCGGCGGTGCAGCGGGCCTATGCGCGGGCGCGACGGTGGATGGACGCGGTGATGGGCGCACTGCTGCTGGCGCTGGCCGGACGGCTGCTGTTCAGCCGGTGAGCCGCCGGTTGGTGTCTTTCAAAAGCTCGATGAACGCCCGGAGCGGCGCGGGCGTGTGGCGATTGGCCGGGTAGTAGAGCATCAGGCCGGGCAGCGGCGGCGACCAGTCGGGCAGGACGATGACCAGTTGTCCCGCATCCAGCGCCTGGCGCGCGATGGGTTCGGGAACATAGGCGATGCCGAGCCCGTCCTTGGCCGCGTCGACCATCAGGTCGCTGTCGTCGAGCGTCAGCGCGCCCGGCACATCGACGGCCATCTCCGCGCCGGAGCGGATGAATTCCCAGCGGTAGCGCTTGCCGCTCGGCAGGCGCTGGCGGATGCAGACGTGCCGTTGCAGGTCGTCGGGCGTCAGCGGCGGGCTGTGCGCGCCGAGATAGTCCGGCGAGGCGACGGCGACGAAGCGGACGGAGCCGCCCACGGGTACGGCGATCATGTCTTGCGGCACCGCTTCGGCCAGCCGGACGCCGGCATCGAACCCCTCCTGAACGATGTCGACGAGGCGACCCTCGGAGACCAGATCGAGCTCCACCTGCGGATAGCGCCGCAGGAACGGCGGCACGACGTGCGACAGCAGGAAGCGCGCGGCGCTCTTGTTGGCATTGAGGCGCAACCGGCCGCTCGGTTCGCCGACATCGGCGGCGAGCCCGTCGAGGGCCATGTCGAGATCCTTGAGGACGGGGCCGATGCGCTCCAGCAGCCGGGCGCCGGCATCGGTCGGCGAGACGCTGCGCGTGGTGCGATGCAGCAGGCGAATGCCCAGCGTCTTTTCCAGCTCGATCAGGGTGTGGCTGAGGGTGGAGCGCGACAGGCCCAGTTGGTCGGCCGCCTTGCGAAAGCTGCGGTGGTGGGCAATCGCCGCGAAGGCTTCGAGGTCGCTTAATGCCGGCTTGGTCATTGGTGTGTTTTCCGCACGTGGTCATGCCAGATTGGATGACTAATAGCACCAATTGGCAGGACTTATGTTGTTCCCATCAGGAAAGGAACACCTCATGAGCAAGACATGGTTCATCACCGGCGCGTCGTCCGGTCTCGGCCTGGAAATGACCGAGCAGCTGCTGGCGCGCGGCGACAAGGTGGTCGGAACGGCCCGCCGCCTCGATACCCTCGGCGATCTCAAGCGGCGGTACGGCGATCACCTGACGTTGGCGGCGCTCGATCTGACGGATATCGCCAGCGTTCGCGCGGCGGTCGACGACGCCTTCGGGCGCCTGGGCCGGATCGACGTTGTCGTCCAGAATGCCGGCTACGGCCTTGTCGGGGCGGGCGAGGAAGTGTCCGACGCCGAGATCGACCGGCAGCTGGCGACAAACCTCGTCGGCTCCCTCCAGCTGATCCGCGCCGTGTTGCCGCATCTGCGCCGGCAAGGCGGCGGACGGATCCTGCAGGTCACTTCGGAGGGTGGGCAGGTCGCCTATCCGAATTTCAGCGTCTATCACGCCAGCAAATGGGGCGTTGAAGGCTTCATCGAAGCCGTTGCCCAGGAGGTCGCGCCGTTCGGCATCGACTTCATCATCGCCGAGCCCGGCGCGACCGCAACCGGCTTTGGCGCCAACCTCGTTCACGCCAAGCCGATGGCCGTCTATGACGACACGCCGGCCGGCGAGATCAGGCGGGCCATTACCAGCGGAAGCTTCGTGCTGAAGGGCGATGCCAAGCGCACGGCGGCGGCCATGATCGCGGCGGCCGACGAGACGGCGCCGCCCTTGCGGCTTGTGCTGGGCAGCACGGCGTACACCTCGATCTCGCAAGCCCTGGCGCGGCGGCTGGCCGCCTTGGAAGCCCAGCGCGCCGTCGCCTTCTCGGCCGATCGGGACTAGGGAAGACAGGGATCATCCGGCGGTTCGCCACCAGTTCCGGCCCGCCGGGCGGTCACACAAGGCCGTGCTGGCGGGCCGCTCCCGAGTCTTTTGGGCGAATTGTCTACCTCCGAAAACAGGATTATGAACTGTCCAGCTATCGGGATTTACCCGTAGGGCGCCGGCCGATCGGACGGAAGCGGATCGGCGCTCCAGGCTGATGCCCCAAGTGACTCACGCGGAGGACGGATCAGGGCAGGAGGACTTTCAGAACGTCGTGGCCAACGCTTCTCGAGGAGGAAAAGCGTGGACAGGTCAGATGAACTTCACGCACGGCACATCAGGGACACGCTGGCCGCCGACGGGGCGGCCCGCTCGGTCGTGGCCGCGTCGTGGCACCGCTCGCAGGTGTTGCACAAGCTCGATCCGGCATCGCCGCGCCCGCCCGTCTGGCGGTTGAGCGAGCAGGAGATCACGCTGGCCCGGCAGCCGCTGGAGCCGTTGATCGCCTGCGCGACCAGCGCCATGGACCGCCTGCACACCGCCGTCGGCGGCGTCGGCTGCTGCGTGCTTTTGGCCGATCGCAACGGCGTTCCGCTCGAAAGGCGGGGCGCTGCCGGCGACGACGCCACCTTCAGCCAATGGGGCCTGTGGGTCGGCACCCAGTGGAGCGAAGGCAGCCAGGGCACCAACGGCATCGGCACGGCGATCGCCGAGCAACGCCCGGTGACCATCCACCGCGACCAGCACTTTTTCAGCTGCAACGCGCTCTTGAGCTGCACATCCTCGCCGATCCACGACGCCGACGGCCAACTGGCGGCGGTGATCGACGTTTCCTCCTGCCGGGCCGATCTGACCGAAGGCTTTCTGACGCTGATCGCCCAGTCGGTCATCGACACGGCGCGGCGCATCGAGTGCGATCTGTTTCGCCGCGCCTTCCCGGGGAGACGCATCCTTCTCGCCCCCTCGCCCGAGGGGCGGGCCGATGCCCTGGTGGCCGTCGACGGAGACGACCTGATCGTCGGCGCCACCCGCGCCGCCCGGCAGTTGCTCGGGCTGAGCGCGGCGGACATCAACGGGCACGCGCCGATCGGCGACCTGATCGCCCGGGAGCGCGAAGCCGACGACCTCGCCGCCGGCGAGCGCGCGGTGGTGCAGCGGGCCCTCGCCCGGGCGCGTGGCAATGTGTCGCACGCCGCCGCGTTTCTCGGTATCAGCCGCGCCACTCTCCATCGCAAGCTGAACAAGCTCCGCCTGACCGGAAATTCTACTGGGGTGGGCATCTAGCTTAGGCCTTAGGCTCATAAGCTGAGCCTTGAATCACGACAAAAGCGAAACACCAAGCGGATCTATGAGTTTACCGCCTAAGGCAGCCTCTGCGGCAGAGGCTGGTCACATGTGTCGGTGAGATCCCACTCAAAATTGTAAATATGTCGGACGCAATCCGTATTGACAATTACGGCCGAAAGGCATTCATCACCATAAGAGTCATGAATACGTATTTTACCGGTTATCGGGAGACTACGTTATGATCAAGACACTCGCATATTCTTGTTCTGTCGTTGCCAGTTGGGCATTGATTATCAGCAATGCTTATGGGTGGGATATATTTCACGATTCAACTCGGCAGACCCAGACGGCGATTGACGGAATTGGACAAACGATCATTCCGCCGAGCAACTCTGATCTAACTTTGGACGCACTTGAGACTGTTCCTACTGGGCCGCCGGTCATTTCGGCGGGTGAAGTGCCGGCGGAAGTTCCAATTGCCCGTAAGGACTCCGCTGTCATTCAATTCAAGCCTCAGGCAAGTCAAGCTGAAATTCAGAACTATATTTCTAAGTACAATATGACGCTGGTTGAGACATATCCCTCCATTGGCGCTGTGAGGGTAGAGACTGATCTTGGACAATTCAGCGGTACGCTGCCGAACAACAGCATTTCCACCTCCGATGCCCTGGAGAAATACCTTCATATCACGAATGAAATGAAACAGGACCCGTTGGTGCTAAATGCAACCCCCGACTTTGTCCTGAAAGCACAGGAAGACATACCTGAGAATGAGTCCATTGAAATGGCCCAAAGTGTAATTGGGGCCCAATCTCTGTCCGACGGGAAAACAGTAGACTGGGGGGTGACCAACATAGGGGCAGACCGATACTGGGATTTGGCGGAAACGCAAGACGGTACCGTCTTCGGAGTAATGGACACTGGGTTCAGCCGTCATGAAGACCTTTCTTTCGTGGACTTCAATGAAGATGCGGCAAGCGACCATGGCAACCATGTTGCGGGGATTGCCTGCGCTCGCCACAATTCCAAGGGTGTCAATGGAGTGCTTCCGAACTGTTTCATTCGGGCGCGCAGCAGTTCGGTAACTCACACCGGTTCGGGACAGCCACAACTGCAGTTGCTGGTAACATTCGGTCAAGTGCTTGCGGCGCTTCAGGATTTTGTGGGAACGGCGGACGACGTCAAAACCTTTAACGTCAGTCTCGGCTATAACTGGATGGCGAGTTTTAAGATCAACCCGGACGCCCCTGAATCCGATGGCTGGCGAGCGCTCGTCGAGTCACAGGGGGTTATCCTCCTTTCGATGCTCAACGTTGCCAGCCAACGCGACAAGTTTATCTTTAGCGCTGCAGGAAACGATAGTACCGGCCTTCAAACGCCAATTCGCGCAAAATACTCCAGTCCGATGAACTGGGCCGCAATCGTTGCCCGAGAAACGGGGCAGCCGTCCAGTGCGGTGGTGGTCGAAGCCCATGATAGGGATGGGAAGCGCGCGCCATTCTCGGACGTGGGTGGGGATCTATCCTGTCCAGGCGTAGATATCCTGAGCGTTGTTGCTTTTGATAGCGATAAGAAGCTGTCCCGAACTTCTTACGGGCGAATGTCTGGCACCTCAATGGCCGCACCTTATTGCGCCGCCGGCTTTCAGCTGTTTCGCATGATGCGGCCGAAGCTGACGGGTAAGGAAGCCCTCGAATGTCTGAAGAGAGGTCAAAGGCGCAACGAGGATGGGGTGCCCGAAATGTTCCTCCCTGAGGCGCTGGGAGCTTGTCCGGCTTCCGTCAAACTCTCCAGCTCGGATGAATGAAGATGAAAAACAAGATAGCCACAGCTATGTGCCTATTTGCGAGCTTCAGTTCGCCTGCAATCGCTGCCTGCCCCGAAAGTCCGGCACCGGACGTTGTTGCCGCAACTCTCGGCGTTGAACAGGCCGCAGGCAATGCTGATTATGTGCTTGTGGAGGAGGGGGGCGATCTTCAAACCATCTTTTATACTGATAGTGGAGGACGTGCCATATTCGAGGGCGATATCGTTCTTGGCAGTGTGGAAGAGCTTAACGCACTTGGGAAGGATGGTCCCATAAGCCTGGGTGACAAATCGGAACAAGCCAAGCTGACGCTCGGGCTCGTCGTCAATCGCGTTCTCAACAATAAGGGCGGGCGTTGGAGTTCGGGAGTGATTCCTTACGTGATCAATGCCGACACTCCTAACGCCGATACAGTTCGCAAAGCGATGAAGATTTGGCAAGACAAGACTGGTTTGAAATTTGTAAAACGGGATAATTCCAACGCAATCACCTTTCCCAATTATGTTGTTTTTCGAAGGGGCACAGATCCGAACGCCTGCTATTCCGAGGCGCTTGGGATGAAGGGTGGGGGACAATATGTAGATTTGGTTGGTGGGTGTGGACTAGGGCAGATTCTTCATGAAATTGGCCATGTCATTGGTCTTGCCCATGAGCAGAATCGCGCAGATCGCTCCAAATTTGTGAAGGTGAATTTTGAAAATATCTGGCCGAAATATGCCTATGCATTTCAACAGCACGTTACCCAGCAAACAGAATCGGGTCTCTACGATTTTGACTCCATTATGCATTATGAGAAAACAGCATTTTCTTGCAATGGTCTTCCAACAATCGAATCCAAAATGGGAGCAACCTTTGGGCAGCGCGATCATCTAAGCGCCGGTGACATTAAGACAGTGAAAGCAAGCTATAACCTGCCGTAAACTTTCTTTCCAGCTGCGGGTGGGAAAGTTGCTGGCGGAGCTTTCCAGAAACCAGTCTTTCCACTGCTTGATCTGGTTGGCGTGCATGTCAAACTCCTGCGCCAGCTCGACCATCGTCTTGCCGCCCTTGATCGCGGCCAGCGCGACTTTTGTCTTGAACGCAGGGCTGTGATTGCGGCGAGGACGTCGCGTCATCTTGGCTCCTATCCATTGGAAGCTTGCCGTTTTCTAAAGCCAAAAACCACCTATCCGGCCTATTCAGTTTTCCCAGGCCACCTCATTCAGCACACGGCGGTGGCCGACCCGGGAAACGCCCCGTGGCTTGTTCGGCAGCAGCAGTGAGATGCTGGACCATTCGTGGTTGGTGAGTTCCTCGCGGCCACGCGCCACCCAAGGCTCCTTCGTTCGAAAAGTTTGAATTACGACAAAAGTGAAATACCAAGCGGATTTATGAGTTTACCGCCTAGCGCCCTACGCTTCCGGTGCTCACGAACCTTAAGTTCGCTCCGCTCTGGTTCTCGAACGCGTCGCCATCTGCCGCACCCCAGCGAATTTCGGGTCAGGCTCGGCGTTGAGCCTCCGGCTGTCAGATACTTTCATTCGACTGTCGCAGAACTGAGACACTGGCGACCTTCCACAAGGTCTGGCCGGCTGGTTTTCGGGTGTTTCCTACGCAATTCTCCCGACAGCGCGATCAACGCGCGACATATGTGGGAGGGAAACATGACCTATCAGAGCACCGTCAAGGCGACAGACCTGCCGTTCCGGGCCAAGTATGGCAACTACATCGGCGGCGAGTTCAAGGACGCGCTGAGCGGACGCACCTTCGACAACCTGTCGCCGATCACCGGCCAGAAGATCTGCGAAGTCGCGCGCTCCGAAGCCGCCGACATCGAGCTGGCGCTGGATGCGGCGCACGCGGCGCGCGAGGCCTGGGGCAAGACCAACGTCGCCCAGCGCGCCTACATCCTGAACCGCATCGCCGATCGCATGGAGGAAAACCTCGGGCGCCTGGCGCTGGCCGAGACCTGGGACAACGGCAAGCCGATACGCGAGACCACGGCCGCCGACCTGCCGCTGGCCATCGACCATTTCCGCTATTTCGCCGGCTGTCTGCGCGCCCAGGAAGGCACGCTGTCGGAGATCGACCACGACACCATCGCCTATCACTTCCACGAGCCGCTCGGCGTGGTCGGCCAGATCATCCCCTGGAACTTCCCGATCCTGATGGCCGTATGGAAGCTGGCTCCCGCGTTGGCCGCCGGCAACTGCGTGGTGCTGAAACCGGCCGAGCAGACGCCGGCCTCGATCCTCGTGCTGATGGAGCTGATCGGCGACCTGTTGCCGCCCGGCGTGCTCAACGTCGTCAACGGCTTCGGCCTTGAGGCGGGCAAGCCCTTGGCCTCCTCCAAGCGCGTCGCCAAGATCGCCTTCACCGGCGAGACCTCGACCGGCCGGCTGATCATGCAGTATGCCGGCCAGAACCTCATCCCGGTGACGCTGGAGCTCGGCGGCAAATCGCCCAACATCTTCTTTGCCGACGTGCTGGCCGAGGATGACGACTTCTTCGACAAGGCCATCGAGGGCTTCGTGATGTTTGCCCTCAACCAGGGCGAGGTCTGCACCTGTCCGAGCCGCGCCCTGATCCAGGAAAGCATCTACGACCAGTTCATCGAGCGCGCGCTCACCCGCGTTCATGCCATCAAGCAGGGCAGCCCGCTCGACCCGGCGACCATGATCGGCGCCCAGGCCTCCGAGGAGCAGCTGAACAAGATCCTCGGCTACTTCGATATCGGCCGCGAGGAGGGCGCTGAAGTGCTGACGGGCGGCACGCGCGCCTACCTCGGCGGCGATCTCGAAGGCGGCTTCTACGTCAACCCGACCGTCTTCCACGGCAACAACAAGATGCGCGTGTTCCAGGAAGAGATCTTCGGCCCGGTGGTCTCCGTCACCACCTTCAAGAGCGAGGACGAGGCCCTCAGCATCGCCAACGATACGCTCTATGGCCTGGGGGCCGGCGTATGGAGCCGCGATGCCAACCGTCTCTACAGCTTCGGGCGCAACATCCAGGCCGGTCGCGTCTGGACCAACTGCTACCACGCCTACCCGGCGCACGCGGCCTTCGGCGGCTACAAGCAGTCGGGCATTGGCCGCGAAACCCACTCGATGATGCTCGACCACTACCAGCAGACCAAGAACTTGCTGGTGAGCTACAGCCCCAAGAAGCTCGGCTTCTTCTAGCAGGCTGTTGAAGAAGTCACCCGAATGGCTTTGAGGGTGGCTTGGTCGCCGTTGTGATAGGCGAAGGTGACCTCGATGGAGCCATCGTCGAGCAATTCGGCGTCACCGTCGCCGGTGACCTCGTCCATTTCGTCTGATCCGGCCCATGTGAAGACGACCATCGAGCGGCTGCAGCCGAGTTCGAGGTTGGCCTGCATGGCGCCGAAGGCGATTTCGCCACGGCTGTTGGCCCCGATGGTGATTGTGGCCGGGCCACACAGATCGAGATAATCGCGATCCCAGATGTCGGCTTCGATGATGCGCCAGCGGCCGATCAACTGGCAGTCCGTTGGCACGCTCATGTGGGTACCGCCAGGAGTTTGGGCAACCGCACCAGATTGTAGGCGGCGGCACAGAAGGTGAAGGCCCATCCGACGCGGTCGATGCCCCGGAACCTGGTCTTGCGCTGCCCGCCGATCGTCTTGATCCAGCCAAAGGCTTCCTCGATGCGCTTGCGAATGCGCAGGCTGACACCATAACCCTCATGCCGTGTCGTGCGCCCGTCGATGGCCGAGCTTCGCCCGCTGGTATTCCGGGCCACGTGCGGCGTCACGTTCATCGACCGCAACTCGTTGACGAAGTCCTCGCTATCGTAGGCCTTATCGGCACCCAGCGTGATCGCCTCCGGCCGGTCGGCACGCAGTTCGACCATGCAAAGGCCCGCCACCCGTTCGGCATGGCCATCGGCTTGGGTCAGGCTGGCATCGACCAGAAGACCGTGGCGGTTCTCCATCAAGCCGTGCCCCATGAAGCACAGCTTCGCCTCCTTGCCTTTGCCCTTCTTGTAGAGCCGCGCCTCCGGATCGGTGGTGGAGACATGGGTATCATTGGTCCGCTTGTGCCCATGAAAATCGGCTTCGGCATTGCGGCCACCACCACCCGAAGGCGGCGTGTCCGATCCGTCTCTGGGCCTAACGCTCTTCATCGAGGCCCACGCCTCGATCAGCGTCCCGTCGACCGAGAAGTGATCGGTGGACAGAAGCTTGTTCACCTTGGGCTGCGCCAGAACCGCCCTGAGGAACTTCGCCGCGACGGCCCCTGCCAGCAACCGGTCGCGGTTCTTGGAGAACGCCGAATGATCCCAGGCCGCATCGTCCACGCCGATCCCGACGAACCAGCGGAACAAAAGGTCGTATTCCAGCCGCTCCATCAAAAGCCGCTCCGAGCGGATCGAATAGAAGGCCTGCAACAGCATCGCCCGCAACAGCTTCTCCGGCGGGATAGAGGGCCGCCCGATCGGCGAGTAAAGCGCTGCAAAATCTGCTGCCAGGCTCGTCAGGGCCGCGTTCACGATCTCCCGGATCACCCGCAGCGGATGATCCCGCCGAACCCGCGCCTCAAGATCGACATAGCTGAAAAGCTCGCCGCTCCGCTCGTCTCCACCCCGCATCCACCACCCTCCAAATCACCGTTCGGACAGAGTGAATCATGCCAGTATTGACGAGGCGAGGCCTTTTTCAACAGCCTGCTAGAGCCTGGTCGAAATTCTACTGGGGCGGGCAGCTAGCTTAGAGTGCTGCGCTTCCGGTGCTCACGGACAGGAAGTCCGCTCCGCTCCGGTTCTCGAAGCCGTCGCCATCTGCCGCGCTCCAGCGAATTTCGATCCAGGCTCTGGAGCCAGCCCGAAATTCTACTGGGGCGGGCATATGGCTTAGTCATCTGCGCTTCCGGTGTTCACGGACAGGAAGTCCGCTGCGCTCCGGTTCTCGAAGCCGTCGCCATCTGCCGCACCCCAGCGAATTTCGGCTCAGGCTCTGGATGCTAGCTATCAAACATTGGAGCGCCGATCTGGCTGGGCCGGGTCGGCGCTCCATGCTGTTGGTGGGATGAGGGAGCGCTATATCCGTCGCTCGCTCTACCTTCCTGAGGTCCACCTTGAATTCACACGTGAATTCAAGCGGCCTTCGCCGGGATGACAGGTGAATTATATAGATGAAACAATCAGATAGCGGCGTGCTTCTATCAAGTTGTCATCCCCGCGAAGGCGGGGACCTCAGGACGAGAAGGCGCCGAGGGAAATATGGGGCGCCCTCTCGGCTTCATCCAAGGATCAACAGCGTGGCGGTCGCCACCATCACCGCCGCCGTGACACCGTGCATGCCCAGGGCGGCCTTGGTCGAGCCTTTGGCGGCGAGAATGACCGACATGTCGCCGAGGGCAATGAAGGTTTCCACCAGCAGGACGATGCCGACCTCGCGGGGCGTGCTCCACATCATCATTGCCAGCACGACCAAGCCGGAGGTGATGTCGCGCACGCCCTTGAGGCGCAGCCACCAGGGGATGGTGGGGCCGCCCTCGGGAAACGGCAGGCCGAAGCCGCGCGCCGCGGTGAGCGGGGCCAGCAGATAGAGCAAGCCGATCGCGATGATCGCGAGGGCCAGGAGCGCCGCTATTGCGAGGGGCATCCAATGCATCATAACTCTCCAATCTAGCGATGTAAGTTCGTCTAGCAACGCTAGTTATATAATCTAGCATTGCTAGAACGTCAAACGGCGCTATGATGCGGCCTTCGAAAAGCGGGAGATGAGGATTGGGTATCGCCGAGCGGAAGGGCCGGGAGCGGGCCGAGCGTGAGCAGCGCATCGTCGCGGCGGCGCGCGCCATTGCCGAGCGGGAGGGTTGGGACGCGGTGACCATCCGCCGCCTCGCCGAGGAAATCGAGTATAGCCAGCCGGTGCTCTATTCGCATTTCGAGAACAGAACGGCGATCGTCGCGGCGGTGGCGGTGGAGGGGTTTCAAGACATCGCCACCATGCTGCGGGCGGCGGCCGGCGCTTCGACCGGACAGACCCAGGCGGTGGAAGCCGTCGCCATGGCCTATCTCGATTTTGCGCTCGGTCATCCGGCGCTCTACGAGGCCATGTTCGTGCTGCCCACCGATTTGCGCTTCGCCGAAGCGGACACCAGAGAGGAATTGCGGGCAGGGTTCGATGCCCTTTCGGCGGTGGTTGCACCCTTCCGCGCCGAGGTGGAGGTGGTGACGGAGGCTTTCTGGGCGGCTCTGCATGGGCTCGCCGAACTCGAACGCTCCGGCCGCATCAGGCCCGGCGCGCGCGGCGAACGCGTGGCGCTGGTGGTGCGGGCGATTGTAGCGGTGGGAGCATAGCGGAGGCGGACGTGAGACCGGCCCCCTCAGGGAAACCAAGCCCGTGAGTGAGCAAGGCGCCTCGTCCGCCGTTCCATCGAACCCGAACAGTCGCTTGGGCCGCACACAGCCAAGCCCGCCTGCGCAAGGATAGGATGGACGCTCTTCTATATTGGCATTGACGTCTCAAAGGATCGCTTGGGCGTCGCTGCGACTTACCCCTCGGTGGCCACTTACTTGGTCGCCACAGACATCAATAAAAACCCATGATTATCATATATTTACAGATTTTGCCGTGAGATTTTTTCCGCATGAATGGCCGGTTCGATGGCCGCTATTGTGGAGCCTTCAATCAAGTTGGGCGGGTGGTTCGCCACTGGTTCCAGCCTGCCGGAGGGTCACAGAAGGCCGTGCTGGCGGGCGAGGGCCTTGAGGTAGGGCACGCCTTTGGTCAGCACGTCGAAGCGGCTTGGCACGGCGTCGTGGAAGGTGCTGAGTTCGGCGGCGTAGGCGGGGGTTTCCGGGGCGAAGATCTCGCCGACGAGATAGCCGGAAAAGCCGGTTTCGGCCATGGCGCGGAACGCGTCGGTCCAGTCGACGTTGCCCGAGCCGGGCAGTCCCCGGTCGCTTTCTGACAGATGCACATAGCTGCACCACGGCCCTGCCTTGCGGAAGCCGGCGCCGACGCCGCGTTCCTCGATGTTCATGTGGAAGGTGTCGAGGTGCAGGAACAGGCCGCAATCGGCAAAGTCGTCTTCCTCGGGATGGCTGCCGCTCAGCTTTTCCAGGAACTCCACCCCCTGGGCGGCGGTGTTGATCAGGTGGTTCTCATAGCGATTGCAGGGTTCCAGCCCCAGCGTCATGCCAAGGGCGCGCGCCCGTTCGACGACCGGCCGCAGCGCGGCGATGGCGCTGTCATATTCTTCCGCCGTCGGGCAGGCGCCCGAATGGGTGTTGATGGCGGTGTAGAACACGCCAGTCAGCAGCTTGCTGCCGAGCTGATGCGCCGTCTCGAGCGCCTTGAGCAGCAGCCCGGTGGCGGCGTCCGGGTTGATCGCCGGGGCAAAACCGTCGGGCAGGCAGATCGAGGCGGTGGGCTCCAGCCCGTATTTGTCGAACAGCGCGCGGGAGTGCCGGGCATCGATGCTGTCGGGATCGGCGAGCGAGATTTCGATCACCTCCAGCCCATGCTCGGCCGCCTCCGGCAGGATGCGCTCGGCGGCCTCTGTCGTCCAATTGGGTGTCCAGAGGTTGGCATGCATGCCGATGCGGCAGGTCTGGCGACGGCTCATGGTCTGGTCTCCTCACACGCCGCGTCGTCAGTCGGTGAATACGTGGCAGGCCTCAGTGGGGAAGCGGCAGGTGACGCGTTCGCCGGCATGGATGTTGGGCAGGTCGCGCGGCTGGCGCATCACCATCGGGCTGCCGGAGAGGTCGATGTGCAGCAGCGTGTCGCAGCCGAGGCGCTCGACCACCTGCACGGTGCCGCTGACACGGTTGCCCTCGGCCATGCCGTCGCCGAACTCGATATGCTCGGGCCGGATGCCGAGGGTGACGCGGTTGGCCGACAGCGGCGCGGCGCCCTGGTCGGCGACGATCTCCGTGCCGTCGGGCAGGCGCAGCAGCCAATCCTTCTGGGTGTAGCCGGCGATGTCCGCCGCAAAGAAGTTCATGGGCGGCGAGCCGATGAAGCCGGCGACGAAGCGGTTGGCGGGGTGGTGGTAGAGATCCATCGGCGCGCCGATCTGCTCGATGCGGCCCTTGTTCATCACCACGATGCGGTCGGCCAGCGTCATTGCTTCCACCTGATCGTGGGTGACGTAGACCATGGTGGCGTCGAGGTTCTGGCGCAGGCGGGCGATCTCGACGCGCATGCCGCCGCGAAGCGCCGCGTCGAGATTGCTGAGCGGTTCGTCGAGCAGGAAGATGCGGGGATCGCGGGTGATGGCCCGGCCGATGGCGACGCGCTGGCGCTGGCCACCGGACAGTTCGCGCGGCATGCGGGTGAGCAGCGCGTCGAGCCGCAGCTTCTCGGCGGCGGCGCCAACCTTGCTCCGGATCTCGCCCGCCGTCTTGCGGGCGATCTTCAGCCCGAAGCCGATGTTGGCGGAGACGTTCATGTGCGGATAGAGGGCGTAGGACTGGAACACCATGGCGACGCCGCGCTCGGGCGGCTCGGCGCCGGTGACGTCCTCGCCATCGACCAGCACCTTGCCGGTGGTGGCCGGTTCGAGACCGGCGATGATCCGGAGCAGGGTGGATTTGCCGCATCCCGAGGGACCGACCAGGGCGCAGAACTCGCCATGCTCGATGGCAAGGTCGAGCGGCGGGATGATTTCGAGGGCGCCGAACGCCTTGGAGACGGACTGAAGCTCAAGCTTGGACATGGTGATCAGCCCTTCTGGTGAACATGGCGGCCGGCGAGCGCGGCTTGCCGGGCGCGGCGCCAGTCGTCGCGGAGGGCGTGCGATTGGCCGCGCGGAACGGCGGTGGTGGTGAGGCTGAGGCGGTTGGCCGGTCGCAGGTGATCGAGGCCGGCGAGCGCCGCGCCAACGGCGCTGGCTTCCGCCGCGTCGACCAGCCGGCATTCCGAGGGCAGGAAGGCGGCGAGCGTGGCGACGAGGCCGGGCAGGTGGGTGGCGCCGCCCGACAGCAGGATGGCGTCGGTGGGAGCGCCGATCGCTGCCGCTTCCTCGGTGATGGCGGCGAGTTCCTGCGCCATGCCGTCGTAGACGGCGCGGACGATCGCCGGGAGATCGGTGTCGACGGTGAGGCCGGAGAGGGCGGCGGCGAGGGCGTGATCGGGGTGCGGCGCACCGGCGCCGGCCAGATAGGGCACGAACAGCGCCCGTCCTTCGCCGATCGGCCGGTCAGCGGCGGCGGCGTCGAGTTCGGCCATCGAGCGGCCGAACAGGGTTTGCAGCCAGCGCAGCGTGGCGCCGAAGGCGGGCACCGTGCCGATCACCTGGTAATTGTCGTCAAAGCCGGTGGGGAACAGGTGGAAGGCGCCATCCCAGCTGGCCGGCAGGGCGGATTTCATCAGCGGAATGGACAGCACGCCGGAGGTGCCGAGCGACAGGGAGGCGACGCCGGGCACCAGCGCGCCGATCGCCCGGGCGGCGGCGGCCTGATCGCCGACGCCGACCACCATGGGAATGCCGCGCCAGGCGCCGGCCGCCTGGGTGGCGGACACCAGTTTCGGCAAGGCGGCCATGGGCAGGCCGGCCCTTTCGAGGATGCCCTCGTGCCAGCGGTCGGCGAAGGGGTCGAACACCTGCATGCCCGTGGCTTCGTTGCGATCGACCACGAAGGGGGCGGACGGGTCGAGCGCGGCGCGGACGTAATCCTTGGCGCAGTAAAGACCGCCGACGCGTTTTGCGAGGCGCGGATCGAGCCGGCTCGCCCACAGCCACTTGGCCAGCGTGAAGTCGGGCAGGGGGATGTTGCCGGTATCAGTGGCGAAGCTGCCGGGGTAGGCGGCGACGAAGGCGTCGAGATCGGGCGCGCCGTCCATGTCGAGCCAGAGCTTCACCGGGGCGGCCAGCGCACCGTCGTCGGCGACGGCGACCATGGCATGCATCTGGCCGGTGAAGCCGATGGCCGCGATGGTTTCGCCGCGCGTCAGTTCGTCGAGTGCCTCCTCGGCGAGCCGCGTCCACAGGGTAGGGTCGCGGGTCGGCGCGCCGTCGGCGGCGTAGGGCTTGGAGACCGCCGCCTCGACGGCGACGCCATCGTCGGCCCGGACGCGCACCGCCTTGACCGAGGATGTTCCGATGTCGATGCCGATCAGCTTGATCGCTTGGGTCATTGGCGGGTCATCCTTTCACGGCGCCGGCCAACAGGCCGCGAACGAAGGCGCGCTGCACCAAGACGTAGAGCAGGATCAGCGGCAGGGCGATCAGGGTGAGGATGGCGAACAGGGCGCCGGGGTTGGCCATGTAGAGACCGGAATATTGCATGGGCACGATGGTCAGCGTCTTCACTTCGTCGCGCGTGAGGATGATCAGCGCCAGGAAGAATTCGTTCCAGGTGGAAATGAACTGCCAGATGCCGACGAACACCAGCGCCGGCCGGACCAGCGGCAAGGCGACGTGCCAGTAGGTCTGCCAGGCGTTGCAGCCGTCAACCCGCGCCGCCTCGAACAGTTCCTTGGGCGAGTCCTCCATGAAGGCTTTGAGCACCACCACCGCGAAGGGCACGCCGAGGGCGGCGTAGGGGAAGATCAGCCCGGCATAGGTGTTCACCCAGCCGAAGGTCTTGAGCAGGATGGCGAGCGGCAGCACCAGGGAGGCCAGCGGCACCATCAGCGTGGTGAGCAGCGTGGCGTAGAGCGTCAGCGAGCCGCGCAATCGCAACACCGCGCAGGCGAAGGCGAACAGCGAGGAAATGGCAACCACCAGCGCCACCGTCGACAGCGTGACGATCAGGCTGTTGAGGAAGAAGGTCGTCAGGGTGTTGTCGCGGATGACGGTGATGAAGTTGTCGAAGGTCAGCGGCCAGGCGAACAGTGTGGCGTCGAAGGCTTGGTCGGGCGTCCTGAGGCCGATCGACAGCATGTAGAGTTCGGGGACCATCCACAGGGCGAGCACCAGGAGCAGGACGACATGGATGACGATGCGGCTGACGGCGGGGCGGTGGCGGCGCATCAGGCTCTCTCCTCCTTGTTGGCCGAGGGGGAGAGATTGGCGCCGAGATAGACGATCTGGATGATCGACAGGACCAGCGCCAGCAAGAGCACGATGACCGAGATGGCGGCGCCGCGTCCGGTGTCGCCCAGCACGAAGGAGGTGCGGAACACATAGGTGCCGAACACTTCCGAGGCGTGGTTGGGGCCGCCGCCGGTCATCAGCTGGACGATCGGGAAAGTCTGCAGCGTGCCGATGACGCCGAGCAGCAGCAGCGACTTGGTGACCGGCGCCAGCATGGGGATGATGACGCCATGGGCGAGCCTGAAGCCGTGCGCCCCGTCGACGCGCGCCGCGTCGAGCACCTCGGTCGGCAGGTTGGCGATGCCGGCGACATACATCAGCATGGAAAAGCCGGTCCACTGCCAGATGTTGACGATGATCAGCGCGAAGATGGCCGTCGACGGATCGCCGATCGGCGAGGAGGCCATCTCGACGCCGACATAGCTGAGGTAATGTTGGGCGATGCCGTAATAGGGCGCGTAGATCTGCACCCAGACCAGGCTGATCACCGACACGGAGGTGACGACCGGCAGGAAGAACATGGTGCGGAAGAAGCCGCGCCAGGCGTCGGTGTGCCGCTCGATGAAATAGGCGATGGTGCCGCCGATGATCATCTGCACGGGGATGGTGATCAGACCCCAGAGCACCATGTTGCGGACGACGACCCAGAACACCGGATCGGCCAGCACGGACAGGTAGGTGTCGACGCCGACGAAGCGGCTGATCCGGTCATTGCCCTGACTGAAGATGCTCTCACCCATCACCCAGACGATGGGATAGGCGATGAAGACGACGAACAGCGCGACGGCCGGCAGCAGGAATACATAAGTTCCCGGCCCCGCGAAGCGGCGATGGCGCTTCGATGCCTGCTCTGATGTGGCGGACATGACTTCTCCCAACGCAACTATTTCCGGCGAACGCCCATCGGGCGCCTCTCACCATTTCCGGGGCGCCTGCCTCGGCCGGGCCTTGAAAGCCCTGCCTTCGGAAAGCGCCCCGGAACGGGGAGGAGGCTAGTGGAGCGAATTTGACATTTGAGTCCCGCCTGACATAAAGCTCGCGGTCAAATGTCAAATTCAAAAGCTCCACTAGAAACAATAACTTGCTAGTGGTTCTTATGACTCCGACATTTGCTCCGAGGCCGATATCAAGCGGATGCAAATGTCGGAGTCGAACCACTAGTTACTTACCGAGCGCCTTGTCAGTCGCCGCCTGCACCGTGGCCAGCGCCGCTTCGGGCTCGGTACTGCCGGCCGCCACGGCCGCCAGGGCGTTGTCGAGGGCCTCGCTGATCGCCGGAATGGCGAAGCGCTGGTTTTCGGCCTTCGGCAGATCTTCCATGAAGCGCTTGTAGAGATCCTTGACGTGATCGGACACGTCGCCTTGCGGCTCATGCCCGGCGAAGGCCGGCAGGTCGTTGAGGTCGTTCAAGGCCTGCTGCAAGCCCTCGCCGTTGGTGAGCGAGGCGAGGAAGGTCCACGCTTCCGGGTTCTTGGCACCGTTCTTGGTCAGGCCATAGCCGATGTCGACGCCGCCGACCGGCGGGCTGGCCGTCTTGGCGCCGGGCACGGCCGGCAGGTAGAAGAAGTCGAAGGCGTCCATGTTCGTGACATATTGCGACAGCGGCGGCGGGAACTTGCTCTCCTGCATCCACCAGGAGCCGAGCGCCATCATGCCGACCTTGCCCTGGGCGAACAGTTGGGCGCCGGTGGGATAGGCGTGGGCGCCGAGCGCGCCTTTCTGGAAGATGCCGTCGTCGAACAGGCCCTTCCACGCCTTCATGGCCGAGACGAGTTCGGGCGAGGTCCACGGCGCTTCGCCGGCCTGGGCCTTGTCGGTGAGGCCGGGCGCGAACTGGTTGGCGAGCATCAGGTAGACGTTCTCGTTCTGCCAGCCGTCGGCGGCGCCCTGGAACAGCGGCAGATAGCCCTCGTCGCTGAGCTTCTTGGCGGCGGCCTTCAACTCGTCATAGGTCTTGGGCACGGCGATGCCGAGCTTTTCGAAGGTCTTGCGATTGTACCAGACGCAGAGAACCTGGGATTCCTGGGGGATCATGTAATAGTTGGCGTCGCCCGCCGGGTTGCCCATCAGCATCTGCTTGCGGTTGACCGGGAACACCTTTTCGGACCAGTCGGCGCCCCATTCCTTGGCGGCCAGATCGTTGACCGGCGACAGATGGTCGCGATACTGCTGGGTGAGCGAGCCCGGCTGCAGGCCGATGACATCCGGCAGGCTGTCGGAGGCGGCGGCGGCCTTCAGCGCGGTAATGTATTCCGGCGAGTAGTTGTAATAGGTGTAGGTCACCTTGACGTCGGGGTGCGCCTTCTCGAAGGCGTCGATCGACTTCTGCATGGTGCTCTGGATGAACCAGGACCAGACCGTCACTTCCTTGCCGGCCGCGAAGGCGGCACTCGACAGGATACTGGCGCTCAGAAGCGTCGCGCCCAATAGCAGCACTTTTTTCATGGTCTTGTTCCTCCCAAGGATGCGCGGATTTTCCGGCCGCGCGCCGATCTCTTCATTCAGGCGATAGGAAAACCTTTCTTTCAGCGGCCGGCTCCGGGCCGGCCGCCGTCTTCATGCCAACGCAGGGTCGAACGGCAGTCGGAGGTGCTTCTCCCTCACCCCTTCAACTGTTCGCCTTACCCCTTGGCCGTTGCCTTCAGCCTTGCTCTGAGCGGCGCGCCGGCAAGGCCAAAGGCTTCGAGCAGGGCGTCGGGAGGGCCGGACTCGCCGAAGCGGTCGGGCACGCCGATCCGTTCGATGCGGTGGCTGATGCCGGCGCCGTCGAGTAGCGCGGACAGGCCATCGGCAAGGCCGCCGTGGATGGAATGCTCCTCGACCACGGCGATCGACTTGCCGGCGAATGTCCGCACCTCGGTGGCGATCTCGTCACCGAGCGGCTTCAGCCGGGTGATGCCGAGAACGCGGATGCCGATGCCCTCGGCTTTGAGGGCTTGGGCGGCCTCGATCACCTTGGCGGCCAGCGTCGAGGTGGTGAACACCAGGAGATCCTTGCCCTCGGTGAGCACCCGGTAGGCGGCGGCGCGCTCGGTTTCCGAGGCGACGGGGGGCGTCACCAGCGGCGAGGGGAAACGCGACAGGCGGACATAGGTGGGACCGTCGACATCGGCCACCTCGTTCATGACGCGGGCCAGGTCGTTGCCGTCGATCGGGGCGTAGCAGCGGATGCCGGGAATGCCCTGCATGATGGCGAGATCTTCCACCGCCTGCTGCGTGGCGCCATCTTCGCCGAGGTTGATGCCGCCGTGGAAGCCGAAGAATTTGACGTTCAGCTTGGGATAGGCGACCGAGACGGCGATCTGGTCGCAGGCCCGCCGCGTCAGGAAGGACGCGAAGGTGTTGACGAAGGGGATGTAGCCGGAGATGGCAAAGCCGGCGGCGGCGCCGACCATGTTCTGCTCGGCGATGCCGAAGTTGTAGTGACGATCCGGATAGGTCTTCTTGAACTTCATCGTCCGGGTGGAACTGGCGAGGTCGGCATCCAGCATCAGGATGCGCTGATCGCGGGCGCCGAGCGCCATGATGGCATCGCCGAAGACGTCGCGCAGCGACACAAAACCTTCGGGAGCGTTGGTTGGGGTAGCAGCCATCAGCCCATGACCTCCTTGAGACCGGCCTTCAATTGTTCGTCGCTGATCGTGTGGCTATGCCAGTCGGCCCGATCGGACATGAAGGAAACGCCCGCGCCCTTGGTGGTGTGGGCAATCAGGAAGCGCGGCTTGTTGCCGGGCGCATCCGACGAGGCCCAGTCGACGGCGTCGACCACCTCGGCCATGTTCTGGCCATCGAACTCGCGCACCGCCCAGCCGAAGGCTTCCAGTTTCGGTGCGTAGGGGCGCAGCTCCAGCACCTCTTCGATGCGGCCGTCGTTCTGGATGCCGTTGGCGTCGAGAATGGCGACGAGGCGGTCGACCTTGTTGGTTCCGGCATAGGCGATGGCCTCCCAGATCTGGCCGGAGTTGATCTCGCCATCGCCGAGGACGGCGTAGGAATAGAACGGTTCGTTGCGCAGCTTGAGGGCCAGAGCGATACCGAGGCTGACCGAGAGACCCTGGCCAAGCGAGCCGGTGGACATTTCCACTTCCGGCAGACGGGTGCGGTCGGGGTGGCCTTGCAGGCGGCTGCCAAGCTGACGCAGCGTCAGGAGCTCGGCTTCGGGGATCATGCCCACTTCGGCGAAGGTGGCGTAAAGGGCCGGCGCGGCGTGGCCCTTGGACAGGATTACATGGTCACGGGCGTTGCGGCCGAACCAGGTGGCGCCGGCGGCGGCGCGGTGGGCAAACAGGGCGGTCAGGATCTCGACGCATGACATGCTGCCGCCGGGATGGCCGGAACCGGCCGCGTTGATCTGCGTCAGGATATGCGCCCTTATTCGTCGGGCCGACGCCTCAAGTTTCTCGATGTCCTTCTGGTCGGTCACGGTTCTCGCTCCCTAAATGCCGGCGACGGAAATCTCCGGCTCCGATTTTCTCGCTGTTGAGCACTGCGTCGATCCGTCTGACGTTTTCGAGCAGGCTGACGTCCTTCACTGCCAAGCAGTGGAAGAGCACTTCGTTCAGCATCATCTGAAGGATGCGCGTCATCGACGCGTCCGTGCCGAACAACCCGACGCCGGGGGGCGTCAGAACCTTGAGGTCGGCGATATCGCCGAGTGGAGACTGCGCCTTGGCCAAAATGGCCGCCACACTGGCGCCGCGCGAACGGGCGGTCGCCGCCGCTTCCACCGTGGTGCGGGTCATGCCGGAAAACGAGATGGCCACCGCCAGATCGCCTTCCCCCATCAGCGCCGCCTGGGCGATCTGGGTGTGGGCGTCCTGGGCCATGTTGATCCTCAACCCCAGGCGGATCAGCCGCTGGTGCATGTCGAGGGCCACCACCGCCGAGGCGCCGGCACCGAACAGCTGGATCGAACGGGCGCCATGCATCGCTGCGACGAGGCGCGGCAGCACGTCGGTCTGGGCCAGCAATTCGGCAAACTTCAGCGCTCTGACGGACGCGTTGTTGAACACCTTGTAGGCGATCTCCAACGGTCCATCCCCGAGCGCGATCTGTGGGGACGGCGTCACGATCTCGTCGACGCCGGCCCGCATGGCGCGGCTCTCCCTGAGGAGAGCGTGTCTCATTTCCTTTTGACCCGCATATCCAAATCTGCGGGCTAGCCGGTCCACTGTCGCTCTCGAGGCGCCGGCCCGTTCCGCCAGCGCCGCTGAGGTCAGCGTGGCAAGTTCGTAGTCGGCCAAGGAGAAGAGGGTCTCGATCAGTCGCTTTTCGGCGGAACTGAGATCCGCCTGCGACAGACGAGTCATCAGAGACACGGATTCCTCCGGCCCTGGTGTGGCGTCGGTCATGACGCCCTCCTCCCCTTGCGAAGCCTCCGACGTTTTCGTCGTGTCGACTTTCGTTGTTTTCTTATGCTTCATAATACCTCACTTTTTTCGGTTAGCAACAGTTTTTGAGACGTTTTGTCGCTTTCACGCAGGGCGTGTGGGGACGGTTCTGGCCGGTCGCTCGTCTTGCCGCTTTGAGACTGGGTCGCATGTGCACAGGAAGGAAGGAGGGCCACGGCCAATCCGATCGTTATTTCAATGGGGTGGTTCAGATGGCGGTCCGGCCGGATGGCGATGGCGGGGAGCGGCGGCCAGCGGTGTCCGGAAAACGTCGGGGCACCGGGGCCGCGCGCCGATGACAACCATAATGCGTACATGCCGAGCGGCGCGGCGCATAGAGCAGGCGCTGGTTTTTTGAGACGCTTCGTCTCATGGCGGCGAAAATGTCCACAAACGAAAAGAGGGGAGCGCCGAGCGCGCGCCTTCGAATGATCGTCGTTGACGTGGCTGAAGGTAGCGCCCAGCGTGATCCGATCGACGACCTGATGGCCACCTTCAAGCTGCCGCCGTTGCCGGTGTTAGGGGAAGTGGAGCGCTATATCGGCCGATCGTTTCATTCTGCCTGAGGTCCTCTGCCTGCGCAGAGGAAGACAGCTTGATGGGGGCGGGAGCAAGGCGAGGGGCGGCGCGCTATCCATCTGTTTCCTCTATATAAAGTTGTCCTCCTCTGCGAAGGCAGAGGACCTCAGGCAGAATGAAACAAGCGGTCGATATAGGGCGGAAAGCACACTGGGAGCCCGATACATCCCCCAGCATCTTCTCGTCCTGAGATCCTCTGCCTTCGCAGAGGAGGACAGCTTGAAGGGGGCGGGAGCAAGGCGAGGGGCGGCGCGCTATCCCTCTGTTTCCTCTATATAAGGTTGTCCTCCTCTGCGAAGGCAGAGGACCTCAGGCAGGATGAAACGATCGGTCGATATAGGGCGGAAAGCACACTGGGAGCCCGATACATCCCCCAGCATCTTCTCGTCCTGAGATCCTCTGCCTTCGCAGAGGAGGACAGCTTGATGGGGGCGGGAGCAAGGCGAGGGGCGGCGCGCTATCCCCTCTGTTTCTTCAATATAAAAATGCCTTCCTCAGTGCCGGCGGAGGGACTGGGGCAGGATGAGGCGATCGGCCGATAGTGCTCTCGGAGCCCCTTTCGGCCTGAGGTCCTCTTCTCACGCGAGAATGACGATCTGCCGGAGCTGTCGGTTGCGCTGTCCGGCGGACGCTATGTGACGTCCTTCATGACGTCGGACGATCAGCCGGCGTGGGCGATGTTCATACGCTCGCAAGACGACTCGCCCCCTCGCGTCCTGGCGGTCGAGAATGGCAAGATCTGCGAGACGCGTTAGGCGGTTGCTCGCGGCTCAGCCGGCCTTCACCCGTTCGCCAGCCTCCTCTGCCATCTGGCGGGCTTGGTCGGCCGACAGGGGGCGGGCGAGCAGGTAGCCTTGAAGGTGGCTGCAGCCGCCGTTGATCAGGATTTCGGCCTGCTCTTCGGTCTCTATGCCTTCGGCGGTGCATTGAAGACCGAGGGTCGAGGCCAATGCCAGGATGGCCTGGATAATCGCCTGACTGGACGGCTTGCCGGCCACGCCTTCCACAAAGTAACGGTCGATCTTTATGCGGTCGATCTGGAAGTTGACCAAATAGCTCAAGGAGGAGTAGCCGGTGCCGAAGTCATCGAGCGCGATGGCGATGTGGGAGTCTCTGAATTTGTGCAGGACCGACTGCACTTCATTGACCTTATGAATCAGCGTCGACTCGGTGATTTCCAGCTCCAGCCGGTCCCCGGATAATCCCGTGCGCTCAAGGGCGCCATAGACCTGCGCCTCAACCACGCTGTCGCGAAACTGGATCGGCGAAAGGTTGATCGAAACGAACAGCGTCGCGGGCCAGCGCATCGCGTCCTTGCATGCCTGTTCCAGCACCCAGGCTCCCAGGCGAACGATCAGGCCCGTTTCCTCGGCAACGGGAATGAACACATCCGGCCGCACCTCGCCGCGTTCGGGATGCTTCCAGCGCAGCAAGGCTTCAAACCCGGAAAGACGTCGGCCGGTTGCTTCGAAGATCGGCTGATACACCAGGTAGAACTGGCCAAGCTCCCAGGCTTCTTCGAGATCGATCTGCAACTTGCGGCGGGTGTCCGCGACATTGGCCAGATCTTTCGAGAAGGCGCGCGCCAAGCCACGACCGTCCGTCTTGGCCTTGAACAGGGCAAGGTCGGCGTTCTTCAGCAAGGAGACGAGGTCGCGCCCGTCGCGCGGACAGAGTGAAATGCCGATGGAACTGGTGATGTTGAGCTGGTGGCCCTCGATCACGAATTGTCTGTTGACGGCGGAAACGATGATGTCGGCGAAGCGTAGAGCATCGCCTTCGTCGGAAACGCCCATGCGAATGACCGCGAACTCGTCGCCGCCAAGGCGCGCGACCCTGTCCAGAGGGCCCAGGCATTCGTCCAG
This sequence comes from Pleomorphomonas sp. PLEO, assembly GCF_041320595.1. Taxonomy (NCBI): domain Bacteria; kingdom Pseudomonadati; phylum Pseudomonadota; class Alphaproteobacteria; order Hyphomicrobiales; family Pleomorphomonadaceae; genus Pleomorphomonas; species Pleomorphomonas sp. PLEO. Next base: position 2,014,842 of record NZ_CP166625.1, read on the forward strand.
CCTGTCGGCGACGGCCATCAGCAACTTGTCGCCGACGTCGTGCCCCAGCGTATCGTTGATGGTCTTGAAGTAATCGAGATCGACAAAATAGAGGACGAAAGGCTTTACCGGGTTGTTCTTGTTGAGACTCTCGATCCACTCGACGAAGCACAGCCTGTTGGGGAGGCCGGTCATCATATCGGTTCGCGCTTGATGGTACTGAACAATGGACTGCCGGCGATCTCGTCGCAGCTGGCGGCTCCAGAACACCGTGATGATCACGATCGCCGCGCACACCACCAGGCAAGCGATCACCAGGGGAAGAAGTGTTCGGCGGATTTCATCGTTGACGGTTTTGGCGGCGACGCTGACGACGATGGCGGCCGGAAAATTGGCGAGGCGGCGGACGGCCGTGTAGCGCTGCTGATCGTCAAGAACGCCAGCGGCGATCAGCCCACCGGCGGTTGGCAGGCCAAACAGGGCTGCCGTATCGTAGACAGGCGGAGTCCTTGTTTCGGGGGGCTGGCCGGAGGGTGGGGACGGCGACTGGGCCATCAGCGTCCCATTGTTGAGGATGAAGGCGATGACGCTGCCGGCGCCCAGATCGATGTTTGACAGCTCCGTGGTAAAATACGCCTGTTCCGACGCGGCGTTGATCACGCCGAGAAATTTGCCCGACGCGGTGGTCAAGCGATGGGCCAGCACCAGATTGGGGCGGCCGGCGATCCGGCCGATGAGGGGCGGGCTCAAATAGGTTGGCGCCCCGAGCATGCTCTTCATGATCTTGAAATATTGCCGGTCGCCGAAATTGAAATCGGGTGTCGGCCAGACGCGCGTCGTGGCCAGAACGCGCCCGGTTTCATCGATCACGGTCAGGGCATCGAGAAAGGTGAGGCCGGAAATGCGCGCCCTGAGCAGATCGTTTGCCGGCTCCGTCGACATCGCGTCGGACAGAGCGGTTTTGTCTTCAATGGCTTGGGATTTTATATAATCCGACACGCCGATCAGGACGAGTTCCATGGCCTGGAACGAACGGTTGATTTCATCGGACGTCACATCGGCAATCGTCGTTTGTATCTTGAGTTGTCTTTCGATCGCCGTGGCTTTCAATTTGGCGGTCACGGCAAACATCGATGTTGCAATAAGTAAAATCAAAAATACATCGACGATTAAAATAGCAACTTCAGTGGGTGAAGCTGCCTTATATATAAATCCTTGTTTTATCGGGCTTTTGCTGAGCAATTTATGATTTGTCCCGGATTTATATATACGTATATTTACTTCACTTTCATGGGTTTTTCCGGTGAAAACGCTTTCATCCGAAAGGATCTACCACATGGTTCTTATGCAACTTCCGCAATATATGTCGGCTCTAATTGCTCGTGATAACGCAAAAACATTATCACTTTACTTCGAGCCACTAAGGCTTGTCGCTGAAAACGGCTTCTCGCTCCGTTGGTTACCCAAAGGTATAAAACACGAACTGCACAATGTACATCTTCTCAGCGGATATTTTCCGTGAACATCCGCATTAGTGACAGTATTTTTTTAAAAAAGCGACCAGCCTGCTCGGCGGGGGCGTCCACGCCAAGGCGCAAAGTCTTGTAGATATTTAGTGGGGGGTAATACATCTCGGTCGAGATGGCGGGCGAACAAGCTCACCTTGCCCCGGCAATTGCCAAGCTCTTGCGAACCGGCTGCTGATCTCGACCTTATGTCTGCTGGGATTCAAACGCCAAATCCGACCCGCTAGCGGCCCGGTCTGGGAGGATGGGGAAGCCCTGCTTCTTCAGCTCGGCATGCGCTTCCTGGCTGGCCATGGTGAGCAGGTAGGCGATGAAGGGCAGGCCGCCGTGCCGGGCCTGCTGGGCCATCTGCTCGCTGAGCGTTGCGATGTTGTGGAGCGTTTCCACGGGAGTTCTCGGAAGGTCCGACATGCCCGATCACCTTTCACGTTGGAGGCCTTTAGGCCTACCTGTGACTGCCCAACCAATAGCCGAAGGCGAAGGTTCCCAGAGGGCAAGCAAACGTGATCGAGACCGCTCGCCGACCGGACATTTCGGCCCGGTCGGCGACTATTTTCAGGGGATCCTCACACGAGACCCTTCACCGCTTCGACGACCTTGTCGGTGGTGATGCCGAAGAACTCGTAGACCTCTTGCGCCGGGCCGCATTCGCCGAACCGGTCGAGGCCGATGACGGCACCCTCAAGGCCGACATACTTGCGCCAGTAGTCGGTGACGCCCGCTTCGACGGCGACGCGCGGGATGCCGCGCGGCAGCACGTCGTCGCGGTAGGCGGCATCCTGGCGTTCGAAGATGAAGTGCGAGGGCAGCGAGACGACGCGGACGGCAACGCCCTCGGCGGCGAGCTTGGCCTGCGCGCCCATGGCGAGGCTCACCTCGGACCCGGTGGCGATGATCACCGCCTGGGGCGTGCCGGCGCAGTCGCTCAGCACGTAGCCGCCGCGCTTGATGGCCTCGATCCGGGCGGCGTCGCGGCTCTGATGCGGCACGCGCTGGCGCGTCAGCACCAGGGCGGTCGGGCTGTCGCGATGCTCGATCGCCGCCTGCCAGGCGACGAAGGTCTCGACGGAGTCGCAGGGCCGCCAGACGTCGAGGTTGGGCACCAGACGCAGGGTTGCCGTCTGCTCGACCGCCTGATGGGTCGGGCCGTCCTCGCCCATGCCGATGGAATCATGGGTGAGCACGAAGATCGAGTTGATCTTCATCAGCGCCGCCATGCGGATGGCGTTGCGGGCATATTCGGAGAACACCAGGAAGGTGGCGGCGATGGGCAGGAAGCCGCCGTGCAGCGCCAGCCCGTTGACGATCGCCGTCATGCCGAACTCGCGGATGCCGTAGTCGAGGACGTTGCCGCCTTCCTCGAGCGCATCGGCGCGCAGATGCTTGCAGCCGTCCCACTCCGTCATGGTACAGGCGTGCAGGTCGGCCGAACCGGACAGGAACTCCGGCATCAGCGGTGCCAAGGCATTGAGCGCCCGCTGCGAGCCGTGGCGGGTGGCGACGCTCTTGGCCTCGGCGTCGATGGTCGCCAGGAGCTTGGCGGTTTCGGCAGCGAAGTTCTTGGGCAGGCGGCCGTTGACGCGGCGCTCGAACTCGGCGGCCTTGGCCGGGAAGGCGGCGCGGTAGCCTTCGAACAGCGCCTGCCACTTTTGCTGCCGCTGTGCGCCGACATCCCGGGCGTTCCACGCCGCGCGGACGTCGGCGGCGATTTCGAACGGACCGGAGGTGATGCCGAGCGCGGCGCGGGTTGCGGCGATTTCGGCGTCGCCCAGCGGGTTGCCGTGAACGCCTGGGGTGTCCTGGCGGTTGGGCGAGCCCTTGCCGATGATCGTGCGGCAGCAGATCAGCGTCGGCCTGTCGGTCTCGGCCTTGGCCTGTTGAATCGCCTTGTCCAGCGCCTCGACGTCATGGCCGTCGACGCCGGAAATCACATGCCAGCCATAGGCTTCGAAGCGCTTGGGCGTGTTGTCGCTGAACCAGTCGGCCACACGGCCGTCGATGGAGATACCGTTGTCGTCCCAGAAGGCGATCAGCTTTCCGAGCTTCCAGGTGCCGGCCAGCGAGCAGGCCTCGTGCGAAATGCCTTCCATCAGGCAACCGTCGCCGACGAAGGCGTAGGTGTAGTGGTCGACGATGGGGAAGCCGGGCTGGTTGAACTCGATGCCCAACAGCTTTTCGGCCAGCGCGAAGCCGACGGCGTTGGCCAGACCCTGGCCGATCGGGCCGGTGGTGGTCTCGACGCCGGGGGTGTGGCCGTATTCCGGATGGCCGGGCAGGCGGCCGCCGAGCTTGCGGAAGTTTTTGATGTCGTCCAGCGATACGTCATAACCGGTCAGATGCAGCATGGAATAGATCAGCATCGACGCATGCCCGTTGGACAGGGCGAAGCGGTCGCGGTTGACCCATTTCGGGTCGGCCGGGTTGTGGCTGAGGTGACGGGTCCACAGCGCAACGCCCATTTCCGCCATGCCCATGGGGGCGCCCGGATGGCCGCAACCGGCGGCTTGCACCGCATCGATGGTCAGGATGCGAATCGCATCGGCCAGCGCGGTGGATGACGGAAATGGTGACAGCATCGTGGACTCTCCTCGCGTTCCCTTGGTCAATTTTATAATGACCGAAAATTGCCTGAACACGCTATAGTTATGTACGAAAAAAGTCAAAATAAATAACCGAAAGGCCTAAAAAATACGCTTATCGTCGTATATTGAGCGTAGGTGGACGGAATGGCGGTGGTTTCCGTTGAAATTCACGCCGTTGCAGAATGGCCTCGGGCTCGTTCGTTTACCGGATGGAGGCGATCGGCTATGGTGCGCAACCGGCCGGTGCATGCGGTCGGTCCGGCGGTTTCCTGGACGGGACGAGAGGCGCCTAGAGCATTTTGGAAAAGGGAAACGCCGTGGTGAGTGCGAGGGACATTATCACTGATACAAGTGGTACCCATCTGCCGGTGGAAAGCCGGGATCTGTTGTCGCTGATCGCCAAAAACGGCGCCGTTTCGCGCTCGGAGCTGGAAAAGCTGTCCGGCAGTTCGCGCACCACCGTCGCTCCGCGGCTCGGCATGCTGTTCAGCGCCAATCTGGTTCGCGAGACCGAGAAGGTGCTGCCAACGGGAGGACGGCCTTCCAAGCTGCTCAGCCTGAACGAGGATTTCGCGCTGATCATCGCGGTCGATGTCGGCGAAAGCCAGACGCGGGTGGCCTTGACCGACCTGACGCCGAAAGTCTTGGTCGAAGAGGTGTTTCCAACCGATCTCGAGGGCGACCCGTTATCCATTCTCGAGCAGATCGCCGCCTGCGCCGAACGTCTGCTGCCACGGATCGGCCGACCGATCGGCGATGTCATCGGCATCGGGATGAGCCTTCCCTCGCGCATCGACTACACGAATGCGCGCGTGTTCGGTCCCTCGGTGATGCACCGGTGGGACGATCTCGATATTCGCGGCTGGTTCTGGGATCGCTATCAGATCAAGGTGTTTGCCGATAACGACGTCAACCTGATGGCCTTGGCGGAATACAAGACCTACTGGCCGGACGAGGACTATTTCTTCTTCCTCAAGGCCGGCACCGGCATCGGCGGTGGCTTCATCACGCGCGGCGAGGTTTATCGCGGCGGGCGAGGGGCGGCGGCCGACATCGGCCACATTCAGCTCGACCTTCCCAATCCGCCGCTGTGCCGTTGCGGCAAGCTGGGGTGCCTGGAAGCCTATTCCGCCGGCTGGGCCATCGCCCGCGATCTGCGCGCCCTGGGGATCGAGGCCCGCAACGCGCGGGACGTTATCAGCATCGTCAAACGTAACGTTCCCGAAGCGATCCAGCTGATCCGCGCCGCCGGCAGAGGGTTCGGCGAGGTGGCGGCCAATGTGGTCAGCGTCCTCAATCCGAACCTGATCGTGGTCGGCGGTACCCTGGCGGAAGCCGGCGAACACCTGCTCGCCGGCATTCGCGAACTGGTCAATCAGCGCTGCCTGCCGCTGGCCACGCAGAGCCTGGAAATCGTCATGGCGCGCAGCGGCGATCGCGCGGGAATCCTGGGTGCCGCGCATCTGGTGTTCGAAGAGCAACTGATCGGCGGCGAAGACCGCACCCGCGACAGGGTCCACGTGGCGCGGTGAATGGCGCGGGGCGATCTTGCATCCGCAGTGCCTTGTCCTGATTATGCGCTATAGCGTATAATTCGATTTTATACGCTGTAGCGTATTCTTTCTAAATATGCGCTCGGCCGTATATTGAAGATATATACGCGAAGGCGTATATTCATGCGAGGAGAGGCTTGCATGAGCGACATTGTCCGTACACCGCCCCATATAGGCGCAGCCATCAGGCGTCGGCGCAAACTAAAAGGCCTGACACAGGCTCAGCTCGGTGAGAAAACCAAGCTGCGGCAAGCAACGATCTCGCAGCTGGAAGGCGGCGAGGGCGGCGCTCAGCTCAAAACGTTGACCGATGTTCTGGCCGCACTGAACCTCGAATTGGTGATCCAGGATCGCTCGACATCGTCACGTGACATTGAGGACCTTTTCTAGATTATGTCCGGCGAACTCTGGTTCGCCAACATGCTCTATCCCATTGTTTTTACGCAACTCCGGACGCAAAGCCGGTTCCCACTTTTGCTGGAGTGGCTCTAGATGGCGCGCACGAGGAAAAATCCCCCTCTGAGAGTGTTGCTCAACGGCAGAGATGTCGGCCTGCTGACTCGCGCTTCCAGCGGCGCCATAGACTTTCGGTATGCGACGGAATGGCTCGAATGGGACAACGCCATCCCGGTGTCACTCTCGCTTCCGTTGCGCGAGGATCGCTATATCGGCGAGCCGGTGCTCGCCGTCTTCGAGAACTTGCTGCCCGACAACAAGATCATTCGTGATCGCGTCGCCGCAAAGGTGCAGGCGAGCGGTACGGATGCCTACAGCCTGCTCAGCAAGATCGGCGCCGATTGCGTCGGTGCGCTGCAGTTCTTGCCGGACAATGCCGACGTTGGAAAAGTCGGTGCCATCGAAGGGCGCCCAATCAGCGATGAGGATATCGCCAAGAAGATCGCCGACCTGAAATCGGCGCCGCTCGGAATGGATGAGAATGAGGGCTTCCGGATTTCGATTGCCGGAGCGCAGGAAAAAACGGCGCTGCTCTACCACGACGGCAAATGGCAAATCCCGGTTGGCACGACACCGACCACGCACATCATAAAGCCACGGATCGGTCAGATCCCTAGCGGTATTGACCTGAGCAACAGCGTCGAGAACGAATATCTCTGCATGAAGCTCTGCAAGGCTTTCGGACTCGATGTGGCCGATGTCGACATCGTGGACTTCGCTGGTAACAAAGCTCTTGCCGTCGAGCGGTTCGATCGCATCCGGGCTCGCGATGGCCGCCTGCTGCGCCGTCCGCAAGAGGATATGTGCCAGGCTCTGTCAGTGCCACCCAACCGCAAATACCAATCCGACGGCGGGCCCGACAATCAGGCCATCATGCAACTGCTTAAAGGCGCCGATAATCCGGAAGATGACCAGCTTGCCTATTTGAAGGCGCAGCTCATCTTCTGGCTTATCGGTGCAACGGATGGCCATGCCAAGAATTTCAGCGTCTTCCTGATGCCCGGAACGCGCTTCAAACTTACACCGCTCTATGACGTGCTCACAGCGCAGCCGAGTGTCGACGCGCATCAGGTCGGCATCAACAAGTTCAAGCTGGCGATGTCGGTGGGAAAGAACAACCATTACAAGATCAACGACATCACGCCACGCCACTTTCTGCAAACCGCGGATCGATGCGCCTTTGACAAAACCAAGCTCATTGGCGAGCTCGAACAGCTTCTGAACAATGGCGAGAAGGCTGCTACATCAATGGTGAGCAGTCTGCCCCACACGCTGCCAGCTGAACTTACGGACAGCGTCCTGACGTGCGTTGCCTCGAGGATACGGAGCATCGCGCTGTGGGCCGAAAAACCGCTCAATCTGGTTGTTTGAGGCGCAATTCCGGACGCAAAACCGGTTTCCACTTTTGCTGGAGTGGCTCTAGACATCCGGTTTGCGATGAAGTGTCCTCCGTCCTGGGACAAGGGACACGATATGTGAGCGGAATGAGAAGCCGGGGCATCATCTTTTCTATCCTCGCATCGCTTTCCCCTCGCACCTCCCAACGAGCAACGCCCGGGACATGAAGTCCCGGGCGTCGGTCTGGATTGGCTACGCTGTTGGCGGGGAGTGCGCTCAGCGGGTCGCGTTCCAGCCCTTGTAGTCGGCGACGTTGTCGCGGGTGATCAGCTTGGAGGGCAGCAGCGTCAGCTTCTGGGCCGGCGCCTTGCCGTTGATCAGGTCGACGCCGATCTCGATGGCCAGCTGGGCCATGGCATAGGGGTCCTGGCTGGCCGAGGCCTGGACCATCGGGCTTTCCGGGTCCTTCAGGACGGCTTCGATATCCGGGGCGCCATCAACCGAGGTGAAGATGATGTTGTCGCGGCCGGCCTGCTTGGCGGCGAGGTTGGAGCCGATCGCCTGCGGGTCGTTGATGGCGAACACGGCGTCGATCTTTTCAAAGCGCGTCAGCATCGACTGCATGACGGTCAGGCCGCCATCGCGCGAGCCGAGGGCATTCTGATCGTCGGACAGAACCTTGATGCCGGGGTTGGCTGCGAACACCTTCTTGCAGCCGTTGACGCGATCGACGACGGCCGAGACCTGGTTGCTGTTCTGGATGATGACGTCGCCCTTACCGGCGAGCTTGTCGACGATGTACTGGCAGGCGATCTCGCCGGCCTGGACGTTGTCGGTGGTCACCGTGGCATCGGCGCCCTCGCCGGCGGTGTCGACGGCGACCATCGGGATGCCGGCGGCCTGGGCGCGGGCGACGGCCGGGGCCACGGCCTTGGCGTCGGCCGGGGTGAACAGGATCAGGTCGACGCCGGCGGCGATGAAGTTGTCGATCTGGGTGAACTGCTTGTTGAGGTCGTAATCATAGCCGAGGGCGGTAACTTCGACGTTGGGATTGATCTCTTTGGCCTTGGCAGCCGCGCCATTGGCCAGCGCGACGTAGAACGGATTGCCCATCGAGCCGATGGAGATGCCGATCTTGGTGAGATCCTTGGCGCTGGCCGTACCGACGAGGGCGAGAGCGACAGAGGCGAAAAGCATAGAACGAAGCAACATGGTCATACTCCTCCATAAGGAAGCCGGGCGCCCGGTTTTTCCGGGTGGACGGCGGATTTTCCGGCGCGATTCCTCTCCGCGACGGCTTTCTTCAGAACGTGACTCACCGTTCGTCGCGGGACTGGCGGCGGCGTCATGTTCGTGAACTTGATGAAGACGAGTGGGATTTGGGGGCGTCACGGGCGGCAAGGCTCGCCCGCAAAGTTCTCGGTCTTCAGGTACGGGCGCCGCCTTTGCTCCTGAGGCGGTCGAGCGCCACCGCGATGATGATGACGAGGCCCTTGATGATGTACTGCCAGATGTCGCTGACACCGATGAGCACCAAGCCATTGGACAGCACGGCGATGATCAGCGCGCCGATCAGCGTGCCCCAGATGGAGCCGACGCCGCCGGTGAACGAGGTGCCGCCCAGGATGACGGCGGCGATGGCGTCGAGCTCGTAGGACTGGCCGAGCTGGGTGCCGTTGGCCGCGAACAGACGGGCCGCGCTCATCACGCCGCCAAGGCCGGCCATCAGCCCCGAGAAGCCATAGACGAACAGCAGCACCGCCCAAACCTTGATGCCGGACAGGCGAGCGGCGTTCTCGTTGCCGCCGGTGGCGTAGATGTGCACGCCGAGCACGGTGCGTCGCAGGATGACCCAGGTGACGATGACCGACAGGAAGGCGATCACCACCAGCCAGGGAATGCCCAGGATGTGGCCGTTGCCGATGAAGGCGAACGACAGTTGCGAGTTGAACACGGTGGTGTCGGCGCCGAGCAGGCGGGCGACGCCGCGCACGGCGGTCAGCGAGCCAAGCGTCGAGATGAACGGCGGCAGGCCGATGAAGGCGACCAGGGAACCGTTGATCAGGCCGAAAATGAGGCCGGCGAACAGCGCCAGGGGAATGCCGATCATGCCCATGTCGGGGATCAGCGAGCCGATCACCGCCGCCATGGCCGAGGCGGCGAGGATGGAGCCGACGGACAGGTCGATGCCGCCGGTGAGGATCACCGCCGTCATGCCGCAGGCGAGCACGGTATTGATCGACGCCTGCTGCATGACGATGGACAGATTCTGCGGCGAGATGAAGCGGCCGGACATCAGCTGGAAGCCGATGCCGAGCAGGATCAGGATCGGCAGCATGCCGACGGTGCGGATGATCTGCTGGATGCGGAACTGGCGATTGGCGGCGGCCTTATCGCTGGTGAACATGGCGACCGACGTTTCCTGGGACATGACGGTTCTCTTGGCTTGCTAGACCCTGTCCGGCGAATTCAGGTTCGCCGAATAGGCTCTATCTCTTTGTTAAGACGCAATTCCGGACGCAAACCCGGGGGCATTTTTGCTGGAATTGCGTTGGCTATGGCGTCAGGCGGCGGCGCTCGCATGGGCGAGACCGGCGGCCAGAGCGATGATGTTTTCCTGGGTGATCTCGGTGCCGGTGGCACCGCCGACCTCGCCGACGATGTCGCCCTCGCGCATCACCAGCACGCGGTCGGCGATGCCGACCACCTCCGGCATCTCCGAGGAGATGACCAGGACGCCGACGCCGGCCTTCACCAGATCGTCGATGATGCGGTAGATCTCGGACTTGGCGCCAATGTCGACGCCGCGCGTCGGCTCGTCGAGGATCAGCACGCGCGGCCGCGTTTCCAAGAGGCGCGACAGCAGCACTTTCTGCTGGTTGCCGCCGGAGAGCGAGCCGACTTCGACGATCGGGCCGGCCACGCGGATCGACAGCGCCTTGATCGCCTCGACCGCTCTCTGCCTGGCCTTCTTGAGGTCGAGCAGGCCGCCCTTGCCGGCGTCGCGGCCGACGACCTGCAGGTTGATGTTTTCCTGCACCGTCATGTCCAGGAACAGGCCCTGTCCCTTGCGGTCCTCGGTGAGATAGACGATGCCGGCGTTGACCGCCTGGATCGGCCTGACGATGTCGAGCGGCTTGCCGTCGAGTTCGACGCTGCCGGTCGCGTGCGGGTCGGCGCCGTAGACCAGGCGGGCGAGTTCGGTGCGGCCGGAGCCGACGAGGCCGGCCAGCGCCAGCACTTCGCCCCGGTGGAGATCGAAGGAGCAGGCGTTGACGCGCCGCCCGCCGTCGCTCATGTCGCGCACCTTGAGGATGACCTCGCCGTGGCTGTTCTTGGCGTCGTGGTCCTTCTTGTAGAACTTGGAAAGGTCGCGGCCGACCATCATCTTGACGAGCGTCTCGGCCTTGAGCTCGTCACGCATCAGCGTGCCGACATAGCTGCCGTCGCGCAGTACCGAACAGTGATCGGCCAGCTCGTAGACCTCGGCCATGCGGTGCGAGATGTAGATGATGGCAAGGCCGTCGGCCCGCAGCGTGCGGATGAGCGCGAACAGCTTGTCGGTTTCGCGCGACGACAAGGCCGTCGTCGGCTCGTCCATCACCAGGATGCGGGCATTGGCGTGGATGGCGCGGGCGATTTCCACCATCTGCCGTTCGGCGATCGACAGCGTCGACACCACGGTCGCCGCCCCGAAGGTGGCGCCGAGCCGGTCGAGCACGCCCTGACATTCGGCGCGCATGCGCAACCGGTCGACCCGCCCACCGGTCGACAGTTCTCGGCCGAGATAGATGTTCTCGGCCACCGTCAGGTTGGGCGACAGGCTGAGCTCCTGATAGATGACGGCGATGCCGAGCATCTTGGCGCTGAGCGGGCCGTCGATGTGAGCGAGCTGGCCGTCGATGCGGATCTCGCCGCCGGGATCGGCGCGATAGGCGCCGGAGAGGATCTTCATCAGCGTCGATTTGCCGGCGCCGTTCTCGCCCATCAAGGCGTGCACTTCGCCGGGGTAGACGGTGAGCTTGACCTCCGACAGGGCCTTCACGCCGGGGAAGGTCTTGGAAATGCCCGCCATCTCCAGGAGAGGCTGCCTTATCTCGGCGCTCCCCTGTGGCAACGCAGTCGCATTCATCAAATCCTCCCTCTGCTTTTCTCTTGAGACGAGCTGCTCTTTTGTCTGGGCGCACCTGTTGCGTAGTCAGCTCCGCCCTGACCAACGCTCCAACCCGGGTGCGGCGACAGGGCAGCCCGCCCTTCCTCCTGAAATAACAGCCCCACTCGCGATTCCTCGAAACCCGGGCAAAGCCTTATTTTCTGCAAAATTGGCGCAATATATGTGCGATGTCAATCTTAAGTGACGCCTCTTAATCCAAAAATTTTACAAAATACCCCGTCTTATCGTTAATTGTGCGCAACCGCTCCGATGCGCGCAGGGTTCGTGGTGGCGTGCTGGGCGGGTGTCGCGGGCGATCAAAACGCCGGCGGCCGGCGGTCTTTGCGTCCGGTCCGGCCGCCGGATGGGCCCTTCGTCGAGGACGTCTCGGTCTTTGGGCATTGACGGCGGCGGCCGTTCAATCAAACCTTGGGTTTCCGAGCGACTGGAGGCCCCATGAACGCCGCGCCGCTGTTTCTCATGACCTCGCTTGCCCTGGTCGCCAGCCCCGGACCCAACACGCTGAGTCTCACGGCGATCGGCGCCGCCTTCGGCACGCGCCGGGGCGTGCCCTACATGATCGGGCTGGATCTCGGCATGGTCGTGGTGGTGGCGCTGGTCGGCTCCGGCCTGTGGGCGGTGATGCTGTCCTATCCCGGCGTCGGCCCGGTGGTGACGGTGGCCGCCAGCCTTTATCTGATCTACCTCGCCTTCAAGATCGCCACGGCGCCGCCGCTGGGGGCGACGGCGGTGCCCGGCCGCGCGCCCGGCCTTTCGGCGGGGGTGACGCTGTCGCTCACCAACCCCAAGGCCTATGTGTCGGTGGCGGCGGTGGTGTCGCGCTACACGCTGATGCCGGGCCAACCGGTGGCCGACGAGCTTTTGAAGGGCGCGCTGTTCCTGGCGCTGGTCGTCGCGGTCAACGTCGCCTGGCTCGCCGCCGGATCTCTGCTCGGCCGCATCGTGACTAACCCGAGGGTGGGGAGGGCGGTGAACCTGACGTTCGCGGCGGTGCTGGTGGTGTCGGTTGCGGCGGCGTTCTTGTGAGACTGCGCTAAAATTCTACTCCGGCGGCCGTCTAACGAGACTTTCTGCGCTTCCGGTGCTCACGGGCCTCGAAAGTCTCGCCAGCCGACTCCCCGGAGCGAATCTCCAAGCGGTCTCCCTGCCTCGCGTTGGATTAGGGGCGCCCGATAATCGCCGGTCGCTCTACCTTCCTGAGATCCTCTGCCTGCGCAGAGGATGACAGTTTTATATAATCGTAACATATAGATAGGTTGTCCTCCTCTGCGAAGGCAGAGGATCTCAGGCCGAAGAAGGCGAGGCGCCGGTATCGGGTGTCTCGCTCTTCTTTCACGCCCCCTGTTCAGCGACTTTTTGCGGGCAGGTGGGGAGGGGTAGGGCGAGGGACAGCAGCGCCAGCGCGATGATGAAGGCGCCGAAGGCCGTGGCGGTTTCCAGAAGGCCGATGTGGCGGGCGGCGTAGCCGGCGATCATGGCGGGCAGGGCGTTGGCGAGGTAGCTTTCGAAGTAGAAGGCCGACATCAGGCCGGCGCGCTCCTGCGGCGTGACGTGGGCGACGATGCTGCGGGTGGCGCCCAGGAAGCCGGCGCCGAAGCCGATGCCGGAGAGGACGGCACCGGCCATCAGCACGGCGGGACTGCCGAGATAGGCGCCGCCGAGGATCACCGCCGTGCCGAGAGAGATGGTCAGGCCGCCGGTGGCAAGGCCGGCGCTGGCCGACTTGTTGCGGTAAACGAGAATGGCGGCGGTGCCGGAAAAGGTGAGGGCGGCCACCGCGCCGCCGCCGAGCCAGGTGGCAGCGCCGCCGGACATCTCGCGGATCAGCGACGGCATCAGCGACAGGAAGAAGCCGCCGAGCGCCCAGGTGGCGATGTTGAGCGGGGCGACGCGTAGGAAGGCCTGGCGGGCGGCCTGTGGCACCTCGATGCGTGGGCGCGGCGACCATTTTTTGGCCGAGAGCGTGGCCGCTGTTTCCTTCGACAGCGCGCTACGCAGCACCTGGATGAGGAAGACGACGATCAGCAGCCCGTAGACAAAGCGCAAGGGGGCGGGAGCGACTTGTGCCAACAGGCCGGAGCCCAGGGCGCCGACGCCCATGCCGATCATCGGCGCGATGGAATTGATGGTGGCGCCAGCCTTGTGGTCGAGATCAAGCAGGGCGGCGGCGAGCGCGGTGGTGGCCAGCGCCGTGGCAAAGCCCTGGACGAGGCGGGCGGCGAGCAGCCAGCCGCCATCCTGCGCCAGAGCGAAAAGCGCCATGGCCAACAGCTCGACGGCCAGCGCCGTGAGGATCACCGGCCGCCGCCCCCAATGGTTGGACAGCGAGCCGAAGAACAGCAGCGTCATCAGCAGGGCCGCCGCGTAGACGGCGAAGATCACGGTGATCATGAAGGGCGAGAAGCCCCAGACCGCCTGATAGAGCGGATAAAGCGGCGTCGGCGCGCTGGAAGCGGCGAGAAAGGCGATGAGGGTGACCGCATGCAGCGCCAGCCCCGAGCGCTTGCCGGGGTCGGCGGCCTTGGTATCTGGGCGGATGGTCATGGTCTGGTCCTTATGGTAAAAGCGAAGAGTTAGCGTTTATAGAGTGAGGCGAGACTAAAAGCAAATAATTAGCTTTTAGTCTCGCGGGAATGTGACTGATCGGGAACGTCTGGAGAAAATGGATCAAAAACCACCCGATATGACTGGGGGACCTCAGGCGCCGCCGCGGACTTTGCCGCGCCCCGGTGGCCGCGCCGCCCGCATTCAGGCCGCGATTTTCAAGGCGGTGGACGAACTGAAGCAGGAGGGCGAGGAGCTGACCGTGCCGGCCATCGCCACGCGGGCCGGCGTGACACCGTCGACCATCTATCGGCGCTGGGGCACGTTGGCCGAGCTGCTGTCCGAGGTGGCCGTCAAGCGGTTGCGCCCCGATGCCGAGCCGGAGGATACCGGCGACTGGCGCGCCGACCTCAGGGGATGGCTCGAGCAATATGCCGAGGAGATGGCCTCCGACCCCGGCCGCGCCATGATGCGCGACGTGCTCTCGGCCGACCGGGCGGACAACGCCTGCACCTGTTCGGCCTATACCGGCCAACAGCTCGACATCATCCGCAACAGGGCGCTCGCCCAGGGCGACAGCCCACCCGACACGGCGGTGCTGATGGACCGGGTGATCGCGCCGGTGATCTACCGCATCCTGTTCAGCCGCGAGGGAGCGGGGGCGGAGTATGTGGCGCGGCTGGTTGGCGAGGTGCTGGGCGAGGCGAGCGCGTGGATCGCGCCGCCCTGCTCGCTGTCGTTACCTTCGCGCTAGAAGTGGTTCGCAAGATCAAAGGGCAGACGATTCTGCGGGGAACTCATCTTCAATGCTCGATACGATCAATATTTTTGGCAAGACCTTTGAAGAGCTGTGGGGGCTATTCCTTTGTGAGGTCGCCGACGATGACGACTTTTACGATGTCCTAGCCTACAATCTGGCAAAAGCGGATCGCCAGCGGTTCGAGGGGGAACTCCAAAGCCTGTCAGGAAAAAGGCTCCGCGCGGCAATTTGCGGCCTTGGAATGGCAGTATCGCCTGACAATGGGACCAGCGACCTCGTCTTCAGGTATGTCGGAGATTCTGATCCGTTCGTGGTCGCGGCTGCGATTGATGCTCTCAAACGTATCGGTTCGGTCGATTGGCCAAAAATAGAGCCGACCCTTCGCCATCCATCAGCCTATGTGCGCGGAGCAGCTCTGAGGTTTGCCAGGGCAAGACTCGGAGCTTGCTCGTTGCCAATACTGGTTGAGCATTTGCGCGACGGTGATCCTATCGTCCGAGAGAACGCGCTGGACGAACTGGACGGAATAGCAACGCCCCAAGAAGTTCCTCTTGTCGCTTTCTACCTTGAGGATCCCTCTGCTGAAGTGCGGCAAGCGGCAAGGACGTTACTGGATTCCGTCGCCCTGTAGCCGCCGGTGGCGGCATGATGGATAGGCATGGCCTTAGGGGCTCATTTTTCCCGCACGCTTGCCAGTTCGTTGGCTTCCGTCCTGGCGACGGCCGGCGAACCTTTGTAAACCCATTTCGTCATCAGGACCGTGACGGGCGGACGGCTTTCCAGATGGCGGCGAGTTTATTGCTTGCCACGGCGATCGGTTCGAAGTCGCCGCGCAACGCTTTCAGCGCATAGCGTTCCAGATCGATCTCCTTGGCGGTGCGGAACCCCATGCGGCGGAGAATGGTGAGCGGCGGGCACCAGCCTTGCACGGCATGCTGGAACAGGAAGGCGGAGGCCAGAGCGGGCAGGGCGAACCAGCGGCGGCCGATGGTGGAGCCGAGCACCAAGCCGGTGAAGCCGAGAGCGGCGGCATTGGCCTGAAGGGCGCGCTCCACATCCCATTCGTCGTCCAGCTCGGCCAATCGCGCCGGAATTTCCTCGGGGTGGAGCTCGTAATAGGCGAGGCGCCGCTCGGTTTCCTGGCGGATGCGGCGGTTGATCTCTTCGTCGGTGTTGGCTGAAACGCGGTCTGCCGTGCTGGCGTGGGTATCGGTCATTAGGGTTGGCTCCTCGAAATGGTCGCGATAAGCCCAGAACTGCTTGGGGATCGTGAAGGTTCCCGCGAACGAGCGATGCGTTGCGCCTCGCCGCTACAGGCCTATTTTCCCGCGCGGTTCGCCAGGTCGCTGGCGTAGTCGATCACGGCGTGCTGGCGTGCCGGAGTGGGTGGAAAGCATGCCGGTGTTGCCGTGGTTGCCGGTGGTCGCCTCCAGGCGCGCAAAGAAGCGGGCCAGGGCGCGCGCGAGCGGGTGAAGCTTACGCTGATGGCTGGAGATTGCGGGCCGTCGCGCGGATTTCTGGCTGCGTGGTGACGGTTGCGGCGCCGGCTAGTGACTGGCGTCGGTCAGCGATGACCTGATCATGTCGTAGTTTTTGCGGGCCTGCTTGTCGGTCAGGGCCGAGCTGGAGATGGTGAAGAGAAAATGCCCGCCGTCCGGCAGGCGCTTGTACAGGTAGCCGCTGTGAAACATATCGGCCTTCGAGCCCTGGTTCGAGGCCGGCCGCCAGTGGGTAGGGCGACCGTTGCTGTCGATGGCGTTCGGATATTCGCAGGACTCTTTGTTGCCGATGCGCCGGCAGGTGATCGGCAGGCGCGGCTCCTTTTGCGCTGAGCGGATCTCGGCCTCGGTGGGCGCCGGTGCGGCGTGCAGGCGGTAGCTGACGATCGAGCCCTCGCCGCAGATCCGAGGCGCGGCGCAGGTGTAGCGAAATGTCCCATCATCATCATTCATCTGGAACAACCAGCCGGGAAACTGGCTCGACGGGTCCGGGTGATCCCAGCTGGCGGCGGCCGGCAGGATGGCAAGGCAGAGGAACATAGCGGCGGCGGCAAATTCTCGCATGTCATACCCTAGGGCTGGCGGGGCGTGTGGGGTGGGATATGTGTAACCAGTGATGGTGCCGAAATCCACCCTCGACGTTGGTTGAGGGGAACCTGACGACGCCCAAACCAATGTCCCCTGGAACGCCGCGATGGCCTGGAGCTTATTCGGTGAAATCAGGTTTACCGGAAAAGCTCTATCTCATTGTTCAGACGCAGTTCCGGGCGCAAAACCGGTTCCCACTTTTGCTGGAACTGCTCTAGCGGCGGCGGCGGGAGAGGCGCGATGTTGGACATGGTTTTGCGAAGGCTGCGGGGCGGGCGCCGGAGTCTGAAATGGGCGCTGGTCTGGGCGGCGGTGGCGCTTCTCGCGGC
Source organism: Pleomorphomonas sp. PLEO (assembly GCF_041320595.1). NCBI lineage: Bacteria > Pseudomonadati > Pseudomonadota > Alphaproteobacteria > Hyphomicrobiales > Pleomorphomonadaceae > Pleomorphomonas > Pleomorphomonas sp. PLEO. The sequence goes on from NZ_CP166625.1 coordinate 2,032,170, forward strand.
GCCGGCCGTCGGCAAATACATCGACAAGCAGGGGAAGTAACGGGAGGCCGAACATCGACGCTTCCGCCTGAGCGATCACCATTACCGCTACTTCCCGGCGCGGTTCGCCAGTTGGTTGGCGTAGTCGATGACGGCGCGCTGGCGTTCCGGCGTGCCGGGGTGGGTGGAGAGCATGCTGGTGTCACTGTCGTTGCCGGTGGTCGCCTCGAGGCGTGTAAAGAAGCGGGCGAGGGCGGTGGGGTCGTAGCCGGCGGCGCGCATGAGTTCGACCGAGCGCCGGTCGGCTTCCGCCTCGGCGGCGCGCGAGTAGCTGAGCGACAGGATGGCGCTGCCTTGGGTCAATATGTCCTGGACGCTGGAGCCGACGTCGCCGGCCACCAGCAGGATCAGGGCGGTGACGCCAGCCATGCGGTAGATCTGCCGGAGGGTGTGCTGGTGCTCGACATGGCCGATCTCGTGGCCGAGCACGCCGAGCACCATGACGTTGTCGCCTTCGGCCAGCTTGATCAGGTCGTCGGTGACGATCAGGCTGCCGTTCGGCAGGGCGAAGGCGTTGGGGCCGATCGGGCCGCCGTCGCGGAACTCCAGCCGATAGGCGCCGGCACCGCCTTGGGATACGGCGGCGAGCTTCTGAAACTCCTGGGATATGGTGGCCTTCCGGTCATCTGGGAGCTTTGAGGGTTCGAGCAGCGTGCTGTCGAGCGAGGAGAGGGCGCCCGAGCCGATCATCTCCGGCACCATGGGCGGGGTCACCCACACCGCGACCTCGACCAATACAGGCACGGCATAGCGGAAGATCGCCACGGTGAGCAGCACCACGGCCAGCGTGAAGACGATCAGCCGGGGGCGGAAGGCTTCGAGGCCGTGGATCAGCCCGGCGCGCGCGCCCTTGTGCCGGCGGAGCCAGGCGTCGATGCCGTCGTTGTCGCCGGTTTCGAACACCGAGCCGTCGGGGAAGGTCAGCCGGCGGGGGATCGAGCCGACGCGCGGACTGATCTCCACACGATTGGTCTCACCGCTGGAGAGGACAACGTCGCCGGCCGTCACCGCCAGCCCGTCGTCGTCCGCCTTAAGCCCGGCGACAACCGAGTGGCTGGAGCCGGGCGGATGCCATTCGCCGAGGGCGATCGGCGCGTCAGAAGCCAAAGTCGAAGCCTTCCATGTCGACGTATTCGGCGGAAATGGCCGATCCGCTTGCCTCGATATTGGAGATTACATCGCCGGGGTCGCCATGGATACGGATGCCGGTGTGCGCGTTGGTGTAGCGCGCCATGCGCACCGCCGCCCAGGGGCGCATCAGGCCGATGGTGAACATGGTGGCGAGGATGTTGGAGATGGCGACCCAGGCGTAGCCGAGCCGGGGCACGTCGCTCAGAAGCTGATGACGGAGATCGAGCACCGCCGCCGACAGGACGACGTTGCGCACGCCGATGCGATAGACGAGGCCGATGAAGCCGAGGAAGAGAAGGAACAGGAAGGGTAGGAACTGGATGGCAACATCGACCCCGGAAGGCATGTCATAGGTATGCGTTTGCGTGGCTATCATCGCGGCAACGCCGCCGCCGACCATGACGCCGCCGAGAACGAACAGCAGGAAGGGCAGCACCCAGGCTCGGTAGAGCGCGCCGAGGCGCGGATCGGCGCTGAAGGCACGGTCGCCATAGCGCAGATTGTTGAGGATGTAGCGCCACAGCCAGCGGCTGGCGAGCGGCGCCAGGATGCCGAGCGTGAGGAAGGCGACGAGGCCGCCCAGCGTGACGGCGACGAAGGCGCCGCCGGTGGTGCCGACGAAATCGAAGCGGACGTTGCGATAGCTGGTGACGCGGGCATTGAAGCGCAGGCTGCGGCGGATCAGCCAGGGTAGCCCGACCATGTAGACCAGCCACGTCACCAGGCCGAAAGCCGGGTGAATGTGGCTGAGAACGCTGAGAACGACGAGCACGCCGACGACGATCAGCCGGCCGACGAGGATCTGGCCGCCCCGGGCATGGTATTCGAACGTCCGGCCAAGCAGCATGGTGTTGCCGTGGAAGTAGCGCTTGCGACGCACCTTGGCCCAGGCCGAGTAGATGCCGAGCGTGAGAATGGTCAGCAGGATGTTGACGATCCAGATGCCGAAATATTCCGAGGCGCTGCCGGTAAAGGACGCGCGCGAAAGATCGTCCGCGGCGACGGGCGGCGCATCGACGAGAGCCATGATTCAAATCCCCCAGAGGTGTCCGGACGGCAGATTGCGCCACCCCGCTCATAGGAGACAACTAGAAACACCGGGAAGATTATTTCAACCTTAACGTTTGTATTTTTAGTTCGCGAGACGACGGCGACGAAGCGCCGGGAGGTAATGCTGCCTTGCAAATGACTGCTGCCGAACGATGTCAGCTACGCAGTCATCCAGACCAGTCCATTGTAAATGATCATTTTTCGGAAATCGTGCCGGATCTTGCTGGTCTCGCTGATGGCCCTCGCCTGGATTGCCATGGCCGGTGGTGAACACCCGCGGCTCAAGGGGGCGGTACACGCAAATGGTGCGAACAAACGTATCCGGTGGGCTGCCGGGTCGCATGGGAGCGATCAGGACCAGAGGATCGCGCCGCAACAGGTTTTGAGGGAGGCTGGCGCGTAGCCGCATTCGCGATCCTTTTTCGGCGGGTCCGCAGGACTGCGATTGCCCATCCGATGCCCCCTCTCATAGATTGCTACCGTGGGCTGCTGCCGCATTCTGGTTCACCCTTGCCCTAAGGCAGGGCGGAGGGGTCGGAATCGTTTCGATGCGGCAAGGGGTTGGGGAATACTGGTGCTGGAAGACTTCGCGACGAACTATGTCATTCAAGGGCCAACGCAGCTTGTTGGTACCTACATCATTCTGATGGGCCTAGGGGCGATCGCCTCGGTGGTCTTTCCTAACCCGAACGCTTTCATCGCTCGGGCGCCTTATTTCTTCGGCTCGGCCTTCGGCCTGTTTCTGGTTTCCCTGGTCCATCTGCCCGCAATATGGACGCCGCGGGCGATCGAGGCCGGGCTGGCCTGGACGTTGATCCTGCCCTCGTGGCTCGCCTGGCTGGCCTTCGGCTTTGGGCTCGGGCGCCTCGCGGCCGCGCGGTCGCGCGATGCGTTCGGTCATGCACGGGGTGCCATTCTCGCCTTCATTCCCTTCGGCAACCTCTGGCTCCAATTCCGCAGGTCGCGGGGGAACGCGCCGCGGACGGTGTGGCTGACGCGCGGATTTGTCGGCGTGCTTGCCGGATTCGTTCTCTTCGGCCTGACGCACGCCGCGATGTACGAGATGGGCTACCAGAGAATGCGGGCTTTCATCGCCGATCTGAACGTGCCGCGCGACGTGTTCACGCAGTTCATGATCAACAATATCGGCCTTGAGGAGACGTTGGTTTTCATCGCCGAAGGCCTGGATCCGCCGTTGCAGGTGGATGTGGCGACGACGCTGGTCAGCGCCACGGCCGAGGGAACGACGCTCACCAGCACCTATCGCGTCGCCGGCATCATGAAGCTGCTCGGAATCAGGCGGGACGATATGGTGAAGGGTCTTTGCAGCACGCCCTTCAACGCGCCATTGCTCCGAGCCGGGGCCACGCTTGTGCACATCTATTACGATGCCGATGGCCAGGAAATGGTGAGGGCGGGCGTGAGAGCCGATGACTGCGGCCTGGCACCGACGATCAGCTTCTGGTCGAAGCTTCCGGCCTTGAGCTTCAGCCAGCCGGAAACGCCGGCCCAAGGGCCGACGGCGCAGATGCCACCGCAAGGCAAGGCACCCGATCTGGCGCAAGGGCCGGCGCGGGATGGTCTCGCCGTGCGCCTCATCGTTCAGGACAACTGGCTGATCCGCCTTGTCGGTTTCGGCTTCGCCGTTCTGGGCGGCGCGGTGTCGGCACTGCTGTTCGTCTCCACGTCGAGGATGGCGCGACCGGCCTATGTGCTCGGCAATGGCGTCATCCTGGTGCTGGCGGTACTGGCCGAGGCCGCTTTGATCCCGGTGCCGGGTGTCCTCGATACCGGGGCGATCAACGTGAGGTTCCTGATCTGGGCCTTCGTTCAGTTTTCTTGCGGCTTCGCGCTCTGGCGCCTCGCGGCGGCGCGGTCGCGCGATGCCCTGGGACATGCGCTGGCCGGGGCGCTGGCGTTCATTCCGCTCGCCAATCTCTGGCTGATGCTCGCCCCTCCGAAGGAGGAGCCCGGCGCGGTCGTGAGAATCCGTTTGGCTGGCGCGCCGCGCGCCGGGCTCTCAGTGCTGGCGGGGCTGGGATGTGTCGCGCTTGCCTGGCTGCTGGCCCAGGAGGCGGATCGGCGGATCCGGGTGGCGATCATCGAGGGCGAGGTGCTGCCCGTCAGCGACCAGATGCGCTATCTCGTCAACAACGAGGGGATGGAGCGAACGCTCGAGTATCTTTCGCATCTGACCGTGTCTTCCGCGAGGATTGACGAACGGCTTGTTCTACAGAAGGTGGAGGCCGCCGGGGCGGTTCTGACGCGCACGGTGAGTCTTGCCGGGATAGAGCAGGCTTCTCCGACGATGCTGACTCGCACGGCCCGGAAGAATATCTGTTCCGACGAGGGCTATCTGGCGCTGCTCGACGCCGGCGCCACCATTCGGGAGGTCTATCGCGGTCGGCTCGGCATCGATCTCGGATCGGTGGCCATGAAGGCCGGGGATTGCAAGAGATAATCGCGGCTGTCGGGTTATCTGGAGGAAAAGTGCTCAACGATTTCGCGCTCGATTTCATCGTTCGGAGCGACCATCAGCTGTGGTCGAGCAGCCTCTATCTCGGCATGGTGGGCGGGGCGTTCTCGGCGCTGGTGTCGCGGTCGACCGGGCTGATGACCAGGGCGCCCTATTTCCTTGGCAATGCGATCATCGTCTTCGTGGCGGCGCTTTCCATGGCGCTGCTGATCCCGTCGACGGCGACGGTGGAGGGCGGAACCGTCTGGGTCTTTGTGGCCTGCTGGGCGCTCGCGCAGGCCGCCTGCGGCTTTTTTCTCTGGCGTCTGGCGATGGCGAGATCGCGCGACGCCTATGGCCACGCCAAGGCGGCGGTGGTCGCCTTCATCCCGCTCATCAATGTCTGGCTGATGGCGGTCCCGTCCCGGGAGGAGGTTCGCGACGTCAGGCCGTTCTGGCAGCGGCTTGGCTTTGTCTATGTGCTGGCCGGGCTGGGCGTTCTGGGCTGGGGCCATTTTGCGACCGGCAAGCTCGTCGAGCGGTTCAAGGTGGCCGCCATCGAGGAGGGTGCTTTGCCGGTGGATCTCGAACTGCAGTATCTCGTGAACAAGGATGGCCTGGAGAAGACGCTGGAGTTTCTGACGCACACGCTGAAGCTGCCCGCCCGGATAAATGACGCACTCGTTCTTTTCGACCACGAGGCCGAGGGCGATACCTATCGAAAGTTCTTCGTCGTCGATGCCGAGACCCTGCCGGCCGGTTTCGACCTGGCAGGCTCGGTCAGCAAGAGGCTCTGCGCTGACCAGGGGGACATCGTGCTGCTGCGAGCCGGCGCGGTTCTCGAAGAGGCCTACTACAGCCGCAACGGTGATCCGCTTCGCAAGGTGGCGGTGACTGCTGAGGATTGCGGGCTGTAGCCGGGCACTCTCGCCCTGGGCGACGACATATATTATGGGTATACGTGCATAACCGACTGTCGCGCCGAGGATCGGCGGCGCATATTATGGGTGTATTCCCAAAACGGAGGCCGGATGGCGAGACCGCAAAAGCCCCGCATCGTCAGCGACGAACTGCCCGCCAGCTACTTCAAGCCGCAGGGCATTCCGCTGGTGTCGCTCAGTGAAATCGTGCTGACGCTTGACGGCTATGAGGCTCTGCGCTTGGTGGATGTCGAGGGGCTCGACCAACAGGAGGCGGCCCGGCGGATGAACGTGTCGCGGTCGACGCTGTCGCGCATCCTCGCCGAGGCACGGCGGACGGCGGCCACCGCCCTCACGCGTGGGCTGGCCTTGCGCATCGAGGGCGGCGCCGTGACGCGGCCGCGCGATGGCGGGTGTGGTCATCGGCCGAAGGACAGCTTCGAGGATGGGGATATGCCGAACAACAGTTTCGAAGGACCTGACCGATCATGACCCTGCTTGCCGTTCCCTCCGACGCCCCCGGCGGCTTCGATGCCGATATCTCCGGCCATTTCGGCCATTGCGATGCCTTCTCGCTGTTCCGCATCGAGGGCGGCAGCGTGGTGGAGACGGCCATCCTGCCGACCGCTCCGCATGACAACTGCCTGGCGCCGGTGCGCCAGTTGGCCGAGCGGGGCGTGACCGATATCGTCGCCTATGGCATGGGCGCCCGGCCGCTGTCCGGCTTTCTCGCCTCGAACATCCAGCCGTTCTATGCCGGCGATCACCGCAAGGTGGGCGGCGTGGTGGAGGCTTTCCTGAGCGGCGGACTGCTCGCCTTCACCTCCGACAACACCTGCGCCCATCATGCCGAGAGCGAGGACTGCCACCACTGAGAGGGCAAGAAGCAAAAAGAAGCGAGCGCACGTTTAGGGTGCCACGGCCCGGACGTAACGGCTCGCTCTCGCCGCATCCATTTACGGACGGACTTCCTTGCCGCCGGCATAGCGCGGAAGATCGGCCGCAGCATCGACGAAGGCGGTGGTAATCTCGGTTAGGCTGAAACAGCGATCCCAAAGCTCTGTGGCCAGCGTATCGATGGCCATGGGAACGACTTGGTATTCCGGCCACGGGTTCGTCTCATGTAGTTTTTTGAGCGCCACGGAGAACTCGTAGACGGTGTCATAAAGGGTAGCCTGCCAAGCGTCTTTCGCCGCTTGATCGTGATCGACTGCCATGCTCGGTCCCCTCCTGAGCATTTGCCGCGGCAGCCGCCTCTGGTTCCAAACCTGATCGGCGGGTGCTCCGGTCGCGACGGTTGAACGTTATAGCGAACTCTGAGGCTACAGGTTCTGACAGATCACATACAGCGGTTCAGTACATGATCCGCGTGTCGTCGTGCCAATTGGAGTTTATGTAGGTGAAGCGGATGGAGCAGGACAGCATTCGGAAAATGTTGGCCAGCTTGGCGCGGGCGGGGAGCAGGCCGTATAGGGCGAGCGCGCAGGGAATATTGCCGAGGCGAGCGCCGAGCGCGTAATGGCGCTTTGCCAGATCGAGATCCGGCGCCACGCCTCTGCCAAATCGATAGCCTTGCGCGACGATGAACTGCGTTGGCCCGAACCTTCGGTCGCCAAACGAAGCAAAGGCGCCGTCGCCTTTTTGAAACAGCAGTTTGCAGACGTTGTAGTCGTGGAAATTCCGGTCGACGGATTGCAAGTCCGCGAACAGGGCGAGGGCCTCTTGCTTGTCGACTACCTCGCGGCCCCCCAGAGAGTCCCATGCGCGGGCCGCGAGCTTCAGCGCCTCACAACACATCACGTAGTTTCGAGCCAATTTCAAAACTCTCGCTGTCGGTTGGCGTCGCGGAGGGCCTGATGGGGGCCAACGCGATCCGCTTCCTCAACCACAGGGGGTGAGGTAGCCAACTCAAGGTAGCTCCATTACATATTTGATACAATCTGGATGTAATTCCGGAACCGCCCGGAACCGGACGGCGCGCCAAAACATTGTCGTCATGACGCGCCAGGGCGAGGGCTCGGCGGCGCTTGTAACGTGAGGAGATGGCGGAAAACCGCCAGTTCGGCATGCATTTACCAAAGCAGCAGAAAAACCGTCGCGGTGGCCGCAAGGGCCTGAAATGGGCCCTGATCTGGGCCGCGGTGGCGCTGATCGCGGCGCCGGTCATCGGCACGTTTATCGAAAGGCAGGGGCGGTAGGGAGGAAGTCTTCGAGGTTCGGTCAGCCTCAGCCTCTGGGCGGCTGATGGCTGGATTGCGCCGCGCCCGATATCATGCGCATACTCCGTGCGCATGAATATGAGGGTGCCTTATGTCGACGCAACAGTCCCCGCGCAAGGCGACAAACCTGTCGCTGGATGCCGATCTCATCCGGGAAGCGCGCGCTCTCAGTGTGAACCTCTCCCAGGCGGCCGAGGCTGGCGTGCGGCGGGCGGTCGCCGAGGCGCGGGCCGAGCAGTGGCGGCGCGACAACGCCGAGGCGCTTGCCAGTTCCAACCGCTGGGTGGAGACGAACGGACTTCCGCTTGACCGCTACCGGCAGTTCTGATGGCCCGGTTCGACGTCTTCCCAAATCCTGATGGCAACGGCTTCCTGCTGGATGTCCAGGCCAATCTTCTCGACGGTTTGAATACAAGGATCGTCGTGCCGCTGTTGTCGATCTCGACGGCGCCAATGCCGGCCAAGCGGCTTAATCCCACGTTCGATATCGAAGCCGAGCCGCACGTCATGGTCACGCAATTCATGGCGGCGGTGCCGGTGGCGATCCTGAAAGCGCCGGTCGCCAGCCTTGCCGGGCATGATGTCGAGATCGGCAATGCGCTGGACATGCTGTTCGTCGGGTTCTGAAAGGCGAAGTGGCGAGTGATATTCACCGTCCGCTTTGTCCTGCCTGAGGCCCTCTGCCTTCGCAGAGGGTGACGGTATTATATAATTAAAACAATTATATAGGATGTCCTCCTCTGCGTGAGGCAGAGGATCTCGGACCGAAAAGAGCAAGGGGCGAATGTCGGGCTCCCCGGGTCATGTTGGATGGCTCTCCCGCCATGTCCCACCGCAACGAAACGCAGCCCGCGGTCACCTGCATGGAACCGTTGAGGGCCTTCGCGAATTTGCTGTTGGTGGGCTGGTCGTCATCGGTTGGGATTTCTCCCGCCGCGCCGCCCCTTGAGTTATGGAGACCGCTCATGACGCTCGGAACAATCCTGGTGATCGTCCTCGTTCTGATTCTCATCGGCGCCTTGCCGACCTGGCCGCATAGCTCGCGGTGGGGGTATGGCCCCAGTGGCGGCTTGGGCCTGATCCTGCTGATCATCGTCGTGCTGATGGTGATGGGACGCATCTAGCGAGCCTGACTGAAAAATCTGCTGGGGCGGGCATCTAGCTTCGATTTCTGTGTTTCCGGTGCTCACGGACCCAAAGTCCGCTCTGCCCCGGTTCTCGCGCTCGTCGCTATCTGCCTTGCCACCAGCTAATTTCGAACCAGGCTCATTCGCCTTGCCGTTCGATGTCCAGATGCGAAATTTATAGGTCGCCGCGACGGAAAATCCGCTGCGGCGGTTCTGCGACCGATGCCCCCGCCACCGTGCAAACCACCCCTTGTCTAGAGTGCGGCACGGTTTTCGGGGTGGTCCATGGCATCAACAGTTTCCATCTGCAATCTGGCCCTTGGCCACCTCGGCGCCGACAAGATCGACGCGCTCACCGAGGCGAGTACCGAGGCCCGCGCTTGCAATCGCTTTTATTCGCAGACGCTCGATGCGCTGCTGGCCGCCGGGCCGCCGTGGCGGTTTGCCCGCCATGAGGCGGTGCTGGCCGAGGTGACGGGAGTTACCGGCGGCCGGTGGACCCACACCTACGCGCTGCCGGCGGATTTGCTGCGGGTGCGGCAGGTGCGGCCGCCCGATGGGACGCTCTCCGGTGCGATCCTGCCGGGCGATCTTATGGGCGGGGATGAGGGCGGCGCGCCTTACGCGCTGTTCGGCGACCGTCTGCTCACCGACCTGTCGCCGGTGAGCCTCAGCTACATTCGCCGGGTCGACGACCCCACCAAGTTTCCGCCGCTGTTCGTCGAGGCGCTGTCCTGGCACCTCGCCGCGCGGCTCGCCATGCCGCTGACGCGCGACGCCAACCAGCGCCAGGCGGCCTTCCAGATGGCGCTGCAGACGCAGGCGGCGGCCAGCGCGGCCGACGCCAATGACGAGCGGACCGGCAGCGGCTTTACCTCCGATTACGAGCGGGTGCGGGCATGACGCTCCGGGCCTATCAGCCGGCCTTTGTCGGCGGCGAGCTGTCGCCGGCGTTGTGGGCGCGGGTCGACACCAAGAACTATTCCGTCGGCCTCAAGACGGCGCGGAACCTCATCATCCACGCCCACGGTGGGGCGAGCAACCGCGCCGGCCTGGAGTTTGTCGGCGCGGTGAAGGACAGCGGCAAGCACACGCGCCTCATCCCCTTCCAGTTCAACGAGGATCAGGCCTACGTCATCGAATTCGGCAACGGCAGCCTGCGCTTCTGGCGCAATGGCGGGCTGATCCTGGCCTCCGGCGGCGGCGTCTACGAACTGGCCTCGCCCTATGCCTCCGACGATCTCGACGCGCTGGTGTTCGCCCAGGAAGCGGACGTGATGTACATCGTCCACCCCAACTACCCGGTGAAGAAGCTCGCCCGCTACGCCGACAACAACTGGACGCTGACCGAGCCGACATTCGCGCCGGCCATGGTGGCGCCCGCCTCGGTGACGGCGGCGGTGCTGAGCGGCACCTCGGGCGAGACCGGCTATAAGGCGCACACCTATCGCTACAAGGTGGCGGCGGTGAGCGCGGCGACCGGCGAGGAAAGCCTGCCGTCGTCGGAGGGTTCCTGCGTCAACGACCTGTCGATCGACGGCGGCATCAACCATGTCAGCTGGTCGGCGGTGTCGGGCGCTTCCAAATACGTCCTCTATAAATTCTCCAACGGCTCGTTCGGCTATATCGGCTCGACCACCGACCTTTATCTCGACGACGAGAACATCACCGCCGACACCGCCGACGGGCCGCAGATCGGCCGCAACCCGTTCTCCGGCGCCGGCAATTATCCGAGGGCGGTGACCTTCATCCAGCAGCGGCTGGCGCTGGCCTCGACGGATAATGAGCCGCAGGCGGTCTACCTGTCGCAGACGGCCAATTACGAGAATTTCGGCTATGCCTCGCCAGCCAAGGATAGCGACGCCATCACCTTCCGCATGCGGGCGCGGCAGGTGAACATCGTCCGCTCGATGCTGGCCGCCCGCTATGGCCTGCTGCTTCTGACATCATCGGCCGAATGGGTGGTGACGGGCGGCTCGGCGTCGGACGCCATCACGCCGAGCGCCATCGTCATCGCCAACCAGGGCTATCGCGGCGCGGCGCCGGTGCAGCCGATCAACGTCGGCGAGACGGTGCTGTTTGCCCAGCGCTCCGGCGGGGTGATCCGCGACTTTTCCTACAGCTACGGCGACGACGCCTGGGTGGGCAAAGACCTGACCATCATGAGCCGCCACCTGTTCGAGAACCGGTCGATCAAGGCCTGGGCCTATGCGCAGGCGCCGAGTTCCATCGTCTGGGTGGTGCTCGACGACGGCTCGCTGGTGTCGCTCACCTACATGAAGGAACACGAGGTGTGGGCCTGGACGCGGCATGACAGCGGCGCCGGGGCGTTGTTCGAGGACGTCACCTGCATCGCCGAGGGCGGCGAGGACGTGCCGTATTTCGTAGTGAAGCGGACCATCAACGGTGAGACCAAGCGCTACATCGAGCGGCTGCACAGCCGGGCGTTCGATAGCGTGGAGGATGCCTTCTTCGTCGATTGCGGGCTGACCTACGCCGGCGCGGCGGTCAGTCATCTCTCCGGGCTGTCTCATCTGGAAGGCGAAGAGGTGGTGGCGCTGGCCGATGGCAACGTGGTGCGCGGCCTGACGGTTCAGGGCGGCGCGGTGAGCCTGCCGGTGGCAGCCGCCAAGATCCATATCGGCTTGCCCTATGGCGCGGTACTGCGGACGCTGGATCTCGACCTTGGCACCGTCAACGATCTCGGCACGGTGCAGGGGCGATTCAAGTCGGTGTCGAAGGTGGTGCTCCGCGTTGAGAAGACGCGCGGCATCTTCATCGGCCCCCGGGACGAGGGGCGCGACAGCGACAAGATCGTCGAGTTCAAACAGCGCTCCACCGAGGCGTGGAACGAGGCGATCGGCCTTTACACCGGCGATATCGACATGAGCCCGCCGGCCGACTGGAACCGCGCCGGCACGATGTTCGTCAAACAGTTCGATCCGCTGCCGATGTCGATCCTGGCCATCATGCCGGAGGTGACGTTGGGACGATGAGCGTCAGCGTCGAGTTTGTGCCAGCGCGCGGCAAGCACTGCCGTTCTATCGGCCGCCACATGCGGGCGGCCGACGCGGCGGAATGCCGGGCGATGGGCGTGTTCTCGCCGATCGGCGCGCTGCGCTATTCGATGCGCAATTCGGACGCCACGACGGCGCTGTTCGACGGCCGGCCGGCGGCCATGTTCGGCACGCGCTCGCTCAACGTTCTCGCCGGTGTCGGTTGCGTCTGGCTGCTCGGCACCGACGATTTGCTCATTCACCGCAAGGCGTTCCTGCGGGCGTCGGTCAGGGGACGGCACAAACTGTTCGAGCGCTATTCGGTGTTGAGGAACGTCGTCTCCACCCACAACGAAGCTTCCGTTCGCTGGCTGACATGGCTGGGGGCCGAGTTCGCCCCTGACACCATCGATGTTCGCGGCGTGCCGTTCGTTCTCTTTGAGCTGAGGAAATAACATGTGCGACATCGGAACAGCGCTGATGGTTGGTGGGACGCTGCTGAGCGGAGCCGGCCAGATCGCCAGCTCCAATGCCGAGGCCAAGGCCGCCAAATATAACGCCGACGTGCAGCGGCAGAACGCCCAGCTGGCGGACCGGCAGGCGAGGAATGTGCTGGATGCCGGCACGCGCGACGAGCAGAAGCAGAAGGCGCAGACGAGCCAGCTGATGGCCAAGCAGCAGGCGGCGCAGGCGGCCAACGGCGTCGACGTGACCTTCGGCTCGCCGCTCGACCTGATGGTGGATACCGCCAAGCAGGGCGCCATCGACGCGCTGACCATCCGCACCAACGCCTATCGGAATTACGACGACACGCGCAACCAGGCCGTCAGCTATCGCAACCAGGCAAGCCTCTATGACGCGCAGGCCAAGAACAGCCGCACGGCGGGGATTCTGGGGGCGCTGGGAACGACGGTGAGCGGGCTCGGAAGTGCTTATGCTAATTCGGTGAAGATGAACCCGAGCTCGGGTTCGAGCACAATCACAAAGACGGCCGCGTACAACGGCGGAAAGACGATGTACCGCGTCTACGATTATCCAAAGTGATCCGCGCTTGCCGCCCCGCTCCAGACCTGCGCGGCGCCCGTCTCGCACCTAGACTTCGCGATTAGCGCCCCGCGCCGCTCCGCCAATCCGCCGACCAGCCGAAGGCCCGCTTGGCCTTGTCGGACGTCACCGCGCCGCCGTCCTCGGCGATGTTGTAGAGGCCGGGCGCGCCGGCCGTGACGGCCAGCGCCGCCGCCTTGGCCGCCGCGTCGACATGAACAGACCCTGGCGCTTCCGCCGCCTCGAAGCCGGTGCCCGGCCCATACAAAAAGCCGTAGCGCAGCACGATGCCGTCGAGCGGCGCTTCCATCACCTGTCGTTCCAAGCTCGCCACGCCGCGCGCCGACACGCCCCTCAGCCCATCCGCCGCCGGTGCGAGCGGGTCTTCTTCCTTGTGGGGCAGGGGCCCCTCGGCATAGGCGAAGGCGATGCTCTGGGCGATGAAGCGCCGGGCGCCGGCGGCCAGCGCGGCGGCCACCAGATTGCGCGTTCCCTCGTCGCGAACTCGGGCGTTGCGGACCAGGGCGTCGGGCATGCGGATGGGATCGAGGGCCGGCGGCAGATCGGTCAGCTGGTGGATGACGACGTCGGGCTTTGCCTCTGCGACCACCTTGGTCAGCGTGGCCGCGTCGAACACATCGACGACGACGGGCTCGACGCCGAGGGCGCGGAGGTCGGCGAGCTTGTCGCTGGAACGGGTGGCGCCGACGACGCGCCAGCCTTCGGCCACCAGGATCGGCGAAAGGCGGCGGCCAATGGCGCCCGTGGCGCCGGCGAGAAAGATGGTTCTGCTCACGAGGATTTCTCCAAGGCGATGGCGCTGGAGCGCCCGGTACGGTATATCAGAGTACGAACAACATATCAGAGCACTGATAATATGCGCAAGCGTCCTGATGAAGCGTCCGTGCCGGAACCGGGCGAAGGCAAGCGTGGCGAGGGCGGCCATCTCGGTTATCTGCTGCGGCAGGCGGCGGGCGCCTTCCGCCACCAGATGGACCGCGCCTTGGCCGATGTCGACGTGACGTCGCCGCAGTTCGCGGTGATGACCATGCTGAACGCCTATCCCGGCATCTCCAGCGCCGATGTCGCCCGGCTCGCCGTGCTGACGCCGCAGACGGTGAGCGTGATCATCGCCAACCTGGAGCGCGCCGGCAGCATCCACCGCGTGCCGCACAGCGTGCACGGACGGATTCTACAGATCGAGCTGACGGAGGGGGAGGGGAGCTGCTGAAGGCCTGCCGCGAGCGGGTGCAGCGACTGGAGCGGGCGCTTTTGGACGGATTGAGCGAGGCGGAGGAGGGAGTGGTCAGGGCGTGGCTGGTGCGGGTTGCCAAGGGCGGGGGCTGAGGCGCGCCGCGTTCCAGGACGCTGTTTGCTCTGATTAAAGCAGTCGGCGCGCCCGGCTTGGGGCCGGACACGCCGCATTCTTCTGAACTCAGGCGGCGCGGACCGTCTTGAGGAAGGTTTCCACCTGGACTTTCAGCTTGTCCGACTGCTGAGACAGTTCGCCCGACGAGCTCAGCACCTGTTCGGCGGCGACGCTGGTTTCCGAGGCCGCCTTGGTCACCATCTCGATGTTGCGGGTGACGCCGGCGGTTCCGGCCGAGGCGCTCTGAACGTTGTGGGCGATATCCTGCGTGGTTGCCGCCTGTTGCTCGACGGCCGAGGCGATCATGGCGGCGATCTCGTCCATCTTTTGGATGGTGCCGGAGATGCTGTCGATCGCCGACACCGCCGTGCCGGTGGACGACTGGATGGCGGAGATCTGGGCGGAGATCTGGGCGGTGGCCTTCGCAGTCTGGTCGGCGAGGTTTTTCACCTCCGAGGCGACGACGGCGAAGCCCTTGCCGGCTTCTCCGGCGCGGGCGGCCTCGATGGTGGCATTGAGCGCCAGAAGGTTGGTCTGCCCGGCAACGGAGCCGATGAGATCGACGATCTCGCCGATGCGCTGGGCGGCGTCCGACAGCTCCTTCACCGTGCGGGCGGTGCCGGCCGCTTCCTGCACGGCGCTGGCGGCCATGCGGGCGCTTTCGGCCACCTGGCGGCTGATTTCCTGCACGGAGGCGGCCATTTCCTCGGAGGCCGACGCCACGGTGTTGACGTTGGCCGAGGCTTCCTCGGAGGCGCGGGCCACTTCGGTCGACCTTGCCGACGTATCCTCGGCCGAGTTGGTCAGGCTTTTGGCGGCGGACTGGAGATGGGTCGAGGCCGATGACACCGACTCGACGATGGCACCGACCGAGCGTTCGAAGTCGTCGGCCATATCCGCCATGGCGGAGCTGCGTTCGGCGGCGACGCGGGCATCGTCGGCCGCCGCCTTCTCGGTCGTCGCCCTGGCATCGACCACGGCGTTGTCCTGGATGACGCCGACCGTGCGCGCCATGGCGCCGACTTCATCCTTGCGCTCGGTGCCGGGCACCACGATGCCGGTCTTGCGGCCGGCGAGGCCCTCCATGGCGGTGGTCAGCAGTTGGATGGGACGGCTGACCGACCGCGACACCAGCCACATGACGATGAGGCCGGCCAGGACGGCCAGCAGAGACACCATCGTCTGTTTGCCGGTGGCATTGCTCTGCGCCTCCGCGGTGTCGGCGGCGAGCTTGGCGGCGTCGGCCATCACGACAGTCTGAGGCACTTCGATCAGGATGGACCAGAAGGAGTCGGCTCGGCCGAGCGTCACGGGGAAGAAGGCCTTGATGACGCCGTGCTGGCTGTCGACGTAATATTGCTCGGTGCCGGCGGCCACACTCTTGGCGTCTTCCTGCCAGTCTTCGTCGATGCCGGACAGCGCCTTGCCGACGCCTTCCGGCTTGAGGCTGGAGGCGACGACGAGGCCGTCCTTGGTGACGATGGTGACCGAGCCGGCGCCGTCATAGATCTTGGCGTCGACATCCTCGGCGAGCTTCTGCACGAAGTCGAGGTTGAAGTCGGCGCCGGCGACGCCGTAGAACTTGCCGTCGACGGTGATCGGCACCGAGATGGTGGCCAGATAGACCGATTTGCCCTGGACGATATAGGGCAGCGGCGCCAGCATGCTCTCCTTGCCGTTGGTCTGTGGGCCGATGAACCAGCCGCCCTTCATGATGCCGTTGGAGTGCAGTTCCTTGCTGTCGTATTCCACCAGCGGTTGGAGGGCGATCTTGCCGGCCGGGTCGCGCGTCCAATAGGGCAGGGCGCGGCCGGTCTGGTCCGATCCGGCTTCGGCCTTGCCCTTGAAGGCGGCGTCGTTGCCGTCGATGGCGTCCGGCATCCAGGCGCTATAGGTGCCGTTGAAGCGCGGATTGTCCTTCAGGACGCGTTCCAGGGTGGCGTTGAGCTGGGCGCGGCGGATGTCGGGCGTGCTGGCCGATTTGCCGTCGATCATGGTTTCGAAGGCTCTGGCCATGTTGCGGGCGGCGTTGAAGGCCGTATCCACCTCTTCGCCGATATGTCCCGCCTGGGTTGCCGCCGTTCCCTGCAAAACCTTCTGGCTTTCTTGCGCCAGCAGCTGGGACACGCTGGCATTGTTCGCCTCATTGGTGGTCTGGCTTGAATACATGCCATAGCCCACCACCGCGCCGACGGTCGCCAGAAGACAGACGATCGACAACGAGACGATGCGGAAATTGATTGACCTAACGTTCATGGGGCAGCCCTCCGGCACGACGCACCGACATTTTTCTCATTGGAAAGGGATGTGACTTAATGCGTTAATTAACTAATAAAAACCGCTCGTGCGCCAAAGAATACGTGTTGTTCCGGCACGAATTGGTCTTATGACGCGGTGTCTTTCGGCTGCTGCGGATGTGACAATAAGCTGGACGGATGAGCTGACGGCCTCATCATCTTAGACAAATCGCGCATTTTCGATGTGTATCTCCATCGCTATTTGTCTATTTGTTGATCTATGTCGCGCTGGGAATGCCAATGTTCCGTTATTGTCTTTTCTGTGGAACGTGAATCCTTCAGGATACTTTGAGCACTTTCCCGCCTGTCATCGTAAAAATAAGCTGCCGGACAATATTCATACCGGCCGCGTCCGCCTGGACAACGTTGTCAGGCTGGCGGCGAAGGTACGGTCATTATTTTAAGAGCGTGAGGAGGAGAGATGGCCTAGCAGGCCTTTGATCTCCTCTTTTTGCCGTCACGGGCAACTTGGTAAATAGTTGCTAGTGTGAAAAATTTACTTGTGGAAATTTGCCACCGTGGGTGCGGAATTCTCAATGCAAAAAGTCCGATAGCTGGAATTGGGATGGCGAAGGCTAACTCGGTTATCTCGCTTACGGCACCCGGTATGCCGGCGGCTCTGGCGGCGTGAATTCGGCTTCCGCGAAAAGGTTGGGGAAAAGCCGTTCACGGTAGTCGAGCGGGAAGGCCAGTCTGACGGGGGCTTTGGGCGTTTTCGATTTCAGGAAACCGGCCTTGAGGAGGTCGGTCAGCGTATTGCGCGCGGTACGTTCCGATGTTCTGAGCACAAGGGATGCGTCGCCGCGATCCATCGACCCCATTCTGAGGATGGTGGCCGCGAGATCCGGGGCGCGCGGGTCTGCGACGATATCGGATACGAGGCTTCGAATGCGGCTTTCCAGACGCGGCAGGTCGAAGATCGCCTGGGAGAAGCGGATCTGATCGAGGGCGACAGACATGAACCATTCGCAGAAATCTGCCAGGGCCTGGGCCGACAGGTTTCCTCGTCCATCAAGATCTCCGCGACGGGGGCTGTCGGCGTAGTCCATCATTCGCTTGTACTCGCCCCGATCGCGAAGCCCTCGGGCAAGCCCCCTGGAGATCGACCACAAACCGCCCCCGCCGATGCCCGCCTTGAGGGCCATCGCGTGGGACATCAGGCGACTGACGCGGCCGTTGCCGTCGACGAAGGGGTGGATGTAGTTGAGGCGATGATGGGCCGCGGCGATGGCAATGATGCGTGTGCTCGCCCATTTTTCCGCGGCGCCGTAACGCCTCTCGAAATGCGTGATGAAGGCGCCTACGCGCTCCGACGACGGCGGTACGTGGCGCCCCACTTCCACGTCTTCGTCGGGTCTGGACCTGAATGCGCCCGGCACGATTTCAGAAATTCGGCCATCGGGATGCGTCACGTGACGGAATTCCGGTGGCATCTCTTCATAGAAGCGGCGATGAATCCAGACGATGAAGCTCGCCGAGGATGGCGACGGCAGTTCGCCGCGCGCGTGGAGTTCGTCGATTTCCCTCTGAACGATGACATGGGCGCGAGCTTCGAGCGCCAGCGGCCGCCGCTCCGGCTCCACATCGAAGCCATTGAGGACCCGCTCGATGTCTTTCGGGCGGGTGTTGTGACCTTCGATCAGGTTGCTGTAGTAGCAGTTCATGACGCGGATGAGATCGGCCAGCTCAGCGGCGGAATCCGGATGCAATCCCCGGCCGAGGGTATCGGCTTCCCGCTGGATTTCGATAGCGAGATCGGCCAACACCCTGGGAATGTCGTCCTCGAAGAAGCAAGGCTCGATGCGGTCGGGAGTCTCGATCATTTTTGCCGATCTCTGTGGGTCTTAGAACGGCAATAATACAATAGTTTAGGTGGAACTTACAGCACATATTGCCGATCATGGTTGCCGATCATGGTTGCCGATCTGCGAGCGCCATGCCGGCCGCTTGCTCCATCCTGCCTGAGGTTCTCTTTCTCACGCAGAGAAGGGCACGTATGGACGCCACACGGGCGGCTATCTGTCTATTCCGTATATATAATTCTGTCTTCTTCAGCGAAGGCGGAGGGCAAGCTTCCTACCTTGGCGCGATGGGGCGCCAGGGGTGGAGGAGGATTTGGTTTTCCGGGGCGTAGGCCCAGTAGTGGCCCTGGAAGGGTTGGTCGTGGGCGCGGGTGATGGGCGTGCCGAGCAGGTGGCAGAGCAGCAGGGTGCCGACGCCGCCGTGGGCGACGATGGCAATGTCGCCCTTGGTTTCTTCCGCGATGATGGCTTCGAAGGCGGCGCGGACCCGTTGCTGGGCGTCGATGGCGCGTTCCCAGCCGCGCACGGAGGCGTTCGGCGTGGCGAAGAACTGGTGGGCGAGGTCTTCGAATTCGGCTGGCGGCAGGAAGCTGGTGGCGCCGCGGTCGTTTTCGTGCAGGTCGGGGTGGATGCGAGAGGGCAAGTTGAGGGTGGTGCTCAGGATGCCGGCGGCTTCCATCGCCTTGGTTTCATCGCTCGACCATATCGAGGTGACGGCTTGCATCTCGGGCGAGGCGGCGAAAGCCCGCATCCGCGCGATGCCCCTGTCGGCGAGGTGCCAGCGCGGGACGAGACGGCCGGGATCGACCACCACTTCCGGGTGGGTGATGAAAAAGACGTGGCGCAAGGCGATCTCCGTTGAAGGCAAGGGGGGGCGTTCCGGAGATGATAGGCCGCGCTTTGCGACGATCGGAGAACAGGGGGGCGGTTATAGGGGGGGAAGTGCCTTCACAAGGCGGCAGGGATCGGATCGGCACGGGAGCCTGATAGTTGCGGCATGCCCCATTCTGCCTGAGGTTCTCTGCCTTCGCAGAGAATGACAGTTTATGGGTAGGGGCGCGCCGCTATCTATCTGTTTTATATATACAATTTTTTCATCCTCCGCGCAGGCTGAGGACCTCAGGCCGAAAGGGGCTCCATGAGCACTATCAGGCGTCCATGTCCTTGGAGCGCCATATCGGCCGATCGCCTCTTCCTGCCTGAGGTTCTCTGCCTTCGCAGAGAATGACACCTTATGGGTAGGTGAAAAAGCCGCTACCTATCTGTTTTATATATAAATTGTCATCCTCTGCGCAGGCATAGGACCTCAGGCCGAAAGGGGCTCCGAGGGCACTATCAGGCGCCCATGTCCTTGGAGCGCCATATCGACCGATCACCTCTTCCTGCCTGAGGTTCTCTTTCTCACGCAGAGAATGACAATTCATGGGTAGGGTCGGGCTCCCTTACTCCCGCAGCCCCCGGCATGTCGCCCTTACCAGCCACTCGATCTGCGCTTCCAGCGCTTCGAGCGGCACCGCCACCAGCCGCTCCTCCAGTCCTAGGGTGACGATGCCGTGGACGGCGGCGAACAGGGTGCGGGCGGTGAGGGTCTGGGCCGTTTCGTCGAGGTCGGGGAGGAGGAGGGCGAGGGGGGCGGCGACGTGGCGGAACAGGCGGAGCTGATCGTCGGCGGCCCAGGCCGGCAGCACCATGTCGTCGGCCAAGTGCAGTTCGAACAGGGTGCGCCATAGCCGCAGATTGTCGCGCGCGAAATGCAGGTAGGCGTGGGCGATGGCGACGAGGCGGTTCACCGCGTCGTCTTTCGTTTCGAGCGGCAGGGCATCGGAGGTGGCGGTCAGCGCCTCGCCGAGGCGGCCGAGGGTGCGCGAGGAGACGCGGAGCAGGAGCTCGTCGAGATCTCCGACGATGTTGTAGAGGCCACCCAGGGCGATGCCGATGTCGCCGGCGAGGTCGCGCGCCCTGAGGCTTGCCGCGCCGCCCTCGGCAATGCGGCGTTCGGCGGCGTCGATCAGGGCGGAAAGCTGGGCGTGACGCCGTTCGGAGAGGGGGGCATTCATCGGCGTTTACCTATTTCGATGCGATTTGAACGACGTTCATTATTTGTGTTGAACGATGTTCATTTTTTGGCTACATAAATCTCATGAACAATGTTCATACCACGGGAACGATCGGAGCTGAAGCGCGTTGATGGGGTGGGCGTCCGCCCGTCATTTGCGTTTCAGCGGCGTTTGCTTCCTTATCCAGTCGCCAGGCGTTTCCGCCTCGGAGGTCATCGGTTCCCATGAGCAAGTCGCTCCTGATCCAGCGCCGTTTCGGGCCGCTGTTCCTCGTGCAGTTCTTTTCCGCCTTCAACGACAATTTCCTGAAGAACGCCCTGGTGTTCATGATCCTGTTCCAGATGGGCGTTCAGGGCGGGGAGTCGCTGGTGACCATTGCCAGCGGCATCTTGATGCTGCCGTTCATCTTCCTGTCGGGGTTGGGCGGCCAGTTGGCCGACCGCTATGACAAGGCCCGCGTGGCGCAATGGTTGAAGCTGGTCGAGATTTCCATTGCCGGCCTGGCGGTTCTCGGCTTCGCCATCCAGTCGGTCAGCGTGCTGATGTCGGCGCTGGTGCTGTTCGGGGTGATCTCCGCCCTGTTCGGGCCGATCAAATACGGCATCCTGCCCGACCTTCTGGCCCCCTCGGAGCTGGCGCGCGGCAACGCGCTGGTGGAAGGGGCCACCTTCGTCGCGATCCTGCTCGGCACCTATGCCGGCGGTTTTGCCACCGGCGCCTATGGCGGCCCTATCGTGTTCGGCGTTGCCATGATGACGCTGGCCGTGGGCAGCTGGCTTGCCGCCCTGGCGATGCCCAAGGTGGGTGCCGCCAGCCCGGAAGCGGCTGTTGATGCCAACGTTTTCGGTTCCACCGTGCGGCTGATCGGCGAACTGTGGGCGGAGGCGCGCCTGTGGCGCACCGGCGTCATGGTCAGTCTGTTCTGGATGTTCGGCGTGGTGGCGATGGCGCTGATGCCGACCATGGTGAAGGATATCCTCGGCGGCCGCGAGGCGGCGGTTTCGGCCTATCTGACGGTGTTCGCGGTGTCGATCGCCCTGGGATCCGGCCTCGGCGCCTGGCTGTCGGCCGGCCGCATCGTGCTGTTGCCAGTGCCGGTCGCCTCGGTAGCGATCGGCCTTGCCGCCCTCGATCTTGCCTCAACGCTGTCAGGCCTTGCCCCAGCTCCGGCCACCGACAGCCTCCGCGAATTCTTCAGCCACCCCGGCGCCATCCATGCCGCCCTTGATCTCGCCGCCCTGGCGATCGCCGGTGGCGTGTTCATCGTGCCGTCGTTCGCCGCCGCCCAGCATTGGGCGCCGGTGACCCGCCGTGCCCGGGTGGTCGGCGCCATCAATGCGTTGACGGCCCTGTTCATGGTGGCTGGCGCCGGCGCGGTGGCCGCCGCGCAGATGCTGGGCGCGACCGTGCCGATGGTGCTGGTGGCGCTCGGCGTGGTGGCGCTCGGTTCGGCGGTGTGGATTTTCCGCGTGCTGCCGACCAACCCGCTCAGCGATCTCGTCTCCATTCTGCTGCGCGCCGTGTTCCGCATGGAAGTGACCGGCACGGAGAACATTCCGCCGGCCGGGCAGGGGACGATCATCGCCCTCAACCACACCAGCTTCCTCGATGCCGTGGTCGCCATATCCTTGCTCGACCGCGATCCGGTGTTCGCCATCGACCACACCATCGCCGAGGCCTGGTGGGTGAAGCCGTTCCTGCGCTTTACCCGCGCCATCCCGCTCGATCCGACGCGGCCGCTGGCCACCCGCTCGCTGATCGCCGCCGTCAAGGCTGGCGAGACGCTGATCATCTTCCCCGAGGGGCGGATCACCGTCACCGGCACGCTGATGAAGGTTTACGACGGCGTCGGCCTGATCGCCGAGAAGTCCGGGGCGCCGATCGTGCCGGTGCGGCTGTCGGGCCTGGAATCGACGGTGTTCAGCCGTTTGAATTCGCTGCAGGTGAAGCGCCGCTGGTTCCCCAAGGTGACGGTGACCATCATCCCGCCGGCCCGTCTCAGCCTGCCGGACACCCTCAAGGGCAAGCTGCGCCGGCAGGCGGCCGGCAACGCGCTCTACGGCATCATGTCGGACATGATGTTCCGCACCACCGACACCGACCTCAGCATTTTCGAGGCGATCGTCGCCGCCGGCCGCCAGAACGGCGCCGGCCGGGTGGCGGTGAGCGACCCGGTGGTCGGCAAGCTCAGCTATCGTCGCCTTTTGATGGGCGCGCGCATTCTCGGCCGCAAGCTCATGCCGCTGACCGCACCGGGCGAGGCGGTGGCGCTGATGGTGCCCAACGCCGTCGGCGGCGTGGCGGCTTTCCTGGGGCTGCAAGCGACCGGCCGCGTGCCGGCGATGATCAACTTCACGGCCGGCCCGACCAACATTCTCGCCGCTTGTGCCGCCTGTGAAGCCAAGGTGTTCGTCACCTCGCGCGTGTTCGTGGAAAAGGGCCGGCTGGAGCCGGTGATCGCCGCCATCGGTGACAAGCTCAGGATCGTCTGGCTGGAAGATCTCCGCGCCACGGTGACCAGGGGCGACAAGATCGACGCCCTCCTCAACTGGTCGCGCCGGCAGACCGATGCCGGCCCGGATACGCCGGCCGCCATCCTGTTCACCTCGGGGTCGGAGGGCACGCCGAAGGGTGTGGTGCTCAGCCATCGCAACATCCTGGCCAACGTGGCGCAGGTGGCGGCGCGCATAGATTTCTCGCGCCCCGATACCGCCTTCAACGCGCTGCCGATCTTCCACTCCTTCGGGCTCACCGCCGGGCTGATCCTGCCGCTGGTCTCCGGGGTGTCGGTGTTCCTCTACCCGACACCGCTGCACTACCGGATCATCCCGGAACTGGTCTACGAGACCAACGCCACCGTGCTGTTCGGTACCGACACGTTCTTGAACGGCTACGGCCGCATGGCCCACCCTTACGATTTCCGCTCGCTGCGCCTGCTGGTGGCCGGCGCCGAGGCAGTGAAGGAGGCGACGCGCAAGCTCTATTCGGAGAAGTTCGGCCTGCGCATCCTGGAGGGCTATGGCGTGACCGAGACGGCGCCGGTGCTGGCGCTCAACACACCGATGTATAACCGCGCCGGCAGCGTCGGCCGCCTGCTGCCCGGCATCGAGCATCGGCTGGAGGCGGTGGACGGCATCGAGGCGGGCGGACGCCTGCATGTGCGTGGGCCCAACGTGATGCTCGGCTATCTCCGCACCGAAAAGCCCGGCGTGCTCGAGGCCCCCGAGGAGGGCTGGTACGACACCGGCGACATCGTGGCGATCGACGGCGACGGCTTCATCGCCATCAAGGGCCGCGCCAAGCGCTTCGCCAAGATCGGCGGCGAGATGGTGTCGCTGGCCGCCATCGACGCGCTGGCCGCCGGCTGCTGGCCGGGCGCCGCCTCGGCCGCCGCCAGCGTTCCGGACGCCAAGAAGGGCGAGCGCATCATCCTGGTGACCGACAAGACGGGGGCAGACCGGGACACCTTCATGGCCTTCGCACGCGGGCGCGGCGCGACGGAACTGATGGTCCCCAGCGAGGTGCTGGTGGTGCCGGGGTTGCCGCTGCTCGGTTCGGGCAAGACGGATTTCGCGGCGCTGGGGAAGCTGGTGGAAGCGCATGCCGTAGAAGCGGCGTAGCGCTTCGGGACGGTTGATGGCGGATCGATACGGGGCTCCGAGGACATGGGCGGCTGATAGTGCCCTCGGAGCCTCTTTCGGCCTGAGGTCCTCTGCCTGCGCAGAGGATGACAAAATTATATATAAAACAGATAGATAGTGGCGTTTTCACCTGCCCATAAGGTGTCATTCTCTGCGAAGGCAGAGGACCTCAGGCAGGAAGAGGCGATCGGCCGATATGACGCTCCAAGGACATGGGCGGCTGATAGTGCTCATGGAGCCCCTTTCGGCCTGAGGTCCTCTGCCTGCGCAGAGGAAGACAGAATTATATATATAAAACAGTTAGATAGCGGCGTTTTCACCTGCCCATAAGGTGTCATTCTCTGCGAAGGCAGAGGACCTCAGGCAGGAAGAGGCGATCGGCCGATATGACGCTCCAAGGACATGGGCGGCTGATAGTGCTCATGGAGCCCCTTTCGGCCTGAGGTTCTCTGCCTTCGCAGAGAATGACAGGATTATATTTATGGAACAGGTAGATAGCGGCGCGCCCCTACCCATAAAGTGTCATTCTCTGCGAAGGCAGAGAACCTCAGGCAGGATGGGGCGATCGGCCGATATAGCGCTCCGAAGGCGATAGGGGGCGTGGCACTTGTCGGTTGTATCGACCAATTTCTTTCATCCTCAAGGCTCACGGCGCTTTGCAAATATGCTAGCAGTTCCGATCAAATGAGCGGAGATGCTTCCAGATGCCCAAACGCCCCCTTCAGAAACTCCAGGCCGCCCTTGTGGCGCGCCGGTACTATCTGGAAAACCAGACCAAATCGGAAATCGCCGACAAGCTCGGCATCTCCCGCTTCAAGGTGGCGCGGTTGATCGAGACGGCGCTGAAGGAAGGCATCGTTCACATCGAGATCCGCGACCAGAGCGAGCTCAACACCGAGCTGGCCGAGCGGCTGCGCGAGGTCTATGGCCTCAAGGTGGCGCTGGTGCTCGACGGTCCGGACCTGCCGTCGACCTCGCTGATCGAGCCGCTCGGGCTGCTGGTGGCCGATTTTCTCGAGGAGACGCTGACTGACGGGCAACTGCTCGGTCTGTCCTGGGGGCGGACGCTGGCGGCCGCCGCCAAGGCGGTGTCCAACCTTCCCAAGGTGGATGTGGTCCAGGCGGCCGGCAGCCCGGCTCGGCTTGATCTGTCGCAGAACCCTACCGAACTGGTGCACCGGTTCGCCCGCGCCGCCGGTGGTCAAGCCTATCCGCTGTTCGGGCCGATGTGGGTGGAAGATCCCGGCCTGATCGACAAGCTGAGGGCCGAACCGTCGATTGCCGACGCCATGTCGCGCTACGACAAGATCGACGCGCTGGTGGTCGGCGTCGGCTCCTGGCGGCCCCAGGAATCCTGCCTTTGCTCCGGTTTTCCCGAGGATTGGCGGCGCGAGGCGCTGAAGCACAACGTGCTGGCCGATATCTGCGCCACGCTGATCGACCCCGAGGGGCGGGCCGTTCCCAGCCCGCTGGATACCGCCGGTCTCTGCCTCAGCACCGAACAGCTGCGGCGCATTCCCGAACGGATCGTCGCCGGTGGCGGCCTCGAAAAGGTCGACGCCATCCGGGCGGTGCTGAAGGGCGGCTGGGTCACCACCATGATCACCGACAGCAGCGTGGCGCGGCGGCTGGTGGAGGAAGCACGCTCCTAGTATCCGCTCAAATGAGCGGTCATATACTCACTTGACGACAAAAGCCTGAGCACGTATGACTACCCATGCCAAGGGAGGCATACATGCAGTCAGATCAAGATTGGCTCGACAGGGCCAGGAACGTCGTTCGCGCCGACGCGGCTTCGATCACGTCTATTCTCGACAGTGTCGACGACAGCTTTCTCGCCGCCGCGCGGCGTCTTTCCACCTGCCGGGGCAAGATCCTGGTGACCGGCAGCGGCACCTCGGGCAACGTGGCCTCACGCGGTGCGCATATCCTGTCGGTGTGCGGCACGCCGGCCTTCTACCTGTCGCCCGGCGACGGTCTGCACGGCGGCCTCGGCGTGCTGCAGGCCGACGATGTGGTGCTCGCGCTTTCCAAGGGTGGCAGCTCGGCCGAACTCAACGATTTCTGCGCCCGCGCCAAGACGCTGTGCTCCGGCCTGATCGCCGTCACCGCCGACCCCGCCTCGCCGCTCGCCGCCATGGCCGATCACGTCATCGTCCTGAAGCTGCCTGTTGACGGCGACCTCGGCGGCGTCGTCGCCACCGGCAGTTCGCTGGCCGCCGCGGCGGTGACCGACGTGCTGGCCGAGATGCTGCGCGTGGCCAGAGGCTACCCCTGGGAGAACCTGTTGTTCACCCACCCCTCCGGCGCGGTTGGACGCGACGCGGAGAAGACCTTGAAGCGGCTCGGCAGCAACTGAGGGTAACGCCATGCCCCGCGATCTCGTGGCCGGTATCGACTCTTCGACCCAGTCCTGCACCGTCGTTCTGAGACGGCTCGACGATGGCGCCGTGGTCGGCGAGGCCCGCAAACCGCATCCGCCGACGACGCCGCCGCGTAGCGAGCAGGCGCCCGAGGCCTGGTGGCAGGCGCTTCGGGCCGCCTTCGCCGACCTCGCCGATTTCCTGCCGGCCATCGCCGCCGTGTCGGTGGGCGGCCAGGGCCACGGCCTCGTCCTGCTCGACGAGAACGCTGTCGCCCTGCGCGACGCCAAGCTGTGGAACGACACCGAGGCGGCGCCCGATGCCGCGCGGCTGCGCGACAGGTTGGCGCCGAAGGCCTGGGCCGACCGCACCGGCTCGATCCCGGCGCCGGCGCTGACCGTCAGCAAACTTGCCTGGACCGAGCGCGTCCATCCCGGTCTCGTCGCCAGGGCGCGGCATATCATGCTGCCGTCCGACTATATTCTGTTCCGCCTCACGGGACGCGCCGCCACCGAGCGGGGCGTTTCCTCGGGCACCGGCTATTTCGATCCGTTCCGCAATGCCTGGGACTTCGAGCTGGCCGATACCGCCGTCCCCGGCATCGACTGGCAGCGCGTGTTGCCGGACATCGTCGGTTCCAGTGAGATTTCCGGCCCGGTCGCGGCCTGCGCGGGTATCGACGGGCTGGTCGGGGCCGTCGCCGCCGCCGGTTCGGGCGACAACCAGACCGCCGCCTTGGGCATGGGCATCAAGGAGGGCGACCTCGTCATCTCCTTGGGCACCAGCGGCACCATTTACGGCCGCACGCCGATGGCCATCAAGGACGAGAGCGGCGCCATCAACGGCTATGCCGACGCCACCGAGGCCTATCTGCCGATGGTGACGACGCTCAACGCCGCCAAGGTCACCGATGCCTTCCGCCGCATCCTCGGCGTCGGCGTGGACGCCTTCGACGCCCTGGCGCTCGAAACGCCGCCGGGCGCGCGCGGGCTGGTGCTGGTGCCCTATCTCGACGGCGAGCGGACGCCCGATCTGCCGGGCGCCACCGGCTTGCTGAGCGGGCTGCGCAGCGATGTGACGCCTGGCCAGATGGCCCGCGCGGCGGTGGAGGGCGTTATCTGCGGCCTTCTGGAAGGAGGAGACCTCTTGGTGTCGCAGGGGCTCAGAACCGACGGCCGGCTGATCGTCACCGGCGGCGCCTCACGGTCGCGCGCTTACCGACAGATTCTCGCCGACCTCACCGGACGGCCGGTGTGGACCTGCGATCTGCCGGAGGCGGCGGCGGCCGGCGCCGCCGTTCAGGCCGCGGCGGCGGTGACCGGCCGGACGGCATCGGCGGTCGCCGAGGAATGGATGCCACACTACCAGATCGTCGCCGAACCCAAGGCCGACGCCACCGCCGAGGCGGAAGGCGTGAGGACGGCCTATCGCCGGGCGCGGCGGCTTGCCGAATAGGCCAGGGAGGACTTATGACCAACGCCATTCAGCCGCCAGCCAAGGCGGCCAACACCATCAGGATTCCCGCCGAAGCCGGCATTGCCTTCGTGCTGCTGGTCGTGCTGGCGGGCGGGGCCCTGGCGTCGCCGAATTTCCTGACGCTGTCCAACATCTTCGTGCTGCTGCTCAACGGCGCGGTGATCGGTTTCCTGTGTCTCGGACAGACCTTCGTGCTGTTCACCGGCGGCATCGACCTGTCCTGCGGGTCGGTGGTGGCGATGACCTGCGTGCTGGCCGCCGTGTTCATGGAAACGCTGGGCCTGCCCTGGCCGGTGGCCGCGCTGATGGTGCTGGTGGTCGGTGCGCTGGCCGGCGCGGTCAACGGTTTGATCATCGACAAGACCGGCGTGCCGCCGTTCATCGTCACCTTCGCCATGATGGGCGTTGCCGCGTCGATCCCGCAGATCATCACCGGCGCCGAGTCGATCCGCATCATGCAGTTCGGCTTCCGCATGATCGGTCAGGCTCGGTTCTTCGGCATTCCCTTCCCGGTGATCGCGCTGGCCATCGCCATCGCCGCCGCCGCCATCTTCATCAAGCGCAGCGTGACGGGTACCCACATCCTGGCCGTCGGCGGCAATGCCGAGGCGGCGCGGCTGGCCGGCGTCAACACCTCGCGCATCACCGTGCTGGTCTACGCCATCTCCGGCTTCTGCGGCGCCTGTGGCGGACTGGTCTACGCTTCGCGCCTGATGACCGGCTATCCGACGGCCGGCCGGGGCGACGAGCTGTTCTTCTCGATCGCCGGCGCGGTGGTCGGCGGCGTCAGCCTGTTCGGCGGCATCGGCACCATCTACGGCGCCATGGTCGGCGCGACGCTGATCGCCACCATTTCCAACCTCATGAACGTGCTGAACGTCAACGCTTATTGGCAGCCCCTGGTGATCGGCGTGATCATTCTGGTGGGCGTGACCTTCGACACCATGCGCTCTTCGAGCCGCCTGTCGCTCTCCTGGGTGAGGCTTTTGAAGAGCAAGATTTCCGGCGGGGCATGAACCCCGCCCGAAAATGGCGCCCTCCCGGCGCCAGACAACCAAAGCGCATCAAGCTTGGAGGAGTAAGATGAAGGACCTCTGGAGGAATACCGCCCTGACCGCCATCGGCGCGTCGCTGCTGTTCGCAGCCTCTGCCTACGCGGCCGACAAGCCAGTGTTGGGCGTCGCCCTGCCCAACCTCACCAACCCCTATTACGTCGCCATGAAGAAGAGCTTCGAGCAGAACGGCGACGCCCAGGGCTTCGAAGTGCGCGTGCTGATCGCCGACAACGACGAGGCCAAGCAGCTGTCGCAGGTGCAGACCTTCGCCCAGCAAGGCATCGCCGCCGTGGCCCTCAACTGCGTGTCGTCCGGCCCGTGCGTCGCGTCGGTTGCCGAGCTGAACCAGGCGAAGATCCCGGTGTTCACCATCAACCTGTTGCCCGATCCGGAAGGCCTCAAGGCGCAGAACCTGACCGTGGTGCAGGCCGTGCAGACCGACCAGAAGGCCGGCGGCGTCTACATCGGCCAGCAGCTGCTGAAGGATATCGGGCCGACTGGCAAGGCCGTCATCGGCATCGTCGGCGAGCCGACGTCGGTCTCGGCCAACACCCGCGACGACGGCTTTAAGGAAGCGCTTGCCTCCAACCCGAACGTCAAGTTCGTGGCGCTGGTCAACGGCAAGGTCGAGGAGACCACCTCGCTGAAGGTGACCACCGAGATGCTGCAGGGCAACCCCGACATCACCGTGGTCTACTCCGACACCGAGCCGGCCGCCCTCGGCGCGATTGCCGCCATCCAGCAGATCGGCCGCGAGGACGTGAAGCTCTACGCCTTCGTCGACAAGCTCGGCGTCAAGCATATCGAGGAGAACTCGATCCTGAAGGCCGGCGCCATCCAGGAACCGGCCAAGCTCGCCCAGATCCAGGTGGAGAACATCAAGAAGTATCTCGCTGGCGAGAAGCTGGCCCCGGTGGTCGACAGCCCGCCGCTGCTCGTCAACAAGGATAATGCGGCCGAAACAGTCGACAAAGCCTACTGAGCCGCCTGAAACTCTACTGGAGTGGACATCTAGCTTCGAGCTCTGCGCTTCCGGTGCTCACGGACAGATAGTCCGCTCCGGTTCTCGAACTCATCGCTATCTGCCTCACTCCAGCGAGTTTCGAGCCAGGCTTTGAACAAAACAAACGTTGAGCCAGCAACAGCGTCGCGCGGACCTCAGGGCCCGCGCGCCCATCATCGCGATAGAGGAGGGGCGGGGGCATGACCACGGCGAACAGCTACAAGGCGGAGGGCATCGTGAAGGCCTTTGCCGGCGTCGTTGTGCTGCACGGCGTCGACTTCGAGGTTCGGCCCGGCACGATCCACGGCCTTCTCGGCCACAACGGCGCCGGCAAGTCGACGCTGCTCAAGATCCTGGCCGGCGCCCAGCCGCTCGATCGCGGCACGCTGTCGATCGGCGAGGAGATACTGTCGTTCGGTTCGCCGCGCGAGGCGCTCGCCAAGGGGATCGGCTGCGTCTACCAGGAGCTTCGCCTCATCCCCAACCTGACGGTGGCCGAGAACCTGTTCCTCGGCCGCGAAAGGGTACGGCGCGGCTTCCGAGACGCCGCCGCCATGAACGATTACACGCGCGATCTGCTGACCTCCTATGGCCTTGCCATCGACGTGACGCGGCCGGTGAAAGAGCTTTCCCACCCGGAGAAGCAGCTGATCGAGGTGATCGCCAATCTCGACGGCAAGGCGCGCTTCCTGTTCCTCGACGAGCCGACCACGGCGCTCGACGGCCGCCAGTCCAAGGACTTGCTCGACAGCGTCCGCCGTATCGCCGAGGAGCGGCACATCGGCATCGTGCTGGTCTCCCACAAGCTCGATGAGGTGCTGCCGGTCACCGACGAGGTCACCGTGCTCTCAGGCGGGCGCGTCGTCTATCGCGACCGGGGCGGCGCCGCCAACAAGCAGGCGATCGTCGATGCCATCGTCGGCGATGCCGCCCATCCCCGCTCCGGCCCCAAGGCGGGGCGGCGCGTTGCCGAGGGCGAGATCGCCGTTTCGGTGCGCGGGCTCGCCGGCAAGCGGCTCAAGGGCGTCGATCTCCAGGCGCGCCGGGGCGAGGTGCTCGGCCTCTATGGCCTCGTCGGCGCCGGCCGTACCCGTTTCCTCCGCTCGCTCTACGGCTTGGAGCCGGTGCTGTCCGGCAGCATCGAACTCGGCGGCCGACCTTACAAGCCGACCAACGCGGCGGGCGCCATCGCCAAGGGCATCGCCTTCCTGACCGAGGAGCGCAAGATCGACGGTTTCGTGCCGATGATGTCGGCTTGGAAGAACGTGGTGCTGTCGACGCTTCACCGCTACCGTTCGGGTGGGCTCGTCAATGTGGCCGGCGCGCATGCCTCGGCGCTGACGACGCTGAACAGGATCGGCACGCTCGGCCGGTTCGACGCGCCGGCGCGCTCGCTGTCGGGCGGCAATCAGCAGAAGGTGCTGCTCGGCCGCATCATCGAGCAGAACGCTGATCTGGTGCTGCTCGACGAGCCGACCAAGGGTGTCGACATCGGCGCCAAGTCGGACATCTACGACATCATCCGGCGCCTCGCCGACGAAGGCCGCTGCATCATCGTGGTTTCCAGCGAGGAGGAGGAGCTGATGGAGGTGTGCGACCGCGTCGCCATTTTCCGGCAAGGCCGCTGCGACGGGGAGACCAGGCCGATCGGCGAATGGTCGCTCGGCAAGCTGCGCGAAGCCGCCTGGGCCCACGCCGCATGACGGCCCTGTCCGCCTCCCTGTTCGCCGCCGATCCGCTGCGCCTCTCCGAGGAGATCGAGGCGGTGGCCGCTTACGTCGAGTCCTTCCACCTCGACATCATGGATGGGGTGTTCGCCCCCGAGTTCGGCCTGAGCGGCCGGCTGATCGGCGATCTGGCACGGGTGACCAACAGGCCGCTCGACGTCCACCTGATGGTGAGCGATCCGCGTAGCGCCATTGTTCGCTATGCCGAGCTGGGCGTGCGCTCGATCGCCGTTCACATCGAGGGGGAGGCTGATTTTGCCGAGGCGGCGGCCATCGTCCGCTCGAACGGCGGCCGGCTGTTGGCTGCTATCCGCCACACCACGCCGGTCGCCCGCCTCGATGAGGTGGCGGAAAGCGTCGACGGCATCCTGTTCATGACGGCGCCGCTCGGCGGCGGGGCGTTCGACGACACCGCGTTCATCCGCCTTGCCGAGCGACCCCGGCATCTGCCGACCACCGTCGACGGGCGCATCGAGGCCGGCCATTTCCAGCTTCTCACGGGCCTCGGCGTCGATCTGGCGGTGATGGGCGCGGCGCTGTTCGCCGGCGGGCGGGCGGGCGAGCAGGCGCGTCTTTATGCCGACCAGTTGGCGGGGCAGGGCCTCGCTTCGGGCGCCGCCTGCTGACCGGCTCACCGCCGCAGACCACCACGGAAACCTCGAATCCTTAGCGTCGAGCCGACAGCGTCGGACCGGTCAGGCGTCCTGGCGCGCCAGCGATGCGAGGACGAGATGCCCGTTGTACCGACCTATCAAGACCGTGGCATTGCGCTGCAGCCGGGGCTGAACTTCCGCGACAACACCCACGCCACCGGCGAGATGTTTGGCTCCCAGGTGGGCGAGGCGCTGGTGAAGGCCGGCCAGGGTGTCGGCGACCTGGGTCGTGCCGTGGCCGAGGTGAAGGATCTCGATGCCACCAACGAGGCCAAGGACAGCCACAACGGGCTGATCGAGCAGGTGCGCGCGCTCGGCTATGGCGAGGGTGGCTATCTCGGCACCTCCGGCCGCAGCGCGGTGGAGGGCTATACTGGCTACGAGGCGGCGGTGCGTCAGGCGGTGAAGGATGGCGCCAAGGGGTTGTCGCCGCTGGCGCTCGCCAAATACATGGATGCCGCCAATGCCACGGCTCAGGGGGCGCTCGCCACCGGTGAGGCGCATGCCATGGAAGGGCGCAAGGCGTGGACGGTGAAGACCGGAGAGGCGCGGATCGCGGCCTTCCAGGGCAATGCCGTCGCGCAGCGGGATGATCCCAATGCCGTGACCGAGAACACTCTCGCCGCGCTCACCGAGTATCGCGAGATCGGCAAGCTGATGGGTTGGCCGGAAGGCGAGGTGACCGACAAGGGGTTGGGCCTCGTTTCGGGCGTCTACGAGGATATTGCGCTCAAGAAGGCGACGACCGATCTGGTTGGGGCGATGGCCTTCGTCAAGGAAAACGCGCCGATGTTCACCGACGAGGCGCGCAAAAGGCTCGATGCCGGCGTCGGCGCGGCGGCGCTCGATGAGGAAACGCGGCGGGGCGCGCTGGCCTTCGTATCGGGAAAGCGGGCGTCGCCCGACGCGCCGGATATGACCGCTGCACCGTCTCCAGCAAACAGCGAACAGCCGGACGCGCAGCGCCCCGGCCCGACGCTGAAGCGCGCCGCGCTGCTCGATCATGCGGCCGCGGGAACCGATCCTTCGATGGTTCTGGGCCTCGACAACGGTTTTGCCGGCAACCTCTCGGCCTTCATCGAGGATGCGCCGGCGGAAATACGGCCGGGGCTTCGCCTCGAATTCTCGGGCCGTGCGGGCGATGGACAGCCGGACGCGCCCACCAACACACCGAGGGCCGCCAACCTCACCTTCAACGGCGACCGCCTCGATGCGGCGCCGTCGGCCGTGCAGGACTGGGCGCTGCGCACTGCCGGCAAATATGGTTTGCGTCTGCCCGCCGGTATCGGGCTGCAGGCGGGGGACCCGAATAGCGGGCGGCTGGTGGCGGCGTCCGACGGCGTGTCGGCGCGCGCAGCAATGCCATCGTTGGCCAACGCCGAAGATTATCTCCAGACCATTCCCGATCCGCGCCGCCGGGAGCTTGCCCGCCAGACTATCCTCGATGCCTGGGAATTGCGCAGCCGCGAGGAGGGCGAGCGGCAGTCGGCGGCCAAGGCCGAGCTGTGGCGGCAGATCGACAGCGGCGCGACGCCGGACGACATTCCCTTCGACGTGCGCCAGGCGGCCGGCATGGATGCGATGACGGCGGCGCGAACCTATTACAGCAAGAAACTGGCGGACCAGGCCATCGTCACCGATCCGGTAATCCTGCGTGACCTGCGCCTCACGGCTGCGTCGAGGCCGCAGTATTTCGCCAATCTCGACCTCAGCGATTACAGGCATTCGTTGAGCGACGGCGATTATCGGGACATGACCGAGAAGCAAGCCGGCATCATCGAGAACGATCGCGCGGCGCGCGAGAAGGGGCCGGATCTCGTCACCGCATTCGACATGGCGCAAACGCAGCTCGATGCGGCCGGCATGCTGAAACCCAAGAAGGAGCAAACCGAAGAGGACCGCCAGCGGCTGGCCCGCTTCCAGAACGATCTCTACGGGGAGATTGCCGCCCTTCAGGCAGAAAAGCCGGGACACGTACCCAATCCGCTCGATTTCCGGTGGGTCATCAACAAGTTGTTGCTGCCAATCCTCATCAAGACGCCCGGCGTACTGTGGGACAGCGAGACGCCGGCTCGCCTGTTCGATGCCAAACACCTCAAGGACGGGCAGACCTACGAGGTCAACGTCCTGCCGGAGGATATTCCCGTCGACCTGCGCGGCGGGATCCGCAAGGAACTCCAGTGGGAGCTTGATGGGGAGCCGACCGATAAGCAGGTCGGGGCGGAATATGCGGCGATGGTTTTGGGCAAGCCGTCGCCTTTTGCCGGCACACGAAGAAAACGGGAGGAAGTTGCTATGGGTATCCGACGGGACGCCGCCCTCAAGGGGCGGTAGGGGACAGGCTGCATATCGGAGCGACTGCTCAGGTGTTCTTGCTGCTTATTCCTTGCCGGATCTGCAAGACCATGTCCTTGAAGTATCCGTATATGGATATGACCAGGGACACGAGGTGCCTGATGACGAAGACGGAGACGACGACGATCCCCTTCTTGATGAGGTTCCTCAGAAAGTAGATCAAGGCGATTAAGGCGATGCCGGCTGCCGATATCTCCGCATAATCGATCAGGGTATATTTCTTCGGGACGTACATATTCTCGGGGGTTGGAGCAATGATCCAATCGTCGTTCGATAGTTCGAGGAGGCGATCATAAGGGTCAGGAGGCTTCGGAGCCTTAAGAGCTTTCTCAAGGTCGCTGACGGGGTCAGCGTGCACGCCGGGCGCCGAGCTGACGAACAGGAGCGTCACCATCATCGCGACTTTCCAAACCGACATTCCCTTGCCAAATGTCATGTTGCCACCTGTCTCGATTGGCTGCCCGCTTTCACGCCGGCCAGAGCTCGCCTGTCTGCTTAGCCTGTTCAAGACAGGCAGGCTGGCGCTGCTTGCTTAATAACTCGGTGTGCCTAGGAAGCCGAACGCCTAGGGGTGCGTAGCGCCGACGTACACGAGATAGCTCCATATCAGCATGACGACGACGCCTGTGCCGAGCCCGGCCGTCGGCACGGATGCCTTCCGCATGCGCCTGACGATCGCGAAAAAGAGCAGTGAGATGAGAAACAGACCTACGGTGAAGCCCACCCGCTCGCCGATGAACCTTGATACTCCGAACGGACGATCTGGAATGCTCTGGCCTGTCGCCACGGCCATGACCGCCGTTATGACCAGTGACAGGCCGAACAGAGTGAGTATGCACTTGTTTCGGCCGCTGCCCTTTGGCGCGGCAACCTGTTGAGCTGCCTCTTGCGCTGCGTCCTGCACGTCTACCTCCACTCATTTACTGTTGTTTTCGATTGGTCTTCACCCAATCCAGATATTCCTTGCGGCAGGCCGCCTTCAGAACCTCATCCTCCAGGAAAGGAATGACGCGCACCGACATGACGAAAGCGTGCCGGCTGAACTCCATGGTCGACGTCAAGAACAGGACGGATGCCGCGGGGCCCGTGCAGCTTTCGACCTTGAAGATCAGGCTGTCGGTGACATCGGTGACGAACTTGCAGCTCGTGCTGTCCTGGATTTCAAAGGCGAACTTGCCCGCTTCGCCCTTCACGACCTTGGCAACGTCGTCGGGAGACTGACACTCGATGGGCATGTCGAACGCGCCGTTGGGCGTGATCTTCTCCGCCTGGGCCGCCTGAGTTGACAGAAGTGCCGCCGCAACGGCCGCACTGACGATCCATGATCTTCCATCCTGAAAAGCCATGTCGTCTTCCGTCCCCCGCAAGTTACCAACTATGCCTTTCGCCAAGGCGAGTCGGCAACAGGCTGCAACCTTTTAGTGAGTCGTGGTAAATACCGATTGAGCAAGCCTTTGCGGTGGACACCACGGAAACCTGGGGGATTTAGCGTTCGGCCTGATCCTTTTGCGGAGACAGGCCCTTGCCCACCCTAGACGAACTTGCCGCGCTCGACGCGGAGCGGCGCCGGAAACTCCCCGCCGCCGCCGCGATCGTTTTCGACACCGAGCGGGATGACCCGGATGCGGCGGCGCGAGACGTCAGGATCGCCCGCGAACTGTCGCGGGCATCCGGCTATCGGGTGCCGCGTTCGCTCGTCAGCCAATACCGGACCGACTTTCAACAGCTCAGCGCTCAGGAGCGAGCGCGGAAGATTCTCGCGGCTTCGCCGAAAACTGCCGAGTGGTGGATCGATCCCGACAACGCCGCCCAATCTAAGGACGACCTTGAGAGTTTGGCGAGGATCGAGAGGGTGGCCCGCGACGGCTGGGTCAAGCACCTGACGGCGATAGGAGGCAAGACGACTGAGGTTACTGAACGGCCGCTCTCTCGACTTTCCAGCCAAACCGGCTCTTCCAGCGCTTCGGGAAACTTCGACCTCCCGCGCCGCATCAGTCGGGCGCGTTACATGCCGAAGGCAAAAGTCGAGGCGATCAAACGCGACATAGAGAAGCTCGCCGCTGCCGGCGCCTCCTATGCTTCTACGTCGTTTGGTAATGCGCAGGACGCACAGATCGTCATGATGCGCCGAACATTGTCCGAGGTGCTGGAGGGCAGCAAGAGTCCGAGGGACGCACTAGCCCTGTTGCAGCCGAGCTCGGATCCCTTAACCGAAACCGGCAAGGCTGCTCTCAAAGCCGTCGTGGGGGACGGTATAGGTGGGTCTGTCGATTTCGCGGGGTATATGCTTAGTGCCTTATCGGACAGCTTTGTCTACCCAACGGTCGAGGGGCACTTCGATCTCGCGCGACGTATCAGCCGGGCGCGCTATGTGCCCCAGGCTGAGGTGGAGGCGATCAATCAAGACATTGACCGGCTCGCTGCCCAGAACGCTCCCTCCGGGGTGATGTCGTTCGGGCAAGCGCAGGACGCACAGATTGCCATGATGCGACGGATACTGTCGGACGTCTTGGATGGCAGCAAGCAGCCTAGAGATGCCTTCGACCTCCTGCAGCCGATGTTCGGCGGTCTATCGTATCAGGTTACAGAAACGGAAGCTGCCAAGCGCGCCGCCCTTGCACCGCGTATCAGTCAGGCGAAAACTGCATCCAAGCGGGAACTGGCGGCAATTGACCGCGATATTGACCTGCTCCTATCCGGAACGGATAGGGATGTCGTACGCTCGGTGTTGGAAAAGGTGCAGAGTGGCGCGATAGAGTCAGCCGAGGCGTTGGACTCCTTGCAGCGCTGGCTGGACTCCCCGTTCGATACGTTGGGGAAAGACCTGCAACGGGCAGGCGGAACAGTCCAGAAGATTGCCGACGAGCATTTCTCAACGGGCGAGGGCTACGAAAACAGCATCTCCCAAGCCATTGGCAGCGGAATTGGCACCGCAGCTTTGTTAGGGCTCACGGGGTTTTTTGGAGGGGCTGGTTCGGCTGCTTTGCTAGGCGGCATGATGACCGGCGATAAAAGCCTCAATGAAGCGAAAGAAGCCAGGGCCGACAAACGCACCCAAACAAAAGCTGCAGCTGGCGGCTTTTTCTCAGGCGCGATTACCTCGCTACCTCTCGAGCGTCTCCTTTTTGATCCCGTCATCAAAGGGGAGCGCTTTCTAGGCTTTCTGGAATGGTTCGGCAAACGACCCGTAACTGAAGGCACAAAAAACGCCTTTCAGCAGTGGCTTCAAAATGCCGCTGCGATTAACACTTACGATCCGAACCGGAGCTGGAATTTCCAGGTTGGAAACAGCTTTTTGGGCGGAGCATCCGCCGTTGGGCTGTTTGATGCCGTAGGACCCGCGCTCAGATTATTTGCAGGACGGGAGGCTAATGCTCGGACCGCCGAGCATAAGCAGGCGGTGGTAAAGGCAATTTTAGACGAGTCAGCGGGGTCGACGACACGCGAGCGGGCTCCGGAAACCTTTGAGTCCTTTCTGAAGCATTTGAGTAAGGACGGGCCGATTGAATACGTTCACCTTCCCGCCGCGACGTTCGACCAATATTACCGATCGCAGGGCATCGATCCGCTGACGATCATCGATACGTTGACTGGCGTTTCTCGGACCGATTTTGCTGCAGCGATGGCCGCCAGCGGCGATCTCCGCATCCCCACGGCGACCTATGCGACGCGCATCGTCGATGATGCGGACGTGGCGCTGAGGCCGCATCTGCGCGTCGACCCAGCAGATGCGCCCCCGACAGCGCCGGACGCGACCCCGGGTGTACCAGACACGGCCCCGACAGCACCGGAGGCGACTTCACCGCAACAGGACGACACGTACCACGCCGCCACCCAGGAGGTTCACGACGGGACGATCTCCGAGCTTAGCGCTGCCGGTTATTCGCCCGAGGCCGCCGCCAGCGAAGCCCTGTTGCGCTCGACCCTCTACAAGACCATGGCCACGCGTGCCGGCACGAGCCCGATGCCGCCGATCATTCCCGCCAGCCCCGACGCGCTTCTGCAGAGCGACATACCGGCTCTCAACAGCGACAGCCTGATGAATTCCACCTCGCACCTGGCGCTCGACGGGCGCGACAAGGCGGCGCCCCCCAATGTCCTGCCGGAGACGATGAATGACGTCCAAAAGCGCGTCGACCTCAACCCGATATACGGCCCCGAACGACCCAGAAATCACTGGGAAGACTGAGACACAGCACGGCCGGTTCGGGGCCTATGATGGGTCTATCGTCAGGTTGTTCGAGCGCGCCGATCTCACGACGTTGCTGGGCGAACTGGGTGACTTCTTCGCCTCAACAGTCATGAACGCGCCGGGACAGGCGACGAGGGGAGAACCGTTCGCCCGTGCCTTCGAGGCCCATCTTCTGAAAGGCAAGACGCCCGCCGACGACCAGCGCGAGGCTTTTCCCTCGTTTCAGGCGTGGCTGGTGGAACTCTACCGGACGATGCGCGGGCTTGGCGTTGCCATGAAGCCCGAGGTTGCCGACGTGTTCGACCGGTTGCTGGCCGTCGAGCTGGCGCTGGCCGAGGCACGCCGGGCGGCCGGCGATCGCGGGCCGGTGTCGCCGGATCTCAAGGAAAAGCGGGCGGCGGCCGAGGAGGAGGCCGAGGATCGGCTGACGCGGGAGATAATGCGGCCGGTGGGGGTGGCGCGGGAGAAGGGGTATCGCGAGGAGCTGGCGGCCGCGACGCGAGAAGCGGAGGGCCGGATCAACGCGCTGCCGATCTATCGGGCGATCGAGTGGCTGACCAATCGTCGCTGGTTGGGTGGGGAACCGCCGGCACTGCCGATGATCAGGCTGTCGCGGCCCATTCTGGTCGAGCGCTATGGCGAGGCGGTGCTCGGCGCACTGCCGCGTGGGCGGTTCACCGCTTATGCCGCGACGGGCGGTGTCGACCCCGACGAGGCGGCCGGGCTGTTCGGTTTTTCGAGCGGCGACGAGATGATCCAGGCGATCGCCCTGGTGCCGAAGCGCGAGGCGACGATTGCGGTCGAGGCCAAGCGGCTGATGGTGGAGCGCCATGGCGATCCGCTGGTTGACGGCACATTGCCGGAGAAGGCGCTGGCCGCCATTCACGGCGGGCGCATGGTGGAATGGCTGGCCGCCGAGCTGAAGGCGCTGGCCGGCCCGGCTGGCGAGGCACAGCCCATCACCGCCGAGGGGGCGGCGGAATTCGCCCGTAATGCCCTGGTCGACACGCCGGTGCGCGACGCCATTGATGCCCGTCGCCATCTGGTGGCCGAGCGGCGGGCCGGCGAGGAAGTGGCCAAGCTCTCGGCCCCGGGCGACGATCAGGAGAGGGCCAGGAAGATCTACGATGCCCGGCGGCGGCAGTTGCTCAACGTAGCGCTCTACGCGGAAGCGCGGCGGATTGCCGACGATCTCCAGGCGGCGGAGGAGATGGTGCGCCGTCTCGACCGGCCCGAGCGGCCGGAGGTGACCACCGGCGTCGACGGCTGGCCGGCCATCGATGCCATCCTCGACCGCTATCAGTTCCGCCGCACCGATGACCCCGCGCCGCGTGGCGCGGTGGCCGCCTTCGTGAAGGCGATGACGGCGGCGGGGCGGGAGAACGAATTGGCGCTGGCCGACGCCGTGCTGGCGGATAGTGAGAGCAAGCCCTATCGCGAACTGCCGATCGGCAAGCTCAAGGCGGTGGTGGCTGCCATCGACAACATCGAACACGCCATGGGGCGCAACGACGCGCTGGTGGATGCGCGCGGGCGGCAAAGCCTCGGCACGGCGGCCAAGGGCATCTCCAAAGCGCTGGCGCGGGCGAAGGGCGGGGTGGGGCGCCGCTCGGTCGATCTCGGCCGCGCCGCCACCGAGGTGTTGCGCGAGATCGACGGCCGCGATGCCGGGCCGGCTTTTGCCGCGCTGAAGGCGCCTATCGATGCCGCTCTTAAGGCGCTGAAGGAGCGCCGGCAACAGGCGGCGGCGGACATCGCGGCGCTCTATGCGCCCTATGACGGACGGGAACGGCGGGCGATGGGCGTGCGGCGGTTCCTGCCGGCGCTGGGGCGGTCGCTGTCGCGCTGGG
This sequence comes from Pleomorphomonas sp. PLEO, assembly GCF_041320595.1. Taxonomy (NCBI): domain Bacteria; kingdom Pseudomonadati; phylum Pseudomonadota; class Alphaproteobacteria; order Hyphomicrobiales; family Pleomorphomonadaceae; genus Pleomorphomonas; species Pleomorphomonas sp. PLEO. The sequence goes on from NZ_CP166625.1 coordinate 2,072,991, forward strand.
AGATGATCGTCCTCGCTCTCAACGCCGGCAACGAGGCTGGGTACGCGGGGCTGATCGGTGAGGCCGGGTTTACGCCGGAGGTGGTGGCGATGGTGCTTGCCGCGCTCGACGGGCGGGATGCGCGCTTCATCGCGGCGGTGTGGGGCTATCTTGACAGATTCCGGAGCGAGATCGCCGCTTGCCAGCGGCGGGTAACCGGCGTGTCGCCCAAGTGGGGGGACGCGCGGCCGGTGACCGTGGGCGGCGTGGCGCTGAAGGGCGGCTTTTATCCGCAGGTTGTGGAGGGCGACTTTGCCGCCGACGTGCTGGCCGGCCGCTTTGCCAAGGCGATGGTTCAGGGTGGCGAGGCGGATGGGGTCGTCGATCTCGACCTCACGGCGTTGCACGCCTTTGTCGATCGGTTGCTGCATGATCTCTGGCTGTCCGAGTCGCTGAGCAACGCCGGGCGACTGCTGGGGCAGGCGCGCGAGGCTTTCACCGTCAACGGCCGGGGGGACGACCTCGAAACGCTGGCGGCCTGGCTCGACGACGTCGCGGCCGGCGATCTCCAGCCGGCGGATTTCCTGCTGCGCATGGCGGCGGCCGAAGGGGGCGATCCCCTGGCCCTGCGGCTTGCGCGGGATATGGCGGCGGCGCTGATGGAGGCGGCCGGTTTGCCCGAGGCGATGACGGCCCTGGGCGAGGCGGCGTTCGCGGTGGGCGCCAGCGGCTCATTCGTCCCCGGCGTCGGTGACCGGATTGCCGAGCGGTCAACGCTGATGGCCGGGCGGCGGGCCGCGGCGGCCAAGCGCGGCGCGGCGGGGCTCGAGGATGTGGCGGCCTGGCTGATCCGTCGCGCCCGCTGGCATTTCATCGATGTTCCCGCGTGGATCGCCGGCTACCGCGAAGGGCTTGCCCGGTTCGGCACCGACGCCAAGGCCGTGGCCGAGGGCGACGGCTGGGCGCGGCGGGCAGGGACGACACCAAGCGGCAAGGCCGAGGCGGCGGTGAAGACGATGGTCGCGGCCTTCTTTCACGCCCATCCCAACGCGGCGAGCGCGGCGGGCGACCTCACGCGCGCCCTCGGCGCTTCCCTGCTGTTTGCCCGCGAACGGGCGATGCTGGCGGCGGCGCGCGGCGCGGACGGCGGCTTCAGCCTGATCGGATCGGCGCCGGCCATCGGCGATGCCGCGCCCGACCCGGCGGACGGCGCGGCCCGGGCGACCATGTGGGCGCCGCTGGCCGAGGATATCGAGGGCGCGGGGGATGAAAAGACAACGCGATCGGCCATGATGACCGCCGCGCTTCTGATCGATGCACCGCCGTCCCTGGCGATCGGACATGTGTTCGGCGCAATGAAACAAACCCTCGCGAGATAGGGTCTGCAAAAGCTGGACCAGCGCTTTGTGTCGAAGGCAATGCGGCGCTTTTCTTTCCTGGTGTCGCATCGTTTTGCAGAAAGCCGGTTCTCCCTTTTCCGCACGATGCTTTTGTGAGGCCCGCCGATGACTATTGCGAGCGAAGCAAACCGCTCCGGCCCCTATCTCTGCAACGGGGCGACGACCCATTTTCCATATGCGTTCCGGATCTACGACGCGGCGCATATCCGCGTCATCCTGACCGATCCCCTGGGCATCGAGACGACGCTGGCGCTGGCAACCGACTACACCGTGTCCGGCGTCGGCGACAGCGGCGGCGGGGCTGTTCAGACGGCCACCGCCTATGCGTCGGGCTATCGGGTGACGCTGATCCTGAATGTTCCGTTTACCCAGGAAACCGATCTCGAAAACCAGGGTGCCTATTTCGCCGAAACGATCGAGCGGGCGATCGACCTCCAGACGCAGATGTCGCTGCAGCTGAAGGAACTCATCGCCCGCGCCATGGTGCTGCCAGTCACGTCGTCCATCACCTCGGAGGCGCTGACGTCTGCCGTCCTGTCCCTATCAGCGATACAGTCCCAGATGCTGGCTCTGGTTGGCATTTCGGCGGATATCCAGACGGTGGCGGACATTGCGGACGATGTAGTGGCGGCCCATGGGAACGCCATCACTGCTGCCACCGCAGCCGACGTTTCGGTGGCAGCAGCCGTATCGACCAGTGGATCGGTTGCCGAGGCAACCAATCAGGCCGCCGCCGCTCACTCATCCGCCGAAAGCGCGACCACGACGCTTCTCGCCCTATCCGGCGCGCTGACGACGCTTGCCGGTGCGTTCTCAGTCGACGCCAACGGTCATCTCAAAGTCACCTATGCCGAGACTGCCATCAGCGACATCCATGTCAGCGACGCGTCCGGCCATCTTCTAATCAGCTACGGAGACGCGGCATGACCACGACTTCAGACCTTGGACGTGTCCGCCCCATTCATCGAGGCGCTTGGAGCGCCGCGGCGCCTTATGAGCCGTTGGACATCGTCACCTACAACAACCGCAGCTATTTTTGCGTCCAGGCTGCGACGGCAGTTCTGCCGACGAACACAACTTACTGGGCTATTGTTGCGGAGCCTACCGGCGTCACCATCTCTGTAGGTAAAGGGTTGATGATCGATGGGGTTGAGGCTGGCAGCGCCGATCTCTCGAATAACAGGCTTTTCAAGCTGTCCGTTCTGCCGGAGACCAAGGCGAGCAAGCGCAATCGCCACCTGAACCCAGCTTTTCAGGTTTGTCAAGACAGGGCGACAGGTGCAAGTACTGTCATTAGTTCGGGATCGGCTTACGCATTCGATGGGGCATACGTTTTCGCCTCCGGCGGCGGTGCTCTAACCTGCCAGCAAGCATTGAAGACATCGCCGGGCGGTTCACCGTGCCGCCTACGCTGCACCGCTACGACGGCGGACGCCGCGATTGCGGCCAGCGATAACTATGCGGCCGTATTTCCTATCGAAGGCGTAAATATTGCCGACCTATTGTTTGGTACGGCAAACGCCAAGTCTTTTGTCTGGCGTGGAGTGGTGAACCTTCCGGCTGGTACTTACGGCCTGTCGTTTTACAACCAGTCCGCTACTCGCTCCTATGTGACTATGTTCACCATAGCGACCGGTGGCGTTGACACCCTTGTGACGGCTGTTGTTCCTGGTGATACGTCTGGAACATGGGTCTTAGATACATCGGGGGCCGGCGTAATTGCTCGCATTTGCTTTGCCGCAGGGACAACGTGGCAAACGGCGACGCCGGGAGCGTGGAATGCCGGGAACTTTATTACGACATCCGCTCAAACTAATAGCATGTCCGCTATCAACAACGTTTTCGAGGTGTGTGACATAGGCCTGTACAAGGGCGTTGAATTACCAGATTGGGAACTAGGTTCCTATGCTGATGATTTGATGGCATGTCGTAGGTACTATGCCTCAATGGTCTTCAGCATCAGAGCTAATTGTACTTCCGCGTATAACGTCCATAGCGGAAATGGATATTTTCCTGTTACTATGAGGACTAATCCATCAATCAGTATAACGCCTGGGACAAGGTCAAATATTGGTAGTCTGGTGTATACGACCCAGACTGAAGACTCTTTCCTAGCGGAGATGGTGAGCGCGGCCGGTGGAGACACACTTGCTATTAATGAAAGAATATTTGGAAACGCGAGGGTATAAATGATTACGGAAGTGAAGTACACGGGAAAAGAGGGGAGCCGTATCGACATCACTCTCGATGACGGCGCGGTGTGGACCGATGACGCCTCGCTCCCCGCCGATACGGACCTCCGTCGCCAGTTGGCGGAGTGGATCGCAGCGGGGAATGTGATCGCGCTGCATTTGTCTTCATTTGCCTCTGCGCGAGACGCCAAGCTCGCCGCCATCGTGGCGGCGGCCGGTGCCCTTCTTTCGGTTGGCGCGCCGGTGTCCGACGGTCTGCATATCGCCCTCGACGATGGAAGCCGGGCAGACTTGACGGCCATGGCGGCCACGGCCACAGCGGCGGCCAGCGGTGCCGTCTCCTGGCCGGAAAGCTACTCGCGCGGCTGGATCTCGATCGAGAATGTCCGTATCCCGCTCGCCACGCCGGCCGCCGGCCTGGCTCTCGCTGCGTTGGTCGGCGACTACTACGCCGCGCTCATCCAGCACCGGCGCGACCTGAAAGACGCGGCTCTCGCGGCTGAGGACGCCGCCGCGCTCGACGCGATCGACGTCGCCGCCGGCTGGTCGGTCTCATAGGGCGGGAACATGACCAAGCCGCTCTTGCAGGACACTGATCCCACCGGAGAAATTCTGATCAAGCTTGGCGAACTCGGCGCCAGCGTCGAGCATCTGCTACGCGACTTCGCTGACGAGAAAAACGCTGCCCGCGACAATCGCGCGGCCGTGCATCGCCGCCTCGACGAGCAGGCGCAGGGATTTGCCGATGTGAAGACCGAACTGGCGCTCAGCCGGCAGGTAGTCGAGGCCCTTGCCAAGACCCAGACGGAAACCGTGCTGCCGGCTGTCGACGACTGGCGGGACATGAAAAAGACCGGCCTCACCGTTGTTGGCTTTCTCGCCCTCGGCGGCGTCAGTGTCGGCGCCGCTTTGACATGGTTTTCCGATCAGGCGTCCCTGATGGTCCGCCACTGGCTCAGGATCGGCTGAGCGTAACGGCGGAAACCTGCCTCCGCCTAATCTCCGACAATAATCGCTGGAGTAAAGCGGATGAAGCGACCGAAACTCGTGCCGAACGCCCGAAGGGTGCTCCGGCATTCCTTCACGTCCCACATCCTGATCGCCGGCGGCCTTCTCACCGCCGCCGAGGCCGTGCTGCCGTATCTCGCCAGCGGCGACCTGATCCCGCCCTCGGCCTTCCCTTTCGTGGCTTTCGGCGTGGTGTTCGCCGCCTTCATTGCCCGTTACGTTCTCCAGGAGGCCTTGCACGATGGCGACGACTAAGCTCACGCCGACCAAGCGAGCCCGCGCGGCGATCGCCGGCGTGGTGCTGGCAGCCGGTGCCGGCGGCATGGTGTCGCTGATGCCCGGTGCGGCGCCAGTGCCCGATGATGTGGCGCTCGCTATCGAGGTCCTTGTTAAGCCTTGGGAGGGGCGGTCGCTCACCGGCTATCTCGACACCATCGCCAAGCCGCCGGTCTGGACGATCTGCGATGGCGATACCACCGATGTGAAGCCGGGCATGGTGGAGACGCCTGCCGGCTGTGACAAGCGCCTCGCCATGAAGATCATGCGCGATTACCGGGCCAAACTGACGGGCTGTATCCCCAACTGGAAGGCGGCGCCTTTGGGCTGGCGCGCCATGATGAACTCGCTCGCCTGGAACATCGGCACCGGTGCCGCATGTGGCTCTTCGGCCGCGCGTCTGGGTCGGGCCGGCCGCTGGCAGGAGAGTTGCGTGGCCGCCACCGCCTTCAATCGGGCCGGTGGACGGATGATCGTCGGCCTCGCCCGGCGGCGCGGCATGGGCGACGTCCCGCGCATTGGCGAAGGCGAACTCTGCGCCTCGGGGGTGCTGTGATGCTCGGCCTTTTGGACAAGATCGGCACCACCGCCGCGGCGATTGCCGGTCTCATCGTTGGCGCGGCCGTCACCTTCTCGCTCCTCGGCCTCTACGACGCCTGGATCGATGATCCGGCCGTCGCCTCCGCGGCGCGGCAAGGTTTTGTTGCTGCATCGGAGAAGCAAGCGCTGCAAGGGCAGGTCGACGAGATGCGCCGCCAGTTCAAACTGGCGGAGGCGGTGGCCGAGAGCGAGCGGGCACGGGCCGAGGCGGCGAACAGGGAAGCGGACAATGCAGGCAAGCAATATGAGGCGGCCGTTGCCGCTGATACTGGCGACGATGGTTGCCGCGTCTCTTCTGGCGATCTTGACTGGCTGCGGAAATCTCGAGGGGCGGCTGGCGGCGGCGTCAAGTGAGATCGGCCGCCAGAGCGCCGGAGTGAATATTCCGGCATTGCCAACCCGCTGTCGCGACAAAATGTCGCGCGTCGCGCCGAAGACTGGCGAGAAATGGCGCGCCGTGCAGGGGCGCTGGCAGATCGTCGCCGACGGCGAGGATCGGAGGATCAGCGACTGCGCTGCCTTCTATGATGAGGTGAAGCTCGGCTTATCGGACGCCATGCGCAATATCCCGGCTAGCCGCTGACACGCCTCCATCCAGGCCATTGCGGCTCTGCGATCCCGATCGGCGGCTGAGAGGGCGGCCCAGATCGAGGGGGCGAGGGGTTGGACGACCATCGGCGATAGGGCGCTTACGCTCACCGGCTTGTGCCGCAAGCGCTGCCTGACTGATGAAGGCCTTGATTCCGCTGATGGGGGATGGCAGAAACAGGCGCCCTGGAACCGGGCGTGGACCAACAGCCGTAAGGGTGTCGGTTCACGTTCTCTTCCAAAGGGGCCTGTAGCTCAATGGTTAGAGCCGGCCGCTCATAACGGTGGCCGCTTCCCTGAGAACCGCACAAAACCGCCAGCTTTGAAGCCGCTCGTGATCGTTTATCTCGTTTTGTTCACGGGGTTTGCGATCCATAAACGATCCGTGGTCACCTGGCGTTCACGGCGTCGTCGAGATGGTCCGGCGCCCAATGGCCATAGTGCTTGCGGATCATCGCCTCAGAGGTGCCAGCGGCAGCGGCGATGTCCCACAGTTTCACCTTAGGCGACATGACCTGGTGGGTGATCCTGCTGTGCCGTAGCGTGTAAGGTGTGACGCCGTCGCCCAGCTTGGCGGACTCAACAGCGGATGCAAATCCGTTCTTGATGGACTTCACCGGCCTGCCCTCCCACTCGACGACAAACGACGCGCATTGCCCGGTATCGCGCCAGCGCTTGAGGTGTGAGATGAGCCTGCGCCCGATCTTCACCGGCGGCTGTCTCTTGTCGGTCTCGACCTTGTCGGGGGGAGGCGGAAGAAGAGGGCGGAGTCCAGGTCGATGTAGGATCGGCCGGCCGCGGCATGGAAGCTGGCGTTGAGGACGTCTCCAGTGCGCGAGGCGGTGTAATAGGCCATGATGATGGCGCGGGCGATGTGCTTGCCGGTTCGCTTCCTCGTCGGCAGCCGATCGGCCATCTTGTCCGAGTGGGAGCGCCGCATCTGCTCGCGCATTGTCCATGCCGCCCAGACGAGGCTGGCGATCTCGGATCTCGTCAACCAGCGCTCGCGGCGCTTCCCGGCCAGCGGCAGGGGCACCTTCACCTTTTCCCGGTGATAGCCTTCGCTGTGATGGTGGGTGATGGCGGCGGCGAGATCCTGGAGGTCTCGGCGGGCACCGCCGTCTGACGGCCTGGAGTCGGCATAGGCGCGGCAATTGAAGCCGTTGACGTCGGCCAGCGTCTTCCCTGCCCACCACACTCCGAGCCGCGCTGCACGGCCAAGGGCGGCCTTCTGGTTCGATTGTTTGGGGATGACGTCCCGAACATAGATCGAGATCACGTCCTCGAGAGGGATATCACAGAGCCGCCGTTCGCCTCTGGTGGGCGTGTGCTTTTTCCCGAGGTAGCTCGCAAGCTCTCTTTCTGCTCCTGGATGGTCGCGAGCAGCGCATCCAGTGCTGATGAGCTTCTTGCCGTCCCTGATGTACCAGACGGCTTCCGCCCCGGCGCGGGCGCGAAGGTAGAGCTGGGGGCCTTTTGACGGACGCGGCATTCTTCCATCATTCTCCTGATGTCCGCCAGCGTCGTAAATTCCTTGCCGGCTGCCTTGCTCACGACAAGCCGGCCAGCGTCGCGTTCGCGCCTGAGACCGGATACTGTCATGCCGCCCATAGGGAAGGCGATCTTGACGGCATCTGCAAGCCTCAACGGCGTGTCATCCGCGATTTCAACCATTGGAGACATGATTTTCTATCGGGTGAGGGGATGGCGTGGCCTTCTCGGCGATCTCCGCCGCCGGGAACTCCGGGTATGGCATCCACGCCAACGGCTCCTCGCCCTTGATCATGAACTCCCAGCGCCCATCCTTGGGCAGCCATGTGGACGTGACCACGATGCCGGTCTTGACGCCAATGATCGCCGCTATGATGCGCATGGGCTGCAGCTTGACGACGCTGGTGCCGCCCTGCTCGATGGTGACGAAGCGCTCATGCGGCGCCGGCTGATCGAAGATCCACATGGCGGCCCCCTTATGCGGACTCTGCCGGCGCTTCATTTGCGGGCGGGATGATCTCGCTTGGCCCGGCCGCCTCCATCATGTCGGCGAGCGTACGGAGCATGCCGGCGGCATCGCGCACCTTCTTCTCCTGCCCGAATAGCTCGCGGTTCTGGTGGAAGGCCTTTGTGACCCGAAATTCGGTGCCCAGCACCAGAGGCCCATTAACTCGGCCATCTTCATGCAGGTTGCTCGGAATGGAATAGCCAGAGTTATAGCCGGCCACGTTGGCGATCTCTTCTTGGGTCATCGAGACGAGGTAATTGCCATTTGCAAGTCGTCCATCGATCTTCATTTCTTCTTGCCCTTCTTGCTGGCGCCGAGTGGTCTGCTCGGCCATTTGCTGCTTCGTTCACTTTCTTTGCCCGGCTCTTTGGTGAGCAGCCGGCGGCGAAACTCTTCCTGCCCGGCGGCGAGCCGCTTGGTCTTGGCGATCTCATGGATGTCGGAGCCGTGGCTGGTGGCCTTCGCGCCCGACGTTTTGACGCGATGGCAATCGCGATGCACGGCCCGAAGGTTCTCGATCGTGTCAGCGCCCCCGCGGGCCAAAGCGTGTTCATGGTCGAAGTCGAGACCATCTAGCCCGCCAAGCCGTTCGCCGCAGATCGGGCACATGGCCTGGCGCACGATGATTTTCAGCTTGTCAACGGTGGTGAGGCGGCGGCGCTCGGTCATGGGCGCCTCTCCAGCGCGGCAGCGGTTTCTTCTCGCACTTGCTTGATGTGCGCGGCCGTGATGCCGCCCTGGATGCGGAACCAATCCTCGGAGCCGGGTTTCAGTAGCCCCACTCGTTCCAGTCTGGCGACCATCGGCAGCGGCTCCATGCCAAACATGTCGGCAAGGGTGATCGCCATACGGCGCGTGAACATGCTTGCGCCGGCTTTGACCTGATGGAAGAGTTCGGCAAGGGCCTGATCGTCGGTCATCCTACCTCCTTGTTCCATTCCCGCCGCGCCGGCCGAGAGAGGACTTTGTCCTGAATAAGGTGGATGGCGCTCCGAACTTCGGGAGCATCGTCCGGATGTTCGACAGGCAGCGCGCAAAACGCGTTCCAGAGAGCGATCGTCGCTTTGATCACCGCTTTCTCTTGCTCGGTCATCGGAGCCCTCCTGCCGTCTCGATCGCCGCGCGCTCGCATAGAAAGAAGGCGTTCTCGATCATCCTCTCCACACGCAAAGGATTGTGCTTGCCCTTGCGGTAGGTCCTGCGGAGCCGTGTAAGTCGGTGGCGCATGTGGGAAGGCACAAGGCGCCAGTGGTCGCCACAGACCCAACGCTCGCCGTCCTGGATGGGTTGTTCGCCCTTCCGCTGGCCGCGCGTACGCTTGCAGAAAGGGACGCTGCAATGGATGCGATCGGTCATAGCTCCTTCCGCATCGCTATCCAGCCGAGGACCGTCTCAAGGATCTCCCAGCCGTCGATCGGATCAGGCGCGTAGTGGCCGAGGGTGGCTCCGTGGCGCCGATCGGCATGAGCCGGGATGTACCGCTCGCCGTAGGGGAAGAGGACGCGGACGGTGGCCATCAGCGCTTCCTCCTCTTGGGCCGGTGCGCCTGCCATGGCTCGCGCTTGTGCGTCCAGGGAGTCGCATCCTTGGTGGAGCGGACGTCTTTGAGAGGGCCGACGTATTCCTCCCTGGCTTTGCTGTAGGGCTTCAATTGGCGAGCATCCTCGATCAGCTTGCCAACGCCGAGCGGCGACCGGTGGCCGACGTCAATATCGTAGGAGTCCACCCCGAGAGCCGTAGTGACGCATTGCCTGGCTTCCTCAACAGAGCAACCAAGGACACGAGCCATCTCCGCGGAAAGCCATTCGACGAGCGGGCGGATGTCATAACCAGCATCAATTGTCGCAACGAAAGCGATCTTAAGTTCTGGATCGCCTGCTATTCTCTTTCCCCACGCGACCAGAGATGTTTGATCATCGCCGCCGAGATCAACGCCGCCGTATAGCGGTTGGCCTTCCATGTGGAAGTCACTGATCTCCACCTCCTGGGCTTCATCGCCGATGTAGATTTTGGCTTTGCCGCCAGAGAAATTCTCAGCCATCACTTGCGCTCTCCATCCTCGACGGTGAACGTTGGAGGCTCCATCCGGCGGCCCAGCTTGATTGTGATCTGGTCGATCGAGTTCCAGTCGGGGCCGCGCTCGACGATGTCCTGGATCTCGCCAAGTTCTTCGATGCCGTAGACGGAATTCTTCGGCCCGGCGTCCGTGCGGTAGGCGATGGTGGCTGTCCACCGTTTCAGGGTGAGGATCTCAGCCATTGGCACCTCCAGCCGCAGCTATGGTCTGTCGCGCCATTTCGGTTATTCTGCTGAGATCGCAATCTGCTATCTCTATGTAGACGAGCGCCTCCATGATCTCGGCCAGATAGATCGCATCAACGCGCGGGGTTTCCGACAACCCATTCTCGAGATAATAGGCAAGTTCTTCAGCGCTCCCGTAGGAGGTGAGGCTGCCGGACAGGATGGACCCGCATCCTGCGCAGAACGGCATGGAGTCATGATCGGTGCACCAACCGCCATCTAGGATGTATTCCCGGCGGCGGCGGCGATCGTGGCGCCGCAGGTTCCTGACCTTGTAGTTGCCGCAGTCTGGGCACCAATCGTCACCTTGGTCGCCGTCCGGAGTTGATATCCAATGACAGGGCTTCGTCTCTTGGGCTACTTTGGACAGTTGCCATGCAAGGTCGCGCAGAATCTTGGGCTCACGCATCTGGCACCTCCCCGACTTCGACCATGATGGGCGGGTGCTCGGCGCCGAGGATACGGACATGCACCGGGGCTCCGCCCATGAGGGCAAGGATCTCGGCTGGCGTTGGCAGCCATGCCGTGACCATGCACGGCGTACCGGGACCGTTGACGGTGTCATTGATGGTTTCGTCGCGGACAGGGAGCCCGAGATAGCCCTGCGACTTGCCGAGGACGCGCGTGGCGCCAGAGACGCGGCCAATCTGCATGATCAAGCGCTCCCTTCGGTCTTTACGTGCTTCATCTCGTAGTCGCGGATGAAGCCGGCGAGTTCGCGCTCGATGAGATCGACCTTGCGCAGGTCGGCTTCCGTCGGCTCATCGCCTTCATCGAACACGCACATCAGCGAGGCGAACAGGTGATGGGCGCCGCCGAAGAAAGCCGCCCTCATCTCTTCGAGCCGCTCTGCTGGGGTGTTGAGCGGGATGGCGGCGAGGCGGAGTCCATTCCAGCCGGCTTCAACTAACCGGCCTTCTTCGATGAGCTTCGCCGTCAAGCGTTCCAGGTGGGTGCGATCAGCCACGACGTTCCTCCTCCTCGGCGAGATGGTCGGCCACCTCGTAATCGAAGTCGGCGCGCACCAGCCGGGCATTGCTCCTGGTGACCATGGCATCCTCGGCGCATGGGATTAGATCGGCCTCCTCATCAAGGGCCGCCGCGATGCGCTCGCGCTCCGCAAGGATGGCTTTGGCAATCGCCTCAAACGTGCCAGCCTCGTATGCGGCCTTCGCGACATCTCGCACGTTGTCGGGGATGAGGGAGATCTCAGCCATTGCCACTCTCCTTCAGAGCGGCGAGAGCGGCATCGCGCGCTGCGTTGAGATCTGCCATCAGCGCGTTGCTGCCGCCGACGTCCGGATGGCGCTTGCGAGCGAGCGTCCGATACGCATTTTCAATAGTCGCTGTGCTGATGTTGAGTGCCGGAACGGTGCGTAGCTCCAAGACATCGCGCCAATCGCGATTTCCGGGCGCCGGCAGTGCTGCGGTGAAGCCGCGGAACGTGGCGCGCACCAGGGCAAGAGTGCCGTGGCGCAGCTCGACCCGCCGTGCCTCGAGCACGTGGTGGATCGCCTGCAGGTTGGAGGCTGGCGTATCGTAACGATCGACTGGGATGCATCGCTGCTCGCCATCCCAGACGAACCACACCGCGACGCCGGGATCGGTAGGCTTATCCGCGCCGAGCGAGACGTTCGACGACAACACGACGTTCTCCACGCGTTTGCCGCTGTCGGTTCCAAACAGGCGAAGGCTGTCCTGCACGTTCTTCAGCGCGGCGGGGAGCGTGGTGCGGAACTGGCCTTTCTCGCGGCGGGTGGCGCGCGGGAAGCTGTCGGGCCAGGAGAGAGGATAGGCGGCGGTCATGTTTTCTCCTTCTCCTTCGACGCTTCGCCATCGACGCGCTTGACCTTGACGATCAGCGCCATGGGCTCCAAGCGCCGGACTTCATCGCGGGCGGCGCGCGGCGTCGGTGTCGAGATCTCGCGGACGTCGATAGTCGTGAAGACGCGGAAGATGGGCTCAGACATCGGTGGGCTCCTTCGCGGGCTCACTCGGCTGGATAACGTCTCGGATGGCTATCCACCGCTTGAAGATCTCTTCGGCCTCGGCGCGAAGCTTTTGCCCAACAGCCGGCGCATAGATCTCGAGGCTCTTCGTCAGGCTGACGGAGATATGCAGTAAGTCATGGATGAGCCCGTTGAGCGTTCCCACCGTTGCTTCGGCGCGCTCCGCCCGATCGGCCATCGCCTCCAGATCTTCGATCCAGACGGAAACTGCTCGGCAGCCGGTCTTCTTGCCGCGTTCGATATCGGCCGCTATGCGCGGTGGTAGGGGCTTAGCCATTACTGCCTCCAAGGTAGAATCCCATGTGGTTGAGGAGGGCACCGATCTTCGCCGCCTGCTTCTGTGCGGAGCGGTCGATCTTCTCGATGCCTTTGGTGATCTCGCCTTGTGCCTCTCCCCACGCCAGAAGGCGCGTCACGGCCTTGTCGGCATAGGAGCCTGCCACCAGGACCAGCACGGGGTTCTCGCCGCTGGTGATGCTCTGGAGCCAGTAGAGGATGGCATACAGCGCCTTCAGGCCCGGCTGGTCGTGGAGTTCGGCCAGCACCAGATCCTGCAGCTTGGCGAGGCGCCGGCGAACCCGATAGCACTCCATCTCGTCGTAATCCGAGAACGGCTCCCAGAACGCGATGTGGAGCCAGAGCCTGACCTCGACCAGCTTGGCGAAGTCGTGCTTGTTCGTGACGCCGCCGATCCGGTTGAGGCAGGAGAAGCTGTTGCCCATGGAGAGCGAGGCCAGCATGCGTGCAGGCAAGGCGAGCTCGATGCGGCGGGTTTCGGAGAGATGGATCATCGAACCACCGTCACCTTCTCCGCAGCGCGGGTGACGGCCGTATAGAGCCAGCGTGCATGATCGGCCCGGAACGACCGACTTTCATCGAAGACGATGACGTCATCCCACTGCGATCCCTGCGCTTTATGGACCGTGAGCGCATAGCCGAAGTCGAACTCGTCGAAGCGGGCGCGCTCATACCAGGGAAGCTCGCGCTCGGTGCCTTCGAAGAAAGCGCGGTGGACCGTGACTTCGACGCCTTGCTGGACCATACCCGCGTCGATCGGCAGCACGATCATGATGATGGCTTCATCGTCGGAGTCGACGATCTTCGCCACTTCCCAGAGGCCTCCATTGAGCAACCCCTTATCGCGGTTGTTCTTCAGGCAGACGATGCGTTCGCCAACGGTTGGCCAAAAGGAGTCGATACCCTTGAGGCGACGGATCTTCTGGTTGTTCTCGGTCCTGGTGCGGTTGAGGCCGCAAAGCACTTGGTCGGCAGCGAGCACTTCCTTGCGCCCGATAATGCCGGTCGGGATAACGCGACTCTCGCCATAGGCGCCGAACCCGACAGCGCGCCCTTCGCGGATGTCCATGGACATGCGAATGATCGGGTTCTCGGCGGCCTGCCGGTGGACATCGGTGAGCATGAAGTCCGGCTCGTGCTTGGTGAAGAAGCCTTCGCTCTTGACCGGCGGAAGCTGGCCAGGATCACCCAGCACCAGCACGGGCACGCCAAACGACAGCAGATCCTTGCCGAGGTCTTCGCCCACCATCGAGACTTCGTCGATGATGACCAGCGCCGACGATCGGATATGAGACTCCCGGTTGATCACGAACTCGGTCACGCCGGGGACATCCTCCCGCGGCTTGTAGATCATCGAATGGATGGTTGAGGCGTGCTCGCAGCCCTTGGACCTGAGTACCAAGGCAGCCTTGCCGGTGAAGGCGCCAAAAGTCACCTTGCCCTTCACGTCTTCAGCGATGCGCTTGGCGAGCGTCGTCTTGCCTGTGCCGGCGAACCCGCCGAGGTAGAACCATGGCTTCTGGCCGCGGTTCTTCTTCAGCCACTTGCTGACGGCCTTCAGAGCGGCGTCTTGCTGAGCGGAGGGGGTGATCATGCCGGCACCAGCCGATCTACCGAGAACCAGGCGCGCTGCTCCTGATGCCCGTTCCACCACGAGACTTCGTAGCTGATGCCGAAGGAGATGCTGACACAGGTGACGACGCCAGGAGTGCCCTCGCATCCATCGATCCGCACAGTTTCACCGACGATGAAATGCACGGCATAGTATCGTTGGCCGGCCTTTGGCGTCTCGACGGCGGTTGGCGTCGGGGATGAGAAGAAGCCAGTCATGCCTCCACCTCGTCGTCGACATGATCGATGTTGGACTTAGCGGCGCTGAAGGCGCAGGCCACGACCCAAGGGTTCTTCGACCATGCTCCTAGGCCGTTTTCCGCTTCCCACAGATGCATGCATCGAACCTGAGCAGAGACGTTTGTCCCCATGCCCTGCTGATAGGGAGGCGCTTCCGCAATGGCGTCCGCCTCACTGAGGTCCTGAAGCCGCTGAATGCGAACTTCGGTCACCAGCAGCGTGAGGCGGGACGCCCAGCGGGGCATGTGAGTTGATGGGCGGAGCTTGCCGAAAGACCACAGAGGATTGCGGCGCTCAGGATCGGCCTCATAGGTAATCTTGGATCGGTCATCGGCTAGATGCCGTGGTGCAAGGCAATCGTTTGTGTGCAGCGTACGCCACGTCTCGCGCGCCCAAAGGTGATCGCCGACGGCGATCCGCGTCACAAGCGGCGTCTCGGTGCCAGGCTCATAGGAAGCCCACCAATCGACATCGCGCTCGTAGGCATCGAGGGGCTGCGGCGTCAATACCAGTCGCTTCTGCGTCTTGCGGCCGTCGAGGATGGCGCGGACTTCGAAGTCCTTGAGGGGGATGGGATGGTCAGCCATCACGCGCTACCTCCTCCAGAACCTTCTTGATCTTGGTTTGAATAAGGGAAACGCGTTGCGCGCTTCCGCCGAGATACGCCGTAACCGGCGGGATCTCGTTGATCACGCTGGCAAGCTCCAAAGCCATAGTGTCGAGGTCTAGAGGAGGCCGAGGGGCGTCCATACGGGCGATCATCTTGTCGGCAAGGCGATATGCCTCATCGACAGCCGAGTCAGCCGGGCCGTAATGGCTGATCACCGCCGGAAGTGCATTTCCCGCAAACCAAGCGCGGCACGACATGCCACTATCGTGTGTGACAGGGCTACCGACGAGAACTCGTTTCGGATCAGGAAAGGCCATACCGCCATCGTTGATCTTGTTGCTCATGCCGTAGCTCCTAGAGCTGCCGCTGGCGCCCACTTCTCGAAATCGGCTTCGATCTGGGCGTAGTTGATGGGATGTTGGGCTCGGAGATTGAGCGGGCGGGAGCCAACGACGTAGTGACCGCGCCGATCGGTTGGAGTGATCCACTTGCCATCAAGCCAGCGCTGCCGATGGACATGCAGCGTCTTGAAGTCCATGGAGGTAATCTCTCCACGCTTCTCCAGGAGGATGCAGAGCTTGATGGCGCTGATCTTCCATTCCGACAGTGTAGATGGTGCCGAGGCGCCGGCTACGACATCAGGCACATAGGCCGGCAACTTGCACCGCTCCGCCGGCATCTGGTCGCGCCAGCCATTGCGATAACCATCTTCCGACCACCGGGTGTCTGGAAGACCAGGGCTGAATGGGAAGCAATCCGGCGCCTTCAGCTTGAAGCGCTCATAGCGATATCGCTGCTCGAAGGTTGCGGCGTCATGCTGCTCGATGACGGCGAGCCCGAGATACCCCGCGATCGTCACCATTTCCGGCGTCTTGTGGCCGTACGGGATCAGCACAGCGAGGAAGTCTGGACCGACGACGCCGCCGTTCCAGCGCTGGTGAACGTGGTCGACGGCCTGGATCAACACCTTCGCGTTGAGGACCAGCTTGGCTTCGATCCCGACCTGAGCGCCATCATCCCTGACCAGGATGAGGTCAAACCCGTCGGTCTCCGGATAAGGAGTCCAACCCTCCGGCAGCGCCGCTATGAACGCGGTGCAGAGGTCGGACTCCTTGGCGAAGGAGGCCTTGAGGGATACGAGCTTCATGCTCGCCCCTCCGGCGTTGTCCGCGCAAGGTTGAGCCTTGCTGCTGTTGTCTTAGCCTCCTTTGCGACATTCCTCGTCGCGGTGAACAAGACGCGATCGATGCAGGCGGCGTCCCCGCCTGTGGCAAAACCGATAGTCCGGCCAAGCGCCGCCGCTAGATCGGTAATCATATCGGCGTACGGAAGTCGGCGGTCGCTGGCCTGATCGGCACGAATAGCCTCTTCCGAGCAAATGGCGGCGAGTTCGTCGTGAAAGGTGCTCATGCCGCCTCTCCCTCGAAATGACCGCGGCGCAGCAGCTCGCGGTAAAGCAGGTTCGTCCTGCGGAGATCTTCCCAAGGCTGGTGGTGGCCCTCGCGCGGCGGGATGCCGAGGATCACCTCGCAAGCCACATCGAGGGACGGCCATGCGGGATCGCCACCTTCGAACGCCGGCGGCAGGTTGCAGACCAACTGGCAGGCCGGGTGCTGAATGTTCACGAACTCCAGACCGGGCCGCCGCCAGCGGCAGACGTATTTGCGCTGGTTGGTCTTCTGCTCGAGCTGAACGAGCAGATGCTCGATCACCATGGGGTCGAAGTCGCCGAAGGTGACCACACGGCCGACCTTGCCGGCCATATCCGCCAACGTGAGCAGAACGAAGCTCTCGGAGATCCCGACGCGCTCGGCATCGATCGCGGAGATGCCGTGGACTTTCTCAGCGGCTTCCTTGATCCGGCGCCCATTTGGCCGAACGGTCAGGTCGAAAGCGTTTATCAGCGCGGCGTCATTTCCGAAGTGGCCAGCGGCGAGCTTGACCACCCATGGCTGTCCGACGTCGCCGAGCTGGAGATCCTTGCGCCACAGACCGGAGGTCTCGCAGTCGAGGACGAGCGCGGCCATTACCGTTCCCTCCTGGCCTTGACGCCGGACCATGCATAGACGCGCTCTGCCACACCGTAGACAGCATCAGCATGCCGCCGGAGACGAAGCCCGCTCAGTGCATCAGCAAAAGCCGTTAGGACGACGATGGCGATGGCTGCTGCAAACAGACGTGGCAGATCGCGCGCCCTGAATGGGCGTGGGTTCCTGCGCATCAGAATGACTCCGGGATGGTGGCAACGATGGCTCGGCCAGCCTCGGTCAGGCAGAGCTTGAAGCCTCGCGCATCACCCTCGACGCGCTCCCGCTTCAGGAGATCTCTGTCCTCAAGGTCGGAGATGTTGTGGGAAACCGTCGTCGGGTTATATCCGGTCTCCGTCGCGATGATGCCGGAGCGATCCCGCCCGCGGCCGACCATGGCGAGGATGATGAACTCGATCACGGTGAGCCCGTGCTCATCGGCCCTGGCCTTGAGCTGGTCCTCGCTGGCGGTGAGCGCGTTGCGAGCGCCGAAGTAGTTCTCGAGCGGGTCCATGTCACAGACCCTCCCCGTAGGATTCAGCGATGAGCTCGGCGACGTGGACCTTCATGTCCTCGAGGGAGATCTTTCCCTCGGTGCGGTTTGTGTGAGCCTTGGCGATCTGGACGGCGAGCTTCTTGTCCGCCACCGATGTTGGCGGCCAACCGCCGTTGGTTGGCCAAAACTCATCGGCCATCTTGTTGATGGCCTCGGGCTTCGACACGCGCAGCAACGCGGCTGAGAAATCGTCGTGCGTGGCACGTGGCAGGCGTTCGACGTCGGGCTCAACCTTCTTGTCTGTAGCCTCGGATTGGCGTTCCTGCTGTTCGCCTTGCTGTTGCTCGGCGGGCTTTCCCTTGCCGGCGGCAACCGTCTCCTTCGGACGCTCCTGGTCCATAGCACCGGCGAGCTGCTGGCTGCCGCGCGCATCCTCGAGCTGCTTGATATTGGACGGGCTAAACCCCCCCGAGCGGGCGCCGTCGCCAGGAGCGAAGCGATCGGCAAGGCTCTTCGTCTTGTCCTTGGCCGACAGCGCGCGGGCTTCGTTCCCGATACTCTCCAGCTCATCAAAGGAGTAGATGCCGAGGATCGCCGATGCCTTGTGCATGCGACCCCACTCCCGTGAGCCGCGGTTGACCAGCATCTTGTCGTAGGTTGGCGGCTTCCAAGGGGTATTGTTACCGGTGGTTTTCCAGTCCGCTACGGTCCCCTTTACGGCCAGCGGCTCGCCCTTGTGATTGAGCAGGATCTCGCCGGTGAGCGGGTTGGTGCCTACCATCTCGATGGCCCGGGTATCGGTCCCTTCGGCGCCGCTGAAGGTCCAACTTAGCTTGATCCCGTAGTTGGACTCGAGCACGCCGTTGATGACTTTCCCTTCGAAGCCGAGCTTGCCGTAGATGATTGCCGAGCAAAGCAGCAGCGAGAACGGGCTCATGCCCCAGCGGTCTGCCTGCTCGACGACGGCGAACACGTTGGCGATGACCGTCTCAGGCTGGAATGGATCCCAGCCGGGCTTCCCTTCGGTCCCTATGCCACGAAGGCTCATGGGGACAACGGTGGCTCTAGCAATGCGCTCTGATAGCTTCCAGAGGTATTCTAGACGGGCCGGGTCGATTGCGAGACCTGGGCGCCACATCGCGTCAGGCTCGCGCGCTGGTGGCGCGTAGGTTTCAATTTCTCTACTCATGCAGGGAACTCCTGGAGCATGCGCGTGGCGCGGGCCTCGGCGCGGGTACGAGCCCATGGCGCCAAGCGGATGTTGCCGACGTCGCCGGTGGGGCTCTTCGGGCCGGGCCACTCGTTGTTCTTGAGTGCCCACGCGAAGGCGCGCAGCGCGGCGCGGTTGGCCTTGTGGCCAAGGTCGATATCCTCGTCGATGATGCGCTCGATGCGGACGCAGTGCGGGCGCGTGGACTCCGCGTAGACCAGTGAGAAATCGGTCATGCGGAGGCCGAAGATCTTTGTGAACGCCTCGTCGACCAGGGCGCCCTGCTGGTGGTAGCCGTGGTTGCTCAGGTTGCGCTGCAGCTCGTCGTCGCCGATCTCGCCGGTGACCTTCAAGTCAAACACGGAGAGGCTGTCTTCGGGGACGGCATCGGGTCTGGCCTTGCACCAAATGCCCGTCTCGTCGTCCTGCCAGAAGAAACTGACCTCGATCAGGCCGGACAGGCAGCCGCCCTGGATCATCGGTTCCGCAGCGAGGGCTGTGGAGATGCCGCGGATCTGCTCGACCTGGGATGGCTTCAGGACGGTGAGGCCTTCAGCCTCGCGGGCGGCGACCCACTCCTTGCATGTTTTATTGTTCATGTTCCAGGCGCGGCCGTCGGGTGCCTCCTCCGGCCGGACAATGTAGAGGCTGGAAAAGCTCTCCTCGCCAAGCAGGAGGTGATGGGCGGCGCGGCCGAGCACCATGGCGTCGGTGGAGGTCATCTCCTCGCGGTTCGGGTTGTAGACCGACGAGTCCCAATAGTGCCGCAGGCTGGCGGTGAAGATCCGCCGCAGCCCGCTCGAGGAGATCGATGGGCCGACGCATGGATCGCCGTGGTAGACCTCCATCGGGACGCCGATGTAGGCACCTGGTCGATCGATCTTCTGGCCGTGCCAAGGTGTCAGGGTGATGCTCATTCGTCGCGGTCCTTCTTGGGGGCTTTGTGAAGGGCTTCGTTCTCGTCATCTGCCCGACTGCCGGCCGACATAGCGGCGTACATCACGGCCAGGATAATGAGCGAGCAGATGGGGCCGATCACGTAGATGAAGAGGGTGCTCATTCGGCTGCTTGAGCCTCTGTCAGGGTAGGTTTGAAAAAGCCCGGCATTCCACGGCAGGGAATGAACGGCAGGCTCTGGTAGTTGCGGAGCACGAAGCCCCATGGCCCCATGAACCAAGGGCTATCGGAGGTCTTGACGCAGTCGACGATCTCGACGGCGCCGACGATGCCGCCGCGCTGGAACTCGCCGAACGACGGCATGGTCAGGCCCGACGGGAACGGGCGGATGAGGGCTACCTCACGGCAGTAGGCGAGGCAGAACTCGTACTCCTCCGGCGTCATGCCACCCGAGGCGTGGACCAGCACGGTCCCGCGCACGTTGGTCCGCCATGACCGGTTCTCGATGTCCTTGGCGGCATCGCAGGGGATCGACATGCACCACGGCCACGGCTGGCGCACGGACAGGGCAAGGATGGTGCCGGCGCGGATGCGGGTGCGGACTTCGCTGTGGCTGATCATGATTGGAGCTCGCTTTGTGTGCCGATTGACGACGGCGAAGTGGCTGCGCGATTGCGCCGGCTGGTCCGTCGGTTGTTGGCCTGCTCTTTCGCTGTTGCCCAACGACAGTTCGATGGTTCGTAGTTGCCATTGTTGTCGTTGCGCTCGATCTGCAGGTCATCGGCGGGTCGGCGTCCAACGTCCGCTATGAAACACTCGAAGCCGGTCATTCCATCTTCGCCGAAGCGCCATCGATCGCAGATGGTGATGCCACGAGCACCATATAGTCTGTAGTTGTGGGCATTCGGATTGTAGCAACGCTGCAGCATTGACCGATGGACATGGTATTCCGGCCAATGCTCTCCGCGTTTCGATGCCCCATGCCTACGGCTTCTCTCGGCGACATCTTCACTGCAAAGACATCCACACGATTTGGTAACTCCACCGGTAAGAGATGAAGCCCGAACTGTTGTGGTGTCCCCGCAATCGCACCGGCAAACCCAGAAAGTGTACGAGCCACCGGATGGTCTCGGCTTTCGAGTATGGGACTCGGCAACAAGCCTACCGAAGCGAGTACCTGTAAGGTCGACGAGGGCGCTCATCTGGATCAATCAGCCCCCGATGATTCCGGCCACGCTGCCATCTTCGATGACGATTGCCCCGGGTCGGCTGGAGTCGACGCATTCGGCCCACACCTGCACGTCGTTCGCTTCGGCAAAATCCTTGAGGATCTGCCAGGAGTCGTCGTCGAGGAGAGAGCCGTCGCGGACACGAACGATCTTCAGATCCTTGTTGACGGCCGCGGCGATTGCGATGGAAGCGCGAAGCTGCTCGGCATCGCTGCCCTGTTCAAACGGCACCCCGTTGAGCAGGATGGTTTCGTCGTCGCCAAAGGTGAGCCCCGGCACGGGCAGCTCTGCCGCGGCGATCTTCTTGGTCTTCTCGGTGGTGCGGGTAGCCATGGCCGTCGTCAGCTCGTCGGAGAGCTTCTGCTGCGCCGCAGCCTTCTCGAGGAGATCCGCCTTCTGCTTGGCCCGGAATGCGATGGCGTTGGTGGCTCTGGCCGCGTCGATCTGCAGACGAACATCACTGACGTCGATCAGGTCTGGCAACGGCGGCGCTGCTTGAAGACGAGCCACATCGGTCTCATTCGCCTGCTTCAGCTCGGCGAGCTCTTCCTCGAGGCTGGCGATCTGTTGTGTCCTGGCGTCGATGCCCGCCTGTACGGCCAGCCGGCGCGCTCGGCGCTGTTCGATATCGGCGTTGTGCCCGGCAGCGTCAGCCACCTTCTCGACCAGAGCAATCTCATCGATCGGCTCCGGGATCTCTTCGGGCAACAGGATGGCCGTCGCCTGCGCTGAGAAGCTGGCGGCCTGGCGGTTGGCGTCAGATCGGGCATCGAAGTCTTTCTTGTTCGCCGCCGCGATGGCCGCGAAATCGACACCGGGGACCATGGCCTTCAGCGTCTCAAACTTGTCCTTGGACGGCATCCTGGCAAAGGCCAGCGGATCGATCGTCAGCGGTCCAAGCAGGCTGTCCAGAAGGTCCTGTGGCTTCTTGGCGGAGAAGCCTTCCTGGTTCTCGACCTTGACGCTCGTCGTGTAATCCCCGTCTTCCTTCAGGTTGAAGGTGCGGGTCACCGTGTACTTGCCGAGGTTGACCTCGATCACCGCTTTCTCCGCACCTTCGCGGATCGGCTTTGGTGGTGCCACCGATCGCCCCTTCAGGGCAATCCACAGGGCATCAAGCACGGAAGTCTTGCCCGCTCCATTTTTGCCGGTGATCTCCACTAGGTTGCCCGACGGTTCGATATACGCGGCAGACAAACGCTTAACGTTCTCCGCCCGAAGCGAAATGATCTTCATGCTGACCTCTGGGGTGGTGATTACTGCTTGGAAATGCCGACGAGGTTGCCGTCATCATCTTCCTGGCCATCGAGGTAGTGGTTGCCCTCTCGGCACTTGATGAAGAGGCCGTGATCGTCTTTCTCGACGACGTGAGGTCCTTCGGCGAGGCAGTCAAAGCCGCCATCAGCCGATACAACGTCGCCGGCTTTCAAGTCAGCCAAGGTGGTCGTGCTCATTGTTCTGACCTCATGTGCGGAAAAGGGTTGCCGGCGGCGGCACTGCTGACAAATGGGGCATGGGGGACGGCCGCCGCCGGGTCCGCGCGGGGACTGCGCGGATGGGAAGGGAAAGATGTGGCCGGCCAACTCTGGGAGGAGGAAGGTCAGCCGGCCACACGCCTAAGCTCGGGGGGAGAGCTCAGGCGACACTGATATCCGGTTCGAAAACCGCGAAAAGATTGGGGACTACGAACGGCGCCACGGGCGATCGCGGCACCGGTTTATGGATTTCATCCACGATCTGATCCCGCCAGCGATGGAGCACAGCGAGCAGTTCGTTCCACCCATGCATGCTCTGCCGGACTGGCTCTCCGTTCGTTATGCGATCGAAGAAAAGGCCATGGTTGCGCCCCCAAGCATCGAGTGCGACGTCCATGGTGGTGAGCCGGCCGGTCATCGTCGACTGATCGAGCAGAAACTCGAAGATCAGCGCCAATGCTCTATTCAGGCTGGCATCGCCAGGCACGCGCTCGGTGATCTCGTCGCATGGAGGCTTTACGCTCCGGGCCGCCAAATATGGTGGCGTGATCTGCAAGGCGGTGATGAGATCCAAGTTGACCTCCGGACAGAGTCCACCCGTTCACGGGAAAGCCCATGTTGGGGAAGGCCTGCGGTTTGTGTGTCTGAAGCCCTATCGGGCAGATACTGTTGGCTGTCTTGGGCCGGGTGCCACACCGTCGCATAACCCGCAGGGAGCCCTACTTACGCGATCCGCTCTCGTTGCCCTTGCGGGCTGGATCTACTCGACTTCTGGCGTCTTCGTGCCGTTGGCAGATCAGCCGTCGTTCGATGCAACAGATATTGCGCCGGGCATTTTCAGTCGTCAAGCGGAAATTTTCAGATCTGCAATTTTTTCTCAGGTGGGAGAATTGGTTTGACGTGTCCCGCCGCCGAGAGCACAAAAAGCGCTGGGCCACCTAAGACAAGAAAATGGCCGCCCTGTCGTCAAACAGGAGCGGCCTTGAACTTTGGTTATAAACCCGTGCGAAGGGTGTTCTGAAGGAACGTTTGAAATTATGCCTCACAGTGTTCTTGATGTCAAACAGGCTTCGAACGTCGTCAACTTCCCCAAACAGAGGGAGGCGCGCTTCATGTGGAAAGACCAGATCTTGCAGTCGAGCTTGGGCGCAAACGCGCGCCTCGTCTCGTTCGTATTAGTCGAATATTTTGGGCTATCCAAAAGCGATGTCTGTTGGCCAGGAGTTGCCAAGATTGTTGAGATGTCGCGGCTCTCTGAGAGAACTGTTCAGCGCACTCTCCGTGAGCTGGAAGCCTCAGGGTTTCTCGTCGATGAGCGTCCCGGCGGTGGGCTGAAACGAACTGGACGCTATCGCCTTCAGTTGCTCCCATTCTGAAGAGAAAGGGTGTCAGTCTGGCACCGTAAAGGGTGCCACTGTGGCACCCGATACACATAGCTTAGACACAGATACTCTCTACCGCCTTGCCCCTTCCTTCGGTCAATAGGTCGGCGCAGGGCGCTCCGCGCGCCTTCGGCTGATCCTTCCCTACCTACGATCTATCGATCTACGGTAGGAAAGGATTCTCCCACGCGAGATGTCGAAAGTGGCCATTAAGGCAAGAGAACCCCAACGATCTTCATGATCTTGGCCTCTACGGTAGGGATCTTCAGCTCAAGAGTCTGACCGAACTGCTTGAGAATGTAGGCCGGCTCGACTCGCTTCGGAGAGTCGTCGAAGTCTGCGGAGAACTCTGCTTCTGCCACATCGAGGTATTGCCCTGCGTAGACCAGCGGGGTCTCACCTTCGATTTGATCCCAGAGAACAATCACATCATCAAATTTGCGCACGGGCGCCTTGGGATGAATGAAAATCGTCTCGCCGGCGCGGAACCGCGGGCTCATGTGCATGTCGGGGATTTGGATGGCGAAGGCGCCAGGCACGTTGGCGAGCCACGGCGGGCAATCAGTCTCGGATCTCATTGCATCGGGAAGAGCGAACTCGCCGAGGAGTCCGGCCGTATTCTGGATGAATAGCGGAATCCTGCCGGGCCTGGCATCAGGGATCGCGAACTTGGGCTGCTGCGCCGCCATCGAGTCGACGACGAACTTGTCGAAGTTTGCCGGGTTGATGGTCGGGTTGATCATATTGATCGTGACACCGAACGCGCGGCCGAGAGCCATCAATTGCTCAAGCGTCGGTTCTTTCTTGCCGGTCTCAAACCTGCTGATGGTCGAGATGGAAACGCCGCTTCTTTCAGCAAGCGCGGTTTGATCCCATCCCCTCTCAGCGCGGAGCATCACAAGCCGCTTCCCGGTTTCTGACATTGTCAAGCCTTTCTAATTTGGCGGACCATTCTCCTTTGGTTGGCGTGGAAATCCCAGGGCTGAGATGGTTTTCGTTTTCGGGAATGAAAATTCATGTTGACTTACGTGTTTTCATATCTGAAAATGCAGCCATGAAAAAGAACCTCAACGACTGGCTCATCCAGCAGGGCATCAACAGGAAGACGTTCGCTTCTTCTGTGAAGAGCAGCCCTTCGACGGTAACGCGCTTGCTGAATGAAAATGGTGTTCCAGACCTAGAGCTGGCCTTGAGGATCGAGGCTTTCACCGGTGGCTGGATGACGTGTTCCGATTGGGTAGATACCCAAGAGGGCGTCATTTCCGGGTGATGGTGGGTCTCTCGAGCGGTGCATTTCTGTTCTCCGTTTGCCGATGAACAAAACCTACCACTAGGAAAAATTACAATGTCGGAAAATCCTTCATTAAAAATGGAAGTTATGTCTTCGCCCGCTGGAGCAATCCAGTTCATGCGGACGATCGCCGAACGCGCCATCATTTTGAGGATGGAGCGCGCGGCCACCAGAGAGCGTGCCATCGCCGATATTGCGAAGGAGCGTGGGCTCGGGACTTGGCTCAAGCGCCTCGTGTATTGCGAGCCGGTTTCGGACTCCGCGTCGAACCTATTCAAGCTCACCGCGGCCCTGGAAAAGGAGATCTCCGAGAAGGAGCGTAGGCTCGAGCATGATCGCGCCATTGTCCGTGCTGTGCAGCAATGCGCGCCGCTTCGGATGGCAGGGTGATGTCCACCAACTGGCCCTTCGGAGATCTCCCATACTTCGGTTTTGATATCGGCTGGATCGATTTCCCATGGGCTTTTGATCTCTGGAGCGAGACCGGAAACGAGAAAAGCCCGCAGGCTTATTACGACACCATGACGGTAGATGAAGCCTGCGACATGCCGATCGGGCAACTATTCGCCAAGGACTCGATCGCCCTCATTTGGATGACGCATCCTATGCTCGATCGCCAGATGAAGGTGATCTCCGCTTGGGGCATGAGGTTCGTTACCTCCGGCGTCTGGGTGAAGCGAAACAGCTACACGGGGAATTTGGCTTTCGGCCCTGGCTACTGGCTCCGCTGCGCTTCTGAGCCTTTCGTGCTCGCTACCATGGGCAGCCCTGAGATCAAGTCGAGGAGCATCCGCACGGTCATCGAAGGCCCAGCACGAGGCCATTCAGTGAAGCCTGAACAGGCTTACGCGGTGGCCGAGCGCATGTGCCCCGATGGTCGGCGCCTGGATCTCTTCTCGCGCAAGACGCGCCCTGGCTGGACGTCATGGGGAAACCAGTCAGGTCTCCTCGACAACCAGCCCCGAGCACCCAAACGGGCACTGGTCCCCGCCCAGGCCGAGATCAAGCCAGCCGACTTCTTCGGCGAGGCTCTTCCCTAAGGAGCGACACATGGCAAGGCCGCGTGGATCAAAGAACAAACCAAAGTCGGAGCCATCGACGGCTTCGACCAAGAAGCCAGAGCTGCGCGTGGTGGGCGGTGGTAATGCGGGAACGATCGGGGACAACTCCGACCAGCAGCTACGCGCTCTCACCATGCACTACAAGACGCGCTACCTCGAGGCGCTTGCCAGGAAAAAGGAAGCCGATGCGGCGCTGAAGAACGCATGCAAGTCAATCAAGGCTGATCTCGGCGACACCGGGCTGAAGGACATCAAACTCCTGATCGAGATTGACAGCGCCGGAAACAACTCGATCGTCAAGCAGACTATTGAGCACCTGATGCGTTGCGCCGCATGGGCAGGTCTGCCCGTTGGGACGCAAGCCACGCTCTTTGATGATGACCGCAGGACCTTGCTCGAGAAGGCCGGAGAAGAAGGTGAGTACGCCGGTCTCAACGGGAAGAACCCGCAAAGCCCGCATCATCCCGGCAGCGAGCTTGACCAAGCCTGGATGGCCGCATGGTACAAGGGCCAGGACCAACTCAAGCAGGTCTTCCTCAAAAACAACGAGACGAAGATTCTGCGCCCCGTCGAAACGCAACAGCGCGCCGACGATGATGATGCTGATGCCGCTCTCGCCGCCGAGGCGGACGACGGGGATGTTGGTCCTGAAGATGATCTCGACGATCAGGATACTGACGGTGCCCCGTTTGATCGCCCTGGCCGCGTCGTCAACGGCATCGAGATCGTCGGCGAGGAGCCGGCAGGCCTTGCGCCAGCCCCGGACATCAAGTGGCCCGATGGTGCCGGCAAAGATGCCGATCTCCGTCCTCGCCATCTGGCCCAGGATAATTCGGAGCTCTGATCATGTCGGGACGCCAAGCACCAAAGACAGCAGCCATTCTGGCAGAGCTGCGCAAGGATAATACGCGGACCTCCAAGGAGATCGGCGAGCTGCTTGGCGTCCATGACTCCTATGTGCGGATAGTCGCCGCGGAGAACAACATTACGCTCTCCGCCAAGCGTGGACGCCCTTTCATATGGCTATCCAAGGAGAACATGGCGTTCGTGAGGTGGCAGGCGGCGATCAACCACTGCAGCAATAACGAAATGATCAACGCCATCGTCACCGATCAGCGTCTCGACGCCCAAGAAAAAGCCGGAGCGCACAAATGATCCTCGCCGGTCTTGATATCGCCTCCACCACTGGCCTCGCTATCCTCGACGGAGACAAGGCTATCACCGCGACATGGAAGGCGCCGAAGCGCAAGGGCTACGTCTTCGGTGACGACGAGAAGAAGAACATCGACCCTCTCCATAGCGGACAGATCGGCTGTTCGTTTGAAGATTACCTTCGGTCATGGCTGGTCGACAACCGCGTCGAGTATGTCGCGATCGAGCAGCCGCTGCGAAGCGACGCCAAGCGCAAGAAAACGACCGTCGACACCTCGTCTCGATTTGCAGGCAATGCCATCAAGACGGAGGTCGTTCCGATCACCAGCATGGCGACGATCTATCGGCTCTACGGGCTGTCATTCCTGGCCCTGTCGGTCTGTGCCCGCTTCGGCATCCCGGCGCGCATGGTGAACCAGAGCGAGTGGCGCAAGGCCTTCTTGGGCAATGGTTCGCCCAAGGACGCGAAGCAGGCCGCCGTCGCACAGTGCAAGCGCCTCGGCATCGCGTTTTCTTCCGTTGATGCCTGTGAGGCTATCGGCGTGGCCTGGTGGTTGCGTGGCGAACTCTTCCCCCAGCGGTTCGCCGCTGCCGACAGCCTTTTCAATCTGCCGCCCACGCCGGACGGAAGATCCGCCACCGCGTCGGGCTGACCACTCTCCTCCCTGGCCACACGCGGGAGCCGGACCCTGCCGGCGGCTTTCCTCCCAAACTTGCCCCAGGCTGAGAAGCTTGGGGCTCCTTCTCCAAGCGCATCAATGGCGCGGAGGGTGAATCTGAAATGACCACTCCATCGAAGGCTGAGATTGAAGCCGGCCTAAACGCTCTCTGTAAAGCCGGTTCGCATAAGATCAACTTTGAACTTCACCCCGACTACGTCGATGAAGTTATCGGTGGCATCATTCTCGCCGCCCGCGCTGCACACTCGGATGAGCCTGTCGGGAAGGCGAAGAAGATCACCTGCACTTCGGCTAATACCTTAGCCGTTTTCTCTGCGGACGAGGTCCCGCCGGGGACTGAGCTATATCTCGCCCCGCCAGCGCCGGCCGTGGCTATCAAGCCGCTGGGGTGGCGCAATACTGGCTATGGGTGGTTGAGGGCTGAAAGCCTAGGATTTGTTCGAGAGATTCTGGCGGCCGACCCCCAGCTTGAGCAGAAAAAGGTCCAAGCACAGGCCCAATATGAAAAGTGCGTCCGGTTGGCGCTGGTTGATGCTCCTACCCCAGATCATTCCGGTGACGTCACCAACATGATCCCCGCCGGGTGGAAGTTGGTGCCGGAGATCCCCACCAAAGAGATGGCCCACGCGGCTGCGGGCGCCCATTACGGAAAAAGGCAGGTAGATCAAATTGGCGTCGTCGGTATTGACGTGACCGCCAACGACATCAACTACACATTCCTGCAGGCTTTCCGGAGGTTTTGGAAAGGTGCGCTTCTCGCCGCTCCCGAGCCGCCCGTCAGCGCTTCGGAAATCCCGAATAGCTCGGCCGACGTAGCTGATTGCGACGCCGACTATGCCGAGATCGGGCGCGAGATCGTTTCCATTATCGGCCGCGAGGTCGACGATCCCGAAAGCCCGCTACACGATTGGGCCCCGGCCGAGACCTATGGCGAGGTCATCAGCGATCTCATCGACATGATCGACGAGGCGAAGGCTGGGCCGTCGGCCGACCCCGTCAAGGAGCAGATGGCGGAGGCGCTGAACCTAGTCTTTGACAATGTCGAGAGACCGCCGGAGCGGAACTGCACTTGTCACGTAAACCCTCCCTGCAGCGATTGCGTCGACTATGGCGGGCTGCGGGAAATGTTCGAGGCGGTCGATACCGCCCTAGACGCCTATAAGGCCAGCAGGGAGCCGCGCCCATGACCGCGCTCCCATGCAACTTCGTCCAAGTCAGCGCCGATCGCATCAAATGCACCACATGCGGCGCGCTGTTCCATACCGGCACCTCCGATCGGGCCTGCCAGCACCGGCCATCGCAAAGCAGCCCCCGGCCCAGCACCCACGCCCTGCGACCGTTTGAGCGCGGGATGATGCGGAAGTCGGACAAGCCGAGCAACCGGTAATGGCCAAGGACCCTCGGGAAGGGCTCACCCCTACGGTTGTTCGCGCGTCTCTACTGCATTTGGTTAAGCAGCACAAAGACTTAACTCGGCACACGCCGGATGAGTGTTGGTTGCATATCAAGCCTGAAGACGCGGTTCGCCTCGCCGCCGCCGAGCGATGGCTGGAGGAAATGGAACTCCAGAATATCGAGCTCAAGCAGGAGATCTATGGCCTCCGTAAGCGCAACGAGAATCTGATCGAAGACATCAAGAAGTATGAGCGTGGGCAAAAATGAGCAGGTATCGGGACGACAAGGCGGAAATTCAGAGGGGGCTTGAGCAGAACATTGAGGGGCTGCTCACGAGGTATTTCCCCGGCTGGATGACCAACCCGAACAAGACCAAGGCCCTGCTCACCCCGAAGCAAAAGGGAAAGATTATTTCCTCCAGCTTTCAAGTCGATCTCGTCGGCCAACATAAAGGACAGTGGTATCGCCACTCGCAACATAAAGGCGGCCATCTACTCGCCCTGATTTTTTACGCGGAACGCAATGGTGACCTCCCGACAAGCAAGGCCGATTGGGCTGATGCATACGGCTATGCCCGGGAATTCCTCGGCATCCGATCGGACAGGCCAGAAGAGACCCCAGACGAGAAGGCTACCCGCGAGCGCAGGCAGCAAAAAGAGCGGGAAGACAGCGAGCGGAAGCAGGCAGCGGCTGCGAAGGAGAAGGCTCGGTATGACGCTTGGCGCTCGGGAACCGCATTGGACATCTTCGATAACTGCCTTCCCCTTCTTGGCAGCCATGGTGAATCCTATCTTGTCGTCGCGCGTGGGCTCCCCCCAGTCAGCGAGTGGCCATGGTCGCCTGTAAACGATATTCGCTTTCACCCATCGCTTGATTACGATCTCCAGCGCGAAGGCTTCGGCCGCCACCCCGCCGTTGTAATGGCGGTGCGCGATGCCTTTGGTGCCGTCATCGCGATCTGGAAGATCTATCTCGACCACGTGAAGCCTGACAAATCTGATGCTGTGCCAGAACCCAAGCTCGGCTTTGGACCGGCCGGCGGCGGCGCTGTCAGGATCGGCGGAGATGGGCCGCGCATCGGGGCCATTGAGGGCGTGGAGTCCGCGCTGTCGACTTGGGTGCTCCACGGCTTTGCCTATCCGATGTGGGCCATGCTCTCGACATCAGGAATAATCGGCTTCGACCCCCCCATCTTCGTCAACCGCATCGACTATTTCCCCGACGGGGATCTTGGCCGATTTAAAAAAGGCGGCAAAGACAAGAATGCCGGCTCACAAGAAGCGAAGGCCTTTAATCAAAAGAAGGCCTATCCAGAAGACGTGGATGAACCGCCGGGATTGAAGGCCGCCAAGACTGGCGCAGCGCGTACCGGCGCCATGGGCATCAAGACCGTCATCAACGACCAGCCGATCCACGGCGACGGAAATACCATTCTCAAGGCATTGAAAGGATTGCTCTGATGCACCTGATGCGTGGCGCATATCGCAACGTGCTGTTCCGTCTGGACGGCGTCGACTATCTGGCCAAGGCGCTGATCTTCATCCCCGGCCTCGGTGAGAAGATCTCTCTCGAAAAAGACGGGCAGTTCCGGGAGTTCCGGGTGGTGGCCATGGCACAGACGGCACAGCAAGTCGTCGTCGGTATCGAGGAGATCCAAGCCAATGCGTGAACTCATCATCGACAGCTTCGCCGGTGGTGGCGGCGCCTCGGAAGGCATCAAGATCGCGCTTGGCCGGGATCCGGACATCGCCGTCAACCACGACGCGGCGGCGCTCGCCATGCATCGCGTCAATCACCCCGGCACTCACCATCTTATTCAGGATGTGGCGGTGGTTGACGCCGTCGGTCTCTGCGATGGCCAGCCAATCGGCATGCTTTGGATGTCGCCGGACTGCACCGACCATTCCAAGGCCAAGGGCTCGGCGCCGCTGCGGGACGCCGACCGGACAACGCGCGGCATCGGATGGGCCATTGTCGGCTGGGTGAAAGCACTGCCGATGTGGCAGCGTCCGCGCGTCGTATTCCTGGAAAACGTCGAGGAATACGAGCAGTGGGGGCCGCTGCTGCCCAACGGCAAGCGCGACCCGGCGCGCAAGGGTGAAACCTTCAAGCAGTTCGTCGCCGCGTGGCGGGCGCTGGGATATAAAAACATCGAATGGCGTCAGCGGCGGGCATGGAAATCCGGCGCCGGCACGATCCGCAACCGTCTGTACATGATCATGCGCCGCGACGGCGAACCGATCGTCTGGCCGGAGCCCTCGCACGGCAACCCAAACGACCCGATCGACGCGGCGCGGATCGCGGCCGGCGAGTTGCGTGAATGGGTGACCGTCGCGGAAGGCCTAGACTTCAGCCTACCTTGCCCGTCGATCTTCGAGACGTCGGTAGAGATCAAGGCGAAGTACGGCATTCGCGCCAAGCGGCCGCTCGCCGTCAACACCATGGCGCGCATTGCCAAGGGCGTGAAACGACGGGTGCTTGGCGTGCCCCGGCCGTTCATGGTGAAGGTCAGCCACAGCACCACGCGACGCGACGACGCCCGCGATCGGCCGATAGACGCACCCCTGTCGGCAATGACCGGCGTGCGAGACGATGCGATTGTCACGCCCTTCATCACCAAGTTCCGCAGCAACTCCGTCGGTCATTCGATGGAGGAACCGCTGCACACTATCACGGCGCATTCAAGCGAGCACCACGGCGGCGGCGCTGCTCCGCTCGGCATGGTGGCGCCGCTGATCGCCTATGCGCAGCACGGCGGTAATGACCGGCCAGCCAATGCGCCGGGCCAAACCATCACGGCCAGCCCAAAGGACCAGCACCAACTGATCATGGCGCACATTGCGCGCCGGTTCGGTAACTCGGTGTCCAACGACGCTGGCGCGCCAAGCGGGACGCTGTTGGCCGGCGGCGATGGGAAGTCGCAGCTCGTTGCCACCTATATCGCGCAACAGAACGATGGGCCTCGCCAGGGCACCTGTTCGCGCCCCACCAGAGAGCCCCTGTCGACGATCACCACCACCGGTTCGCAGCAGACCTTGGTTGCTGCGTCGATGATGACGCTACGTGGCTCCTCTCGCCGGGATAGCGGCGCTGATGAGCCCGCGCGCACTGGGTCGGCCAAAGGCAATCACGACGCCCTGATCGGCATGCCGCTGATGACGGTCTACTACGGCACTGACGATGACGGGGCCTCCGTTGATGAGCCAGGCCGCACGGAGACGGCCAAGCCCCGCTTCGGTCTTGCCGAGGTTCTGGCCGCCGCGCCGCCGTTCTCTCCCGAGCACTACACCCGGGCGCGTCAGGTCGCCGAGTTTCTGCGCTCACATGGCTGCTGGGATGGCGGCGAGTTCGTCACTCTCTTGGTGGAGGGCGTGACCTGCGTGCTGGTCGATATCGGCCTGCGCATGTTAACCCCGCGCGAGCGCTTCAACGCTCAAGGTTTCCGGCGCGACTACATCATCGACCATGGCATCGACGATCTAGGCCACGTCATACGGTTTACCTTGGAGCAGCAGGGCTATATGTGCGGCAACAGCGTCTGCCCGCCGGAGGCTGCTGCGTTGGTCGCTGCGAATTTCCGACCGCGCGACGTCCAGGCTCCCCGCAAGTGGCAATCAGAAGATATGCCGCTCTTCCTGGAGGCCGCAGAATGAACGCGCCACATAACCCCCTTGCCCCATCCGCTACCGTAGAAAAGGCCGTCCTGGGCGCCTTGCTCCTCTCCGATAGCGCCTATTGGAGCGTGGAAAGCGTGCTCAAGCCGGAGCACTTCTCCTTCGCCATCCACTCCAAGATCTTCTCCGCCATCAAGAAGCTTTGCGACGAAGGCAAGAAGGTTTCTTTGCAGAAGCTCGTGGCGCTGATCGGCGAGGAGTATGACGACGGCAAGAGCGTCATCATGCTGCTCGGCGCGCTCCTGAACGATGCGGAACGCAGCGAAGGCGGCGGGGTATGGCAGACCTTCGTTGAAGACATAATCGAGGGCTGGCGTAAGCGGCAGATCAAGGAGCAAGTCGAGTGGGCGACGAAGAGAGTCGTCGAGGCCGGCGTCAACTCCGACGATCTCATTACCGACCTGAAGGGGCGTCTTGAGGCGATCGAGGCCAATAGCCAAGCGCAACGTGTTCAATGGATAGGAGAGATCGCCGCCAAAGCAGCCCGATCTGGTAAAGCCGCACGCGATGGTGGAGTTGTTCCTGGATTTGATACAGGGCTCTCCAGTCTGGATGAGGTGATCGGGCGAATACACCAAGGAGATTTTGGGGCAATTATCGCCCCCCAAGGCGACGGGAAGACAATACTTGCCGCCCAATTGGCGAAGCGCGCGGCGCTCTATGGCCCCGTGGCTTTCGATCAGCTTGATATGGGCAGCGACGATATGGTCCGCCGAGAGCTGGCTCAACAAAGTGACATGTCAGCGGAAGAGCTTGAGGAGGGTGCCTTCGACTTCTTCGCTGCCGAACGGCTAGACGCTGCCGTAAAGGCGATGGCCAATCTTCCAATAATCATTGATGATCGTACCAACCAATCAATTGACCAGATTATCTCTCGCGCAAGATCGCTCAAACGTTCGCATGGTATCCATGCAATGTTCATCGACCATATGCGAAAAGTTCAAGTGCGTGGAAAGATGCATGATCGGTTTGAAAAATACCCGATCATTACAGGCGGGTTGAAGGATGCTGGAAAAGATATAGGCGTGACTTTCGTTCTGCTTTCACAGGTTCTCCAGCAAGCTCAGCGTCGTGATAGCCCTGTTCTCCAGCTAACAGATGCAGAGGGCGGCGGTTCACTTCAACAGGATGCCGATTGGGTAATCGGCATGTGGCGCTGGGACCGCTGGTTGAAGACCCGAGAGCCAACCAACGGATCTGAAGCCGATTGGTCCAAGTGGAGGGAAAAATACAACAGGCATAAAGGCCGGGTGGAAATGTGCGGATTGAAACGCCGGCGCGGGCAAGATGGCATTATCCGCGAGTTCGAATTCAACGGCCGTCTGAGCGTCATCAGAGAAATCGAGAAGTGAGGCTGTCATGAAAAAGAAGCGCATCTACCTGAATAACGAACAAATGGCAGTCAGAGAACAGGAGATCGCTCACCAAGGACACGTCGATATAGTTGCGGACGCTCTTGTGACAAAGCGCGCCGCCTTGGCTAAAGCGCAGGCCCTCAATATCCTTGATAGCAGAACCGCCTCATGGCCAGAGGTTAGCGATCGGTGGGATAAAGAGCGCGAAGAGGAGGCGGAGTCCGCGAAGTTGGCGGCAAAGGAGAGGAAGCGCCGGCGCAAACTCGATATGCCGAACCTTAAAGTCTCTCCGGTGTTGGCCCAGACATTCTCCGGTGAGAGGGTGATGGTCGATAGCATCTCCGGCCGCTTCAACCTCATGGTCAAGCGCTATGGGTGGCAACGTGAACTCGGCGAGGCCTGCCAGAGGTTCGAACATGACTATCAACTGTCCCTGGGCGGAATCCGCAGCCAATCGCTTGAACCCCATGTCGACGGCGGCCGATCACCACAGAACACGGCACAGGTCGAGGCAATCCAGACCATACGATGCATAGAGCAAGGCATGCACCCAGAGGAATGGGTGGTGCTGGTGCTATGGGCAGGTCACGGGATCACCATCAAAGAGATGCACAAGCAGGGCTGGGGTGTCACCGACGAGCTCGGGCGGCGCCTGAAGCGGGCGGCATCCCACGCGGCGGCCTATTACCAGGGCGGGCACCGGGCCGACCTTGTGGGAGACACCTACCACCGCATGGTCAACGCGATCTCTGCTCTCGTGAACGGATCAACTGGAGCAGCGTTGAGCCGCGGCGCGCTTGTCGCTGACACCGGCACCGTTACCGAAGATTGATTTCGCCTGGGTAATCCGCGCTTTGCTGCCAGATCCATCAGGCGTGACTATTATGGTCCATAGCGTTATGCCGCCCTGCTCGCGGGATATCACCGACCTCATCGGGGCGACGAGATCTGTTTTCCGGATATCGGTAAGCGCAGATTGCCCCTGGAAATATTCGAATAAACAGGATGCCGTTTGCTGGTAGCTGGCCGGGCCGGTCACCACCCCAACGTCCTGTTGGGATAGGAGCAAGCCGTTTCCTGTCCCGCAGGATGCAAGTGCAAGGGCGGTGACTACCAACAAGATATTTCGCATTTCATCCCCCAGGGCCAATGTGCCGCACAAGGACGAAAGCCGCCGATCACCGGTGATGTCAATTAATAACTCACGGAACTATAGCCGCCCGGTGTAGGCGTTGATGGCGTCCCCCACTGCTTCCTGGTCACCGCGCACGTTGTCTGGCAGCGTGGATAGGCGATAGTGGATCCACGCGCCGTAGACGGCAGGCTCAAGGAGATCCTGCAGGCGCAGAGAGTTGACGGCCTTAGCCATTGCCTTCGCCTCGGCCACGTTGCCGGCGGCGGCCATGCTCAGCAGCTCTTCCTTGGCCACGGCCCGAATAGCTTCCTCAGTGGCGTCGACGTCCTTCCGCGCCAGGTCAGAGGCCCGGCGGCGGATCCGGGCAAGCGTTTCAAACCGGCTCATCTCCGAAAAGATCTTATCGAGCGGCAGTCCTTCCGATCGCCGGCGGCTGATGAACCCTTGGCGCAGGAAGGCTGCACGCTTGGCCGGGGAACGGGGCCAGCGCTTGGCGATCTCCCAACCTATGGCGGGGGCGAGGATGGCGCTAGCGGCGCCCAGAAGGATGATCTCAACCGACATCGTGGTTCTCCTCGTCGCGTGGATCCCGGGTATGTTCGCGGGCGATCTTCTTCGCCTTGTCGAGCAGCGATGGCGTCTTGAAAAGTTCCAGCGCCCACCAAACAGAGAACGGCGGTTCACGAGATCCGGAGAACATATCCAGGACTCGATCATGGCGGGAACCAAAGATCAGTGCGAAGTCGGCCGGGCCGATGCCAATCTCTCCGCAAAGCCTTGAGAGCTCGTTTCCTCCCATAAATTCCCTCTCAGCTTTCCATGAGCTGCGTTTCCGCGAGTTTAGTGCATCAAAAAGACAAGCTCTCGCAGCCTGAAGCGCCTCTTCCTCCGTTGGGAATATCTTCTCTGTAGCTCCGTCCATGATGTATCTAGGCTGCATTCCAGGAGCCGCCCATTGAGCAAACCATCCGACAGTTTCACGCAGGATGTTTTGATGGCGGATTGTATTTGCGACGTAGAACGTCGCGGGGGTCATAGGTTTTGGCATGGATCCTCCTGCATTGCCCATCACGGGCGGGGCTGCACACGTGCAGCAAAATGAAATTCACCGGCTAGAGTCGTGGCCGTCAATCACAACTGAACGTCTGGGCAACTCCCAGCCTTGCTGCTGATTTTCGGGCGTCCGCCCTTACCCACGTAGATGCCGCACTCGTAGCCGTCCGGATCGCGGAGGATGGTATCGCGGACGGTGTAGCCATCAGGCAATTCGACTTCAAAAAGCTCAGCGTGGCCATCTCGCTCGTTATTGCCGAGAGAGAAACGGGGGTCGACGTTGCCGGCGATATAGTGCTTGGTGATGTACATGGTGGTTTCCTCTTTGATGTGGTCTTGTTGATCGCTCGTCACCGGTTTCGCGGGCTGGCAGTGACGAGCATTCGTAGCCAAGAATATAAAGGATAAACGCCGGTCCTACAGCTCCGGCAATATCCCTTTCATCCATATTCCTCCTCATCCAGAGACCTTTCCGCCCGCGCTCTCCGCGCCCAAGGCGGGTAAGTCCTCGTCTATGCCCCCTTATGCCCGGCCACCGCTTGAAGCGGCTCCGGGCGCGGGCGATCAATCGCAAGAGGGCAAGTGGATTAGGTGCAGAAGGGAGAGGCGAAGATCAGGTAATGCCGGCCGTCGATGATGGCGGTCTCGGCGTTGCCTTCCATGCCATGGGCGGTCCAAAGCCAGCCGATGTCGTAGCCCTCGACGTCGGGCGACAAATCAACGATGCCGCCGAACTCGTCCCATGAAAGGACTTCGTCTTCTTGGGTCTCGCTGTCGTGGCTGGCGGGACGAATGAGGCGGCATTCCAGGGCGACGACGTGCAGGCTAAGCCCGTTGATGGTCCAGATGCCCTTGAGCACGCATCGCGGGTTATTCTCGCCGCCGGCCTCGCGCCATACCGGCTCGACAACTTCGACGGTGGGGAACCCGGCGGGCGAGCTGATGGCCTGCTCAATGGCTGGGCCAGAAAGGATGGTGATTGCCGACATGGCTATTACCTCTGCATCACTGATTTCACGATGAGACCGTTCCCTATCCCGTTGAAATCTTCAGTTGGGTTTTCTGACTGAGCCCACATTTCGCAGGCATCCGCGCCGGCTTCATCACGGCTGACGGCTTCGACCTCGACCGTATAAGTTACGGTTTCTGTCAGGGTGATGGTGAATTTTGCCATGGTTTATTCCTCCATCAGTTGGAGTTCGCACCGGAGCGCATAAGGCGCCGGCATGGGGACGGCGTCGCCGTTGCGATCAACGATCACGCGAACGGCAGCAGGTGTTTCGAGGGCGGCGCCGCAATCTTCGGCGGATAGCCCATGGTCGACCACGTAGACATGGCCGGCGAGGATAAGGAGAAGTGCCCAGCTCATGGCGTGACACCTCCTGACCTGGCGGCGGCGCGCGTGTGGTTGATGGCTGTCAGGATCAACCGGCGATGCGGTGCCGAGTGGCAGGCGTTGGCCCTGCCAAGGGCGTGCCGTAGCGCGTCCAAGGCGTTGGAGAGGTCGCGGCGCGCAAGGCAAGCGGCGGCGAGCGACAGGAACAGCCGGCAGGATTCCGCGGGCGTCATGGCTTTTACTCCGAACCGTTGATGCCGATTGCTTCCCCGTACGGGATGACTAGTGGGTCCTTGGCTAGGTCGACCTCGAGCTTTGCCAGCGCGTCCGCCAACTCTTGGCGTTCGTCTGGCAGCTCGCTTTCAATCCATTGGCGGTAGCTGATGGACGTTGAAGGGTCGGCGAGCGCTGTTTCGTGCTGGCTGATCGTGTCGGCAAGATCCTTGATCCGACCGAAACCGTATTCTGCCGTCTTGGCAGTCCGCCGGATGGCGTCGCGGGCTTCGTTTACCGTTCGACCATGGGCTATAAGGCTGCCGGTGCCGTAGTTGGCGTTTATTTGGCAGTCGTTCCAATGGAAAAGAGGCATGGCGTCACCGTGCCGCGTTGAGTTCGGCGGTGATCTTCTCGATCACGCTATCGGAGGCGACGCCCTGCCCGGTGCAGGTGCGAGCCCAGACGGTCAGCCCCGCAAAGTCCTTGTCGACCTTCTCGCCATGCTCGGCGAGGCGATCGGCGAGCCAATCGGACACAATCCAATGCTCGAAAACTTCCCACTCGTGCGGCTCGATGTCGAATTCTTCGCAAAGTTCCTGCCAGCCGGA
Organism: Pleomorphomonas sp. PLEO; assembly: GCF_041320595.1. Lineage (NCBI taxonomy): Bacteria > Pseudomonadati > Pseudomonadota > Alphaproteobacteria > Hyphomicrobiales > Pleomorphomonadaceae > Pleomorphomonas > Pleomorphomonas sp. PLEO. The sequence continues at coordinate 2,111,773 of NZ_CP166625.1, forward strand.
GCAAGCCCAGCTTTGGCCGTCGGTGGAGTCGCGAAACTGGCTGTTGGGCGGGAATTTGGTGGTGTCGGTGACGTCTTCCCACCCGGCTTCCGTGGCGGCTTCCTCGTAGTCGAGGATAGGGGAGACAAGCTCAACGGCGGCGTCCATCAACCCGCCTAGATCATCAGCACCGTGCGGATAGTCGCCACCGGCCAGCGTCGAAACCAGAAACGAAATGCAGTAGTGCACTTCCCGGCGGACAAGGTCTTCAGCGGTGATGGTCATGGTCTTCAGTCCTCAGAATTGCCCAGATGGGCGGGTTTGAGCATTGGCGCTCGGGAAGGGCGCACCGGCCGGAGCCGGCCGCCCTGCCGGGGCGTCAGTGGCCGAACTCGACGAAGTGCTGGCGCACGGCCGACACTTGCTCGTCAAAGTCGATGCGCTCGGCGTCGCAGAATTCGATAAGCGACACGAGAAGGTGAAACAGGCCGATATCGGCCGACCCCTCATCATCGATGCGGGCTGCTTCGGTGTGCTGCGCGATGGCCTGCCGGCCAAGTTCAGCTAGCTCATTGTTGATCATCATCTTCCCCCTTGGCAGCGCGTCGGACTCTCCGGCGTGCGGTGAAGGGGGCCGGCCGTAGCCGGCCAACCTGTTAGCGAATACATTCGAGGTGGCATGCGTCAGCCCAACTGGCGGCGGTGAACGTCTCGCCGTGGTCGCGCTTGTAGACCGCGCCGGGCGTGGGGCTGGACAGATCAGGCAGCCAGCCATATTCACGCGCCGTCTGTTCGGGGCTGAAGGCCTCGTCATCAGGGGCGGGCACTTCCTCGCATTCGTCGATCAGGTCTTTCTCGTAGATCTCGACGTAGCAATGAGCCGCGCCGTGTTCGTCCTGTAGTGCCTCAACCTTGGCCATCCAGTTGGATGTGTCGGCGTCCTGCGGCTTGTCGCTGTCGTCGAGCATGATATTAACGAGCTTGATTGCCTCATCTTCGGCCCGGTCAAACTTGGCGTAGACGTCCATAACGATGCCGGGGGTTGAGAAGTGCTCGGCGGTGAGAAGAAAGACTTTCATGGCAGGTTCCTCAGTTCAAACGGGCGTTTGTGCGGGACCGGTAGACCTGAATGGCGGCATCCATCCACGCATTGCGGGCGCTGGCGGTATCGGCGCCTAGGGTGTGGCCGTCTTCGGTCTGAATGAGAAACCCGCCCTGGAGCATGCCGCGAGCCGTGCGGACGGTAAGTCTCGCGTCCGGGTAGGTGGCTTGCACTTGGGTGCGGTAGGCGGCGGTTTCGTCGATGTAGTGCAACATGGCCGGATGTCCTCGATAGTGCCCATGGCGGGCGGGATTGACACTCAGGGAAGGCGCAGCGGCTAACAGCCGCCCGCCTTGCCGGAAGGTCAGGACGATTTGGGGAGTTTGCATTCGTCGTACAGCCAAGTGGGGCCGAACTCGTTACGCAGCCCGTGGAGCAGGGTTCCCATACCGGGGACGGGGCCGATCCAGATGCGGGCGTTGTACCAATAGATCATGCTCAATTCGTCGCGCCAGTTGTCACAGCCTCGCGAACGATCGGCCTTTCGCTTGTGCGCGGCTGCGAAGGCTTGCAGGGCGGCGACTTCGTCATCGGTTAGGTCGCGGTGCTTGGTCATGGTCGGTTCCTCTCAGACTGCCCACGGCGGGCGGGGTATCGGGCCGGTATCTGGCACCTTGGGAAGGCTCACCACCCTTGCGGGAAGCCGCCTTGCCGAGTGGTCAGACGTAGGTGAGAAAGGCGCCCGTGGTCGCGCTATGCACTGCGACGCGATACCCGCCGCTCGCCGGCTCGTCGACGCGATAAACGCTGTTCTCGCAGCCCTCGTAATAGTCACGAAGGAATTTGATCCAAGCCTTGGTCGCAGCGAGCGGGGAGGTGAAGGTCATTGTCGCGGGCCTCAGTGCTTGCCCATCAGGGCGGGTTGATCTGGCGTTCGAGGCAGCGGCAGCGGGATTGTTCCCGCCCCGCTAGCTGCAACGTCAGACGCGGGCGAGCGCTTCGGCCTGCCACGTGCCAGCGGCGAACGAGCCAAGCCACTTCATGGCAAAGGCGCGGCGATCGCCTTCCATCTCACGGGAGACCGCTGCGACATCGCCATAGGCTTCAGCAGCGATCAGGGCGGACGTGACGGCGCGGCGGGCAGACTGTGAAAGGTTGGACATCTCGACATCCTCAATGGTTGCCCATGATGGGCGGGGCGGGTGCCTCAACGGCTACCCATGACCTCGATATACGCCACGCCATTTTCGTTTTCAAGAATGAAAATGCAGATACGCAAAGAATTCTCACGATTGACGCAAGGCAACGGCAGGAAGGGGCAGAGTCCATCGAGGCCAGGTGTTGAGGCTTGCCGCGCCTCGCAGAGTCATCGAGGAGGGCCGAGAGGTCGACGACGACGTGAAACATGTGTTTCACAGTGAGGTATGACCCCGCCCCCCCGCGCTTAACGAATGCGCGCGCGATACACGGGACCGCTTCGGCCCTCATTTCTTTCACGGTGCAGCAAATGACTTTTTGATTCGTCCATAAGAGCGACGATATGCACCATCTATTCTTACGGCTGGTCATATTCATTTTCATTTCTGAGAATTGCTTGACAGGGACTCAGACGTCAGGCATGAAAACGTCAATGTCCAAAAATGCCTCTGGAACCGACGGGCCGCCGAAGTATCGGCCCTGGGCTCCTCCACGGGCTGCAGGCAAGGTCGTACAGAGCCTGTTTGGACGCGGATCACCAAGAGATCGCGGATACGACGCGGAGTGGGACAGGATCTCGCGGGCATATCGCCGGCAGCATCCGTTCTGTGAGGCGTGCGAGCAGATTGGCCGGGATACGCTGGTTGATGTCGTCGACCACATCCTGCCGGTCCAGGATCGCCCGGATTTGGTGCATGAGCGGTCCAACCTCTGGAGCCTTTGCACCCTTCATCACGGCTGGAAAGGCCGAATGGAGACGTTCGCCCGGGGCAATGGCCAGTTGGGCGCGTTGCCGGACTGGTGCAGGCGGCCCGAGACGAGGCCGAGGCAATTTAGGTTAGATCTGTGGTTGTAGTCATTTGAGGTAGTGGTGCCAAAGACGGCAATACATCAACCATAGGATGAATTCGATGCGGCGAGGTGTTAAATGGCCGGGAGATCCGAGTAGCGGCCGCGGGGCTTGCGATGATCCGGTCCGCATCGAAATAGCTCGGCGAGCACCGCGGATTGGACGTGCAGGGAGAGCAAACGCGGCACCGGTGGGGCGCGCGACCCACATCCCGGCCACCCGACAGCTACGATAGTGTGTTGGTCCGTGGGCCAGCCGGCTTCAAGTCCGGCCTCGCTGATTGAATGATGCGGCCATGATACCGGACGAAGCGGCCATGTAGCGTCTGGCCGGCCCTTACGGGTGGTTCGGAGGGTTTACGCGCTTTCCCGGCTGCATCTTGGGTACAGTGCTGCGACCGAGGCCCGGCCGGCGACGGCAGATTCTCGCAGCCGTGACGGCAGAGTGGCGCCAACCTAGATGCCGTGGGGACGCGAAACTGGTCAGTAGGCGTGGCTTCATGCTGGGCCAAATACCAGCCCAAAACCTGCAAAGGAGCGAAGCCCATGCGCACCGTCCGAATTGCTTGGCCGGAAGGCCAGCGGCATCCATCGTTCATTGAGGAAACATCTGGATTTGCAATCCAAGGCATCCGCCGTGCGAACCTTCTTCTCGCCGTTGGCCAGCCGCCAACGCTCGAAGCTGAAATCTTCGTATCGAAGGTTGGTATCGATGGCGCACTATCCTCGCGGTTCAAGATGATCCACCCGCACGACGGCGATTTCCGCGAGGTCGCGAGCATCACCTTCGCCGACGGCTCCGTGGTGGATCTCTGACATGAAGACCTGGCATGTAGCTGGCGCCGCCATCTCCTGTTTCGTCCTGATATCCACGGCGGCCAGCATCGTTCACTCATTCCCACCCATGGCGCTGGTGCTGGCATCTGTTGCCGGTGTCGGGATTGGCCATCTGACGGCCCGCCGCCGCTTCGATGCCGAGGTGCATGATCTTGGCCTCCGCGTGAAGCAGGAGAAGGCGCGGGTTGTCGATCTCAAGAGCCGGCGCGTCCTCTATGTCGATCCCGTTGATGACAAGGATAAGCCTTTGTTCGGGTAGCCCAGCCGGAGGTGGCTTGATAACGCCGGCAGACGTCAACCGAGGCAGGTGAAGACGCACCCTGATTCCACTACGTGAAGGCCGGCGTTGTGGTGCCCGGATGGTCCGTAAGTTCCTGTGCCGTTTGGAGATAGCGTAGCCCTTGGAAACGCGTCAGTGCTGCCGGCCGGGAAACTGACCTCTCCCGGCCGGCAGCCATATGAGGTTCAACATGGGTGGTAAGGGGTCAGGTGGCCATAACCGGCTTAGCGACGCCGAGAAGATCGCCAAGGGCACGTTTAGGCCAAGCCGATCGGACGACGTCTACAAGGTCGAGGCTGCCGCCAAGGTGGTCACCGGCCCCTGGTTGTCATCCATACCGGAGCCAAACCTGCCGCTTGATGGGATCGCCCGGCAGAAATACGACGAGATCACCAAGACCCTCTTCGACCAGAACAAGCTGACGATGGCGACGGTGCTGACCGCCGAGCAATACGCTCTGCAGTACGGTCAGCAGTTCTCGCGCCTGACCGCCGGCAAGTCGGTTTCGGTATCCACCACGCTTATGCTGGAGAGGATGCTTCGGGACCTCCGGATCGCCGAGGAGGCGCCAGTCCTTGCCAGCCCGGGAGAAAGGTCGAACCGCTTCCGGCGCACCGGCTTCTCAATCCGCGCCGTTGCGTCATCTCAGGAGGGATGATTTCCGGTTCCCGCCGATCTATCTCGATGTGGATGGCGATGTCGAGGAGTTCACTGACTTCCCGGCCATAGCCAAGGCCTATGCAGAATCGGTCGTTGAGGGCCGCGAGCCGGCATGCCGCTACGTCAAGCTGGCGTGCAAGCGCTATCTGCGGATGCTCCGCAGGGCGGCCGATCCGAATGCGCCGTTCACCTTCTCGCCGGCGCATGCGGTCGACTTCCTGGACTTCTGGGAGAAGTGCCCGGTCGGCGACAACTGGCGGGGCGAAAACTACGTCGAGAAGGAGCCGTTTCAGGTCTTCATCGGCTGTTCGATTTATGGGTTCCGCCGCAAAGACCGCTGGCAATCTCGCTGGGTAAATTGGGTCTACCTGGAAATCCCTCGAAAGCACGATAAATCGGGGACTGCGGCGGTTATCGGGCTCTACGACGGCCTGTTCACGCTGTCGAAAGAGCCGAACATCATCATCGGCGCCGCGAGCGAGGACCAGGCCAAGTACGTCTTCAACGCCGCGGCGCGCATCATCTCGGAAGAGACCGAACTCGCCGAGACGCACAAGATCGAGGTGACGCAGAAGATCATCCGGTTCGGCAAGAACCGGGGATTGATGCAGAAGCTCGCGACGATCCCCAAGAACCAGGATGGTTGGAACCCATCCACGATCATCCTTGACGAGCTGCACTCGCAAAACCCGGGCCTCTACCAGGTGCTCAAGTCCGCAATGGGCGCCCGGTCGAACCAGCTCATGTTCCAGATCACCACCGCAGGCCGGCAGGCCTGGGGGCTTGGCTGGGAGGAGCGAACCAATGCAATTCGGGTTCTGCAGGGCGAAAACGTTGATGATCGCATGTTCGCTCTCATCTTCACCGTCGATGACGAGGATCTGAAGGACGAGAAGCGGCTTCTCACCGATGAGGATATCTGGATCAAGGCGAACCCGATGTGGGGCGTCTCGATCGATCCGGACTCGGTCAGGAGTTTCGCGCAGAAGGCCCGGTTCTCGCCGGTCGACAGGGAAGAGTTCTTCCGGACGCGCCTCAATATCTGGAGCAACGCGGCAACCGGGCTGGTCGACCCGCAAGCATGGGCCGAATGCGCCGACCCGACCGTGACTTTGGAGACGATGGTCGGGCGGAAGTGTTGGATCGGCGTCGACCTTAGCCATTACCGGGACATGACGGCGATTGTCTTCCTGTTCGAGGAATTGGGCTATCAGACCCCGATATTCGGGCGGTTCTACCTGCCGGAGTCATCGCCTACGCTGCAGAGCCCCAATCTGCATGCGCTGATGATGGATTGGCACGATCGCGGCGAGCTGATCATCCAGCCGACAGGCAAGATCGATCTCGATGCGTTGCGGAGGGACATCCTCGTCTACTGCGAGGTCTTCGACGTCCAATCGATCGGTTACGACCATGCCGCCGGCGGATCGGAGCTGTTCAAGACGCTCTATGAGGACGACGGCATCGAGTACGTGTTCGATTTCCCGAACCGGCCAACCACGATGACGGTCCCCACTGAGGACCTGATGGCATCGATCGCCAGCAGGCAGTTGGTGCATGACGGTAGCGAGTGCCTGCGCTGGCACATGCTCAACGCCGTCGGCGATATCAGGGCAAACGGAACGATCCTACCCAAGAAGGACGGCCCGAACAGCGAGCGCAAGATCGATGGCTTCGTGGCCGCGGTGATGGCGAACGCCATGCGCATGGGTGCCGAGGGCATCAAGGCGCGCAAGAAGTCCAAGGAAGTGGTCGACCCCTACCTCAAGCGGGGTCTGCTCGGTGCGGAGACTGTGAGCAATGGATCTCTCTGAGAAGCAGGGCAGCTCCGGCTCGGCGCTGACCGATATCGACGGGATGTCGATGACGGACATGGTTGCCGCGTTCGGGCAGACGTGGGGCGCCTTCTCCATCACTCAGGCGCTCCAGCAGGCAGCCTTCCTCGTCTGCTGTGACATCCTGGCCCAGGATATGGCAAAGGCCCCTCTGCAGCTCTGCACGCGGCTGAAGAATGGCACCTATCGTGTCATGGAGGCCAAGGAGCATGAGGCTGCGGCATTCCTTGCTCTGGACCCGAACTATCGGCACACATGGTTCGAGTTCAAGGAGATGATGGGCCTTTGGGGCGCGATCTCCTCGAACAGCTACGCGGTGGTGAAGCGGGCGCCCAATGGTGATGCTCTCGAGCTGATCCCGGTCCAGTTCGGCAACGTGTCCAGCATCCTTTCCGGGCGCGCGGTATTTTATGACGTCACAGCAGGAAGCATCCAGGAAGCCGCGCTGCTAGGTGGATCATTCCTCCGGGTCCCCGAACGCGACATGATCCATGTCCGGAGCCGTATCCTCAATGGCTTCGATGGCTACTCGACGATGATGGCTGGTCGGAAGACTCTTCAGACCGGCGAGGCGATCGAGACCTATCGCGACGATCTGTTTTCAGATGGTGCCGAGATCCGCGGCGTCTTCGAAAAGGAACTCGGGGCCACCATTCTGCCAGAGGAGGTGTTCAACCGCCTCCGCTCGCAGTTGAAGCTGATGATGAACCGGTTTTCCCGCAACAAGGAGCCGATCATCCTGGAGGGCTTGAAGTTCTCCCCGATTGCCAGCAATCCACAGGATGCCGAGCTGACCAAGCAGTTCGAGGCGCAGATCGTTGCAACTGGTCGCCTGCTCCGTATCCCGCCGCAGAAGATGTTCCATCTGGTCAACGTCAAGTACGAGAACCTTGACACCATGGAGAAGAGCTACATCGGCGACACCATGGAGCCGTTCCTGCAGCGCTACGAAGGCCGATACGACCGCGCATTGCTCTCCGACAAGGACCGGCTCGCAGGGCTGACCATCCGCCACAACCGGGAAGCCCTGCTGCTGACCGACTACAAGGCCGAAACCGAGCGTCTTTCCAGGATGGTTGAGCGGTCGGTGATCAAGCGGAACGAAGCGCGTGGGAAGATGGGGCTTTCCCCAGATCCTGACGGCGACGTCTATCTCCTTCCCTCCGGCTATTCCCTCGTCAAAGAGGATGGAACGGTCGTGGCGGCCAGCAGCAAGCCAAGCTCCGATGCCGGCACCACTCCCGCGCCGGATCAACCGGCTCAGTCAGGGAAGACTGAGCTCCATCTCGTGAAGGGCTGACCTGACATGGCAAACATTACTCCTACGGCGATCAATAACGCCGGTAACGAGCTCGCCTGGGCGGCTTCCGCTCCCGCTGGCGACGTCATCATCTACCGCGGCGGCACGCTCGTCGTGGAGTTTCAGAACGGCCATTCGTCCTCGATCACCGTATCGGCCGCCCCCACGCGGACCACGGCCCAGGTGGAGGGAGTCGGCAAGGTGGACGTTCCGACGCGCAGCCTGGTGCTGGCCGCCGGCGAGCCGGGCATCTTCGTGTTCACGCCGGATGAGATCTCCGCTTATCGCAACGCCGCCGGCAATCTCCCCATCGCCTACGCCAGCGGCAACGCGGCTCTGACGGTGCGCGCCTTCACCATCAACTGAGGGCGCCATCGCCATGCCGAAGATCATTTCCCCCGATGAGTACCGGGAGAAGCGGAAGGACTTTTGTCGTTCCGATGGCACGGTGCTCAAGGCGGTCGCCTTCAAGGCCCCGCCGAGCTGGGACCCAGAGAAGCGCACGGCGCGCTTCATCATGTCGACCGAGGAGCCGGATCGCGATCGCGATATCGTCGTCCAGGCCGGCATCGACCTCACCAACTTCCTGAAAAACCCTGTGGCGCTCTATCGCCACTACAGCGAGTTCCCGATCGGCAACTGGTCAGCGCTATCGCTGATCACTGCCGGCCGGCCCAAGCGTACCGAGGGCGATCTCAACTTCCTTGCCGAAGAGGTAGACGAAGACGCCGATCGGTGTGCTCGCCATGTTGCGGCCGGGTCTCTCAAGGCGGTCTCCATTGGGTTTCTACCGAAGAAGCTCCGTCAGCGAGAACGCGACGAGGATAGCAACTGGCCGGGGTATGAGATCACGGAAAGCGAGCTCGTCGAGTGCTCGCTCTGCACCATCCCAGCTCAGCCGGGCGCACTCGCCAAGATGGCGGATCACGATGCCAAGCTTGCCAGACTCGAGATCGAAGAAGTCCTCGATTCGTGGGCTCTTGACCCGGTCACTAGGCTCCTGACCCCCCGCAAGGATTACGAGGCAGCCTACAAGGTGATCTCCGCCAAGGCCTTCGCCGACCTCATCCCGAAGGCTGCGGATGAGCCTCCTCCTCCGCCGGCGACCGACGCCAAGGAGGGTGGTGACCAGTCCAGCGAGGCTGGAGTCGCTGCGAAGGACGGTGGCGAAGAGGACGGCGGCGAAGGCTGCGGTGAGGGCGATGAGCCCGAGATGGATGAGGCCGGCTGCCAGCCCAAGCCGAAGGCCGAAGATGCCAAGTCTGAGGATAGCCTCGTCCATCGCATCGTGACGGCGATCACGAAGATCCTGAAACCTCAGCCGCCGGAACCGCCGGCGCCTCCCAGCGAAGCCGATATCGCATCAGCGAAGAAGGCCGCGAACGAAACCCTCCAGCGGCTCAAGGACGCTGGCCTCATCACCGACTGACCAATCCCGACCGGGCACGAACCGAGGGAGACAGGGCGCCGAAAGGTGCCCTTTTTCATGGAGACTATCATGATCAAGAAGCTGCGCGCCCGGATCAAGGAGCTGGGCGAAGGTCTGAAGGCGCTTACCACGAAGGAAGCGCTCGAGCTCGAAGACCTCAAGAAGGTCGGCGAGATCAACACCGAGATCAAGGAGATCGAGGCTCAGATCAAGACCCTGGAGGAGGCCGAGCAGACCCTCGTCCGGACATCGTCTGCTCCGGCCGATCAGTCGATAGAGCAGCCCAATCAGCAGCCCGCCGTGGTCAAGGACAGGCATGACTTCAAGGCCAAGATCGGCCTTCTGGCCATTGCCACGGCGATGGGTGCCAACGGGAAATCCGACCCGCTCGAGGTTCTGCGTAAGGGCGGCTACGGCGGTCTCGCCGATGAGTTCTCCGCCAGTACCGCTCGTCAGAAGGCTCTGAATGCATCGTCGGCTGTCGGTGGTGGAATTCTCATCCCCGAGAATATGTCGGAAGAGATCATTGAGTTCCTGCGCCCCCAGACCGCGTTCCTTCGCGGCAACCCGCGTCCCGTACCGATGCCGAACGGCACCTTCACGCAGGCCGGCGGCGCCACCGGGGCTTCGGCGAGCTACGGTACCGAGCTTTCCAATGCCGCTGCGACCGAAGAGACCTTCCGCGACATCAATATGGTCGCCAAGGAGCTCAAGGCGCTGATCCCGATGTCGAACCAGTTCCTGCAGTTCTCCATTGCTGGCGCTCGCGCCTTCGTGGAGGCGGACCTGCGTCAGGCTCTGACCGAAACCATGGACTCGAATATGTTCCGTGGTGACGGCCTCCAGGGGCGACCGCTCGGCCTGTTCAACATCCCCGGCATCGGCTCCAATGCCGCGACAAACTCGACCACCCCGACTGTGGCCAACATCGATAGCGATCTCCGCAAGGCGATCAACTATCTTACCACGCGCAATGTATCGCTGCAGTCGGCGGCATGGGTGATCGGCCGCCGCACGATCGGCTACATGGAAGACCTTCGCGATGGCAACGGCAACTTCGTATTCCCGACGCTGCAGGCCGCGAACCCGACGCTGAAGCGTATCCCGGTGCTCGACACCACGAACCTGCCCGAGAACCTGGGCGCCGGTAGCAATGAAGGTGTCATCGCCCTCATCGCCTTCGGCAACGTGTTGTTCGGCGAGGCTTCCTCGCTCGAGTTCCGCGCCTCCGATCAGGCCGCCTACTACGACGCCGGCGGCACCATGCGGTCGGCATTCCAGCGCGGCGAGACCCTGATCCTCGGCCTGATGCAGCACGATGTCGCGCTGCGCCATCTGCCGGCGGTCCACACCCTCACGGCCGTCAAGTACGGCGGCTGATGATCAACGCCTGATCTGATCAGGCAAAAGGAGCGCAAAATCATGAGCGATGAAAAGTTGGTCTCGGTGCGGTTCGTGAAATGCCACGGCCCGTACATGCCGGGCAATGTTGCCGGGTTCGACCCGAAGATCGCGCAGGCCCTCAAGGACAAGAAGATCGCCGTCGACCCCACCGAAACGGCGGATTCTACTGCCCCCGTCGAGGAAAATAAGGCCAAGCCGCCCAAGCCGCCGCAAGAGCCCAAACCTACCGTCAATCCCGACGACGTCGAGATCCCGGAAGGGTGGGGCGATGAGCACCACCTCCAGCAGATCGCCCTCGCCAAGAAGCTCAAGCCCGATGAGCCGAAGATGGATAAGGCGCGGGCGATCGAGATCATCACCACCGAAATCGAACGCCGGAAGGTCAACGAGCAGTGACACTGCCGCCAGCCGGAGATCAGGAGAAGTCATGAACCCGAAATTCCACAATGGCGGTGCCTATTGCCGTTCCGCCTTCGTGGCGATCAACAAGACCGCCACTGCTGCTGGCACTGGTGATGCCACGGAAGTCGATGGCGCCTGGGTTGACCGCAAGCCGTCCGATGCCGGCGCCTTCATGTCGGCGAAGCTCGTAATCGCGTATACGGCTACGCTGGCGGCGACGAAGACGCTCGCCATCGCTGCGCAGTTCCGCGATGCCACGGACTCCTCTGGCACCAGCGCTGACGACTATGGTGACGCCATCGCCTCGACGGTTGTTGCTACCGGTCCTGCCGGCGGCGGCACGGTGACTGGCACCGTGGAGGTCGATGTAGACCTGGCCGCGGCCCGCGAGTTCATCCAGGCGCAGGTTACCCCCGATTTGAACGCCTCTGGTACCGATACCGTCGAATGGTCGGCTGTGTTGCTGCTGTTTGGCACTGATCGCCAGCCGATTACTCAGGCCATCGACAGCGTCAAGTCCTGGGAGTGATTTCGGCGCATGGGCTTCCGCGCTGAAAGAAGGCGGGTGGGGCGGTCGGCGCTCCTATCGTCCCACCCGCTGAATATCGGAGATCAGATCATGCTCGACATCGAAGTCACCACGGCGCCTACCACGGATGCCGAGTTCGATGTGCTCTCCGTTGATGCGCTGCGCCGCCACATGCGCGTCGCGAGTTCCAGCGCCAATGTGCTGGCCGACTGTGAAGACGCGATCAAGGATACGGTCGCTTCTCTCGGCGGGCGTAGCGGGGTTCTCAATCTCACGATCCTCCCGACGACATATGCCCTCTACCTCCCGGCATTCCCCAACGGGGTGATCGACCTGCCCTATCCGCCGGTGCGGTCCATCACGTCGATCGTCTACAAGGACTCCGCGGGAACCGAGCAGACGCTTTCCTCCAGCGCCTACACGCTTCGCCGAGGCAGCATCGAGGCGGAGATCTTCAAGCGCAGCGATGTCGACTGGCCGTCGACAGATCCGGATGATCCCCGGGCCGTGAAGATCACGTTTGCCGCTGGCTACTTGGCAGCCGATGTACCTGACAACCTCAAACGACTCGTCAAGCTGATCGCAGCGGCCTGGTACGAGAACCGGGAAGCCGAGTTCATTGGTGGTTCCGGGAATGCCTCGGTCCCGCAGAAGATCATCTTCGGCTTCGATTTCCTCGTCACGCAGCTTCGCCGGCCGCTACCCTTTGGAGAAGGCTGATGCGCAGCGGACGTAACCGGGCTGAGGTGCAGATCCTGCACATGCAGGAAGGCACTACTGATGAGTACGGGGTGCCTGCGACTACCTGGCCAGTGTTCATTGAGGCCAATGCCAGTGTCTTCATCAAGCGCGGCGGCGAGCAGTTCAAGAATGGCGTCTCCTACAGCGCCGATACGGCCGTGTTCACGTTCCGCTATGAGGATGTCGACGGCATCAACAGCACGATGCGCATCAACTTCGATGGCCAGCTCTACGAGATCAAGTCCATCCTGCCGGATCTGATGAAGCATGAGAGCACCATCGTTGATGCCGTGATCTACAACGCCCAGCAAGGCGGGACGCCATGAGCGCCATCACCATCACAGTTGACGTTCTCAAGGCCAATGCCGGCGTCGCCGCGTTGGTTGGCACCAAGATCTCTGTCAAGGATGGCACCCCAACGGCAGCCCCATCTAAGATCGAGGTCGAGGAGGTAAACGAGGACGAGGGATACATGCTATCCGGCGCCTCTGGGTTCCCGCAGACAAGGGTGACGGTCAGTTGCATCGCATCATCGCCGTCTGTTGCCCGCCAAATCGGCAAGGCGGTCAAGGCCGCTCTGAACGATTTCACCGGTGTGATCGGGACCTATTGGGCGAACTTCCAGAAGGAAGGCACGGAGTACCCGGATAGCAACGATGACCTCACGATCTTCCGCCTGATGATCGATTACAACCTCGACTGGAAGACCAATGGCTAGCGGGCTCACCGGAGACAAGGATCTGCGCGCCGCATTGCGCCGCATGGCCGATGAGATGGCCAGCAAGGGCCTTGATGCCGCCATGGTGGCATCGCTGGAGCCCATGAAGGAAGCGACGGTGGCGAATGCCACCAGGCTTAGGGTGCCCGGGCCGACGCCAAGAGGTGGCCATCTGGATCAAGGCGTCGCGGTTGTCCCGAAGTCGAGGAGCAGAGCCAAGCGGATCTACTGGCTCACCTTCGCCAAACGTGCCCGCAAGATCGCCCATCTGGTCGAGTACGGCACGGCGCCGCACTGGCAACCCAACTATCGCGGCGGCTGGATGCATCCTGGTGCCCGGCCCAAGCCGTTCGCCCGCCCTGCCTTTGAGCAGAACAAGGAAGAGACGCTTTCGCGCCTCGGCCGGTTCGCATGGCAGATCCTTAGGCTCTCAATGGTTGGAGGCGCTAGGACGAGACGATGAGACGCAAGCTCTCTACGGCGATCCCCGCCGATCAAGACATCACGGCCCAGACCACAACGCCCGCCCCTCCGGCGGGCGAAGTTGTCTCTGGCCTACCCGAATGCGGAATGACCGAGGGCCGTTGGTCAGGTCTCCCGCACTGGAGCTGCAGCAAGTGCGGCTTCGAAACCCTCGTCCAAACCGAAGCCGACCGGCACATGAATGCCTGCTCGGCGACCAAACCTGGAGGTTGAGATCATGGTTGCCACTCAGGGCGTCATCGCGAAAGGTATGAGCTTCAAGGTTGGTGATGGCGGCACCCCCACCGAAGTCTTCACGGCAATCGCCGACGTCACCAGCATCAAGATCAGCGGCCGCCAGGCCGATGAGATCGAGTTCACCCACCTTCTTTCCGATATGAAGGAGTTCAAGCCCGGTTTCGTCGACCCTGGCTCGATCGCGCTGTCGCTGCAGTTCAACCCGGCGATTGCGACCCATGACAGCGCCACCGGGGTTGAGTCGTGGCTGGCCAGCGGCGCCATGAAGAACTTCAAGGTCGTGTTCCCCTCCACCGTCGGGAAGACGCTGTCCGGTGTTGGTTTCGTGAAGTCGAACGAGATCTCCGGCGAGGCCAGCGGCAAGATTACCGGTGAGTGCACGTTCCGCCTCTCCGGCCTCACGACGTGGGGTGATTCAGCGTGACCAATCCGGAAGCCCAACTCACTGGCGTCGTCGACTTCCCGGAAGCCGGCGACAACGTCTATCTCAAGCTTACCACGGCAGACTTTCTGCAAGTCCAGGCGCGCTTCGGCGAAGATTGGATGCAGAAGGTCAATCACGGCTTCGACAAGTTTGATTTCGACGTTCTCACTGCTATCGCGGAACTCGGCGGTAAGAGGGGTGGCAAGTCGCAGAAGATCAATATCGGCGGCATCGAAAACCTTACCCTTATCGATCTCCGCGATAAACTCCGCGACGCCTATTTCTATGCCTACTGCGGTCGGTCCTTCATGGAACAGGTCGAGTTCGCCTTCAAGGCACAAGCCGATGCGGCAGCCAAGGGCGAACCTGACGACGAGGACGACGACGGTTCCCCCCGGAACCCGGAGGCTTCGTCGGAGCGCTAAGGGCTCAGGCATTCCGGGCAGGATTACATCCAAACGAGTTCTGGGATCTCGCCCCGTGTGAGGTCCTGGCTTTCATCTCCGCATCAACGCGCCGTCGCCTCGAGGAAGCCTGGGCAATCGCGTGGTTGCAGCGGATCGATGCCGACAAGTTCCCGAGACGCGCATCCGACCTATTCCCTGGCTCTGGCGGCGAAAAGCCTATGAGCGCAGAGAAGATAGCGCGCGTCCTCGACAAGGTCTTTGGCACCAAGGGGGCGTGACATGGCTGTTCAATTCGGGTCCATGTATGCCTCCTTGACGGCTGATATCCAGCCGTTCTTGACAGGTATGGCCCGCGCCGAGCAGGGGAATGCCAAGTCGACGGCGGCTATCCGTCGGGACTTGGCACTGACCGATCGGGCCGTCCAAGCCCTGTCTCACTCCACAGGACCAAATGGTATCCGTCTCGGCGGCATTCTCTCGGCATCTCGCGCTTTTGAGAATGCTGCCGATCGGGTCAATCTTCTTCGTGCCGCCGCGCTCGGTACCACTGCCGTCATGGGTGGGCTAGGCACTGCGCTGGCGACCAACGTCCTGCTCCGCTACGCCAATACGGCGACGCTGGTATCAAACCAGATCAAGACGGTTTCTTTATCGACAGCCGATCTGAAAGCGCAACTCGGGGAGCTCGGCGCGCAGGCCAATAACGCCCGCGCCCGGCTTGAGAGCTTCGGCATTCTCTACACGCGCATTCGCCGGTCGAGCAGTGAGTCCGCTGAGAGCACATTCAGCCTCACTTCTACCATTCAGAAGGGGCTTCAGCTCGGAGGGGCCTCGGCGCAAGAAGCCGCCTCGGCGATGATCCAGTTTAGCCAGGGTCTCGCCTCGAACAGGCTGGCTGGCGATGAACTGCGCGCCGTCTTGGAAACCCCGCTCGGTGGCTATCTGGCCAAGGGTCTTGGTGTCACCATCGGCCAGCTCCGCAAGATGGGCTCCGATGGCGAACTGACAGCCAACCAGGTTATCCGCGCCCTGAAGCGCATAGCTCCCGAAGTGGAGGAGGCTTTCTCCAAGTCCCTAAGGACAATGGACCAAGCCTTCCAGATAGCGGACAACAATCTCACCCAATACATCTCCAGCATCGACTCGAGCTATGCGTTCACTCGCAAGTTCGGCGATGCGATCGTTTACGCCTCCGAGAACCTTGATACGATCGGGGCTGCCGCTGGCTATGCCGGCCTTGCACTCGTCGCCCTTGGCGTGTCTCGCGGTCCAGTGCGCCTTACCGCCGCTTTCTCCGCGATGCGCAAGGCGGCGAAGGAAGAGCTTGCCGGCGTCACCGAAGACGTTGCGAAGATGGCCGAGAAGACCTCTGCCGCCCGCATCACCGCCGAGAAGGCACAGCTGACCTCTGGTGTCGCGCACGGCACGTCCATGAACGTGACCAAGTACGCCGACATCGACGTCGTGAAGGAACAAGCCCGCCAGGAGGCCGCCCTCAACAAGGCTTTGGCCGCGCGCGAGCAGACCGTCAAGGATCTGTCCAATCTCGAGGTGCAACGCTCCAATGCGATGGCAACCTCGGCGCAGATGTCGACCAAGGCCGTAGCGCTCACCACGAAGATGACGGAGGCCGAACGGCGCCTGATCGCTCTGCAGCAGCGTGAATCGGTAGCTCGTGGCAATGTCCGTTTCTACAGCAAGGACGTGAAGACCGCAGACGTCAGTTTCTCGAGTGCAGACGAGCGTAAGGCTTGGATGGCCGACGCCCGCCTCATGGCGGCTCAATCGCGCAGCGAGCTCAAGTCGATCACTGCCGAGAGAAAGGTCGCGGCGAAAGAGGTTGGCGACTATGAAGCACAGATCTCCAAGCTGTCTTCCCAGCGCGATCGAGCCGCCGTAAACGAACACCTCGCCATTTCGCGCTCCATGATCCAGAAGCGCCAGCAGCTCGAGGAGCAGGAAGCGGCCATTGCGGCGCGGAGGACGTCCTACGGGGCCGCCACGACCGCCGTAGGGGTAAGCGGCAGGTCCAACATTGGCGCCACTGCCAAGGACACTACATCGGCCTATGGTGCCATGGCGAAGGAACTCGACGCCGCCACGGTGCGCCTCAATGCCGCCGCTAAGGCCGCCTCGCTGACCGGCTTGGCGTTCAACAGTCTTCGTGCTGCCGGATCTTCCGTACTTGCCTTCATGGGGGGCTGGACTGGCGTCGCGATCACCGGGGCGCTCGTTGGCTTAGGCATGTGGGCTGAAAGCTCCGCCGCCGCCGCCGCTGAGAGTGAGGCGTTCAACCAGAAGCTCCGCGAGATGGGCTTGCTGGCTACCGAGACCGGCGAGAAGCTGAAGACGCTATCGGAGCGCAGGATCGAAGCGATCCGCGAAGAGCGTCGCGGCGCCGAAGGCCAGATCCGAAACCGTATGGGGGAACTCGGCGGCATCGCCAATTCGGCCGGCGCCATTTCGATGGGCGACTACCGGGGAGTGTTCGGAATATCTGGGGTAGAGAACCCAGCCGCATCGTCATATGCCGAACTCCAGAAGCTCATCAATGGCTTCCGGGATGGGAAGGTCACCGCCGACGCGTTCAACTCGGCCTTGGATGGGATCTTATCCCGCACGAACGACTCCGGTCTTGATGTCATGGCGGGGAAGGCCCGCGAGCTGGTCGACCAGCTTAAGGCGGCCCCGGAGTATCTGCAAAAGCTCCAGCAGGAAGAAGGTTCTGTCTTCCGCTCGCAGATGATGGCACCGGTGGTTGGCGTCTTCAATTCTGATGCGGTGCAGTCGGCACTGGAGTCGGCGCAGCAGTTCGGCACGATGGCCGAATATGTCATCCATTACCGGACTGAACTGGCGCTCACTGCGCGGGAATCTCAGGTCCTCGCTGAGAAAACCCGCATCCTGAAGGAGGCCGGCAACGCACTTGGTCCCCAGGCCAATGAAATTGCGGCCGCGCTTGCTGAGCAGTCCGTAGCTGCCAAGGAAACCGCCACTGCGGTAGATGAGGCCAAGCGCGCCTATGCCGAGATGTTTGCCACGATCAACAAGATGATCGGCTCTGGCAATCTCGGGATGATCAACGCGGCGCTGCAAGACCCTTTCAGCCCAGAGGAAGCTGCCAGACGGCAAAAATATCTTGAAGATCTCCGCATGGCGAATGCGCTTGCCGGCGCCGTGCCTGACACATCGACCGTTGCCGCCGCTGGCAGCAACCCATTCGCCGACGCACAAGGGAAAGCCTTCCTCGATCGTGAAGCGGCTAAGGCCAATGTGCCGACCGATGAGGCGAACATCGAGGCCGAAGCGCAGCGGCTTTACAACGAAGCGCTGGCGCAGGGCAATGGCATCACCCTAGAGGCCGCTCGCAACACGGCCCGCTTGATCGCCGAACGTGAACAGCTTAACAGCGCGACGCCGCCTAGGCCGGTCGCCGACCCGCGCAAGGATCTCTCCTACATCGACCCCTACGATGCTGCCATGGCAAATGCTGGGCAGACCACTGCTCAGCTCAAGATGGAGCAGCAAGCGCTCAAGCTCACCACTGTTGAGGCCGACGCGCTACGCCGGGCATTCGAACTGCTCAACCAGGTGCAGGCTCAGAACGGCGAGGTTACCCCGGAGCAGCGCAAGGAGATCATCAAACTCGCATCCGATCAGGCAGTGCTTGCCGACTCAAACGACAAGCTGAGGGCCAAGACCGAGGAGATGGGAAAAAGCGCCTCCGAGGCGTTTACCTCCATTGGGCAGTCGATCGGGCAGGCGCTGGCCAAAACAAAGGACTGGAAGTCTGTCCTCACCGAAGTGATCATGCTGCTGGTCAATGCCGCGGCGAAGTGGGCGGGCCCGAAGATTGCGTCAGTGCTTGGTGTGGAAACGCCGACTGTCTCGACGGAATCTGTGGCCTCCACGGTCTCCAAGACGCTGTCGAGCTCAACATCCAACGAAGCCATCTCCTCGGCGCAGGCGAGCAACGTTATCGACTTGGCTGCCTATCGCGAGGCAATCGGATCGATCGAGAGCGGGGGAGACTATTCGGCGATCGGCCCCAAGACAAGTTCAGGCGACCGCGCTTATGGCAAGTACCAGGTCATGGGCAACAACATCGGCCCATGGACCAAGGACGCCTTGGGCACGTCGATGTCGTCGCAGCAGTTCCTGAACTCGCCGTCGGCACAGGATTCCGTCTTCAACAAGCAGTTCGGAAACTCGCTCGCCAAGTACGGCAATTCAAACGATGCGGCGTCAGTCTGGTTCACCGGACGGCCAATGGCGACAGGATCAAACGCTACCGACATCCTCGGGACATCCGGGTCGCAGTATGTCACCAAGTTCACTTCGAAGCTCGAGACGGCAACCAACTCGTTGTCCGATATGGATGATACCGTCGGCAAGGTAGCAAACTCGCTTGATTCGACGATAAAAGGAGGCTCGACGACAGGGGGCGTATCGTCGCTGATTGGCGGTGGTGGGGCCACAACAGCGGCAGCATCGCAGTCTGCGTCGAGCGGCCCACTCGACCTCAGCCAGTTCACCAGTGGATCCAGTAGTGGTTCAACGGGGACCACCGGCCTATTCACGAACATCTTCTCCGGAATTGGGAGCACGCTAAGCAATCTTTTCAGCGGCGTCGTGAAAAATTCGGGCAGCATCTTCAGCAGCATCTTCAGCGCGCTGTTCAACGCCAAAGGAAACGCCTTTGGGCCTAGCGGGCTGACTGCATTTGCCGGGGGCGGCGCGTTCACTAATTCCATCGTCAACACGCCCACCATGTTCAGGTTCGGCAATGGCGGCAATTTCGGGGTGATGGGCGAGGCTGGTGCCGAGGCCGTGATGCCGCTGTCCAAGGACAGCTCCGGCCGCCTCGGCGTATCGATGAATAGCGGTGCAAACGACAATTGGGCAGCCAGCATTGGCTCCATGGCAAAGGTTGCGGCTGGCTCGAAGATGAGCGGCGGCAGCTCAATGAGCTACCGCGGCGGCGATACAGTCATCCAGGGCAACATCACCGAGGACATCTGGCCCAAGGTGCAGGCTCAGATCGAGCAATCTCAAGCGGCTACGAAAAGGGATGTGGCTCGCAACTTCAACTCCTACTACGGCATGTCGAAGGAGCGGGACTGATGGCTGCTTCCCCGATCCTGTTTGACCTTCGGCTATTGCCACCGAAGGATATGTCGATCGGAAGAACCCCGATTGCTCTACGTCCACCGGAGTCGCTAAACGGTGACGGCGCCGGCGTCATGTTTTCGCCTGGCCGGATGACCATCACCTATGACAGCATTCGGCTTTGGTCGCGCGAAAGCCATCTTGCATATAACCGTATGCGGTCATGGTCTCAGGGCGGCGTACGCGCTGTCCATGTCCCAATCATCACCGATTACTTCGCCCCGACGCTCACCGAAAATGGGCCAGTTTGGGCGAGGTCATCTTTCAGCGATGGCGGGACGTTCTCTGATGGGGGGCTATTCGCCGGAGAAACCATCGTTGCGTTCGTAGCAGAGGCTGCGCTGCTCAGTGCTGGTACGCTGAAGATAAAGGTCAGCACTGGAGGCCAACTGGTCGGCGGCGAGATGTTCTCGCTGTTCTCGACTGAGCTCGGCCATCATCCTCACGATATCGTCCAGGTCGACAATGCGGAGACCGTGGCTGGTGGCGTCGTCTACACATGCTGGATCTCGCCAGGGCTATTCTTCCCTGTAGCGGTAGGCGATGAGGCCCGTTTTGTTCGCCCCCTCTGCACCAGCATCATTCAGGACGGCGAGAAGCTGCTCTACGAAACGAGCGGATCTCTGCTCAGTGATGTCAGGCCAACGATGAAGTTCATCGAAAAGTTGGGGTGGTGACATGCCGGTCCTGACCAGCGAAGAGGCATCCATGGTTGCCAACCTGGATGGCGGGACCGGCTCGATCGGTTACTTTTTCCGCGTCCTAGGCGATGGCTTAACCCTGCGCTTGTTCTTCGGGATCAACACTGTCGAATACGGCTTTGCCACTGATCCTGGAGGGTCCAGATACAAGGGCGCCGGCCGCATCCTCGACATCCCTGACTTCGATGGTTTGCTCAATGGAATCGCCGAGACGGTCGAGTGGTCGATTAGCGGCATCCCTGAGGATCTGACTGAATATCTCAAGGAGATCCCGAACGTCGAGGGAGCAGATATCCTGCTCGGCTATTGCCCAATGGATCATCGTGGGCAGCCCCGCATGCGTATCGTGCCGGAGTGGGCCGGTACGGGCGACTATGTCTCTTACGAGATCGCGGCCGTCAAGGAAGGCGAACAGCGTCGGTTCAAACTGGCGCTGACCACGCATACCGGAAACGAGTCCAGACGGACGCCGAGAAAGTCAGCTTTCACGCAGGCCGAACAGCAGATCGAATATCCGGGCGATCAGTTCTTTTTCAGGTCCCATCTTTACAACCAAACCCGCCTCAAGATCTGGCAGCCATGACTGACCTTGAAACCTACCTTGAGCAGCAGCTCGCGGCGGCTTGGCGCTGGGGCGGCGATGGCCCCGATTGCATCCTCGCTGCCGCCAATTGGGTATGGCAGAGGACGGGCGTCGACCCTGCCGCAGAGATCCGCTGGAAATACCACGATCTCCGCAGCGCTCATCGTCTCATCAAGCGCAATGGCGGCATGGCAGAACTCATCTCCCGCCAGATGAGTAAGCACGGATTCCCACTCACGACCTACCCGGAGGCTGGCGACGTCGGCCTTGTCGATGCTCCCACGCACCTTTCCGCGAATGGGCGTGTGTTCTCAACATTAGTCGGCGCGATCTGCCTTGGACCGCTCTGGTGCATCAAAACCGAAGCCGGCCACCACATCTTTGAAATGAGGCCTGTTCTGGCATGGCAAATCTGCTGATCAGACTCACGCTCGCCGCCTTAGGCCTTTTCGCGCTGACATTCTCTGCCCATGCAGACCCCATTTTTACCCCGATCTTCACGGCCATCTTCGGAGAGGCAATCCTCTTCGGGACGACAACTATTGCGGCCGTTGCCACGTCGATCGCGACGTCTCTTACAGTCTCTCTGATTTCATGGGGTGTCTCTGCTCTTTTTGCAAAGAATGCGGAGACGCCTACATCAGATGAACTGAAGATGCAGCGGAAATCATCGACGCAACCCATTACTTACGGCGCCGGATCTGTCCTGATGTCTCCCCAAGCTACGGTGCTTGATGAGGTCATCAATGGCTGGAGTTATTTTATTGGGGCTCTATTTGGCCACAGGATTTCTGGGATCACAGGAGCCTATGTCGATTCAGTACAGCAAACGCTGGTTGCCGGGATGTGGACTGGAGCACCAGGCATTTCAGGGGATGATGGATATACCGACAAAATGGTTACCGGGAATAACGGCCGATATAATGGCCGATACCGCTTTGACTGGCGGCTCGGTACTGAGTCTGAGTCGCCGTACTCCTGGATAATCAGCAGGATCAGTGGGGGGGCTTCCAGCACATCCAGTGCTTATTGGAATAGCTCATGCCTTGGGAATGGTGTGGCGTCGGTGGCCCTAGTAATCACCAAGCCTGCTTCTGAGAATTTCAATAAGGAGATCCTGAACCCGAGCGCTCCTTTCTCCATGCTCTGCGACCTCGCCCCGATGTGGGACCCGCGCGAGCCTAGCCAAGACCCGAATAATTCGTACACATGGAGCTACGCACCGCGGAACTGCGCTATCCAACTGATCTGGTTCTGGTGCTTCTGCCCATATGGGCCTCAGAAAGACTACCGGACAGCCATCCTGCCATTGCTCGATGATTGGATCGAACAGATTAACATCTGCGACGATCTTGTCCCGAAAAAGAGCGGGGGCACTGAGCCGAGGTTCCACGCGTCTTGGGTTGCCTCGACTGAAAACGAAAATGTTGACGTCCTCCGCGAACTGCTGAAGGCCTGCGACGGCTGGCTGCATGAACGCGGTGATGGCGCCACCAAGTTCAGAGCCGGCCTCTATACAGGGCCGGAGATCATGATCACCGACTCCGACATTGCTGGCGTCACCTTCTACGGAGGGACAGCCGCCAAGGAGCGCTACAATCGGCTTATGTGCTCGTACTCATCGCCAGATCATGGTTATGAGACTGTCCAGATAGGCCCCTTTGACGACGCCTCTAACCAGTCACGGGCCGGGAAGATCAGATCTACCACTCTCGAGCTGAAAAGCGTCCAATCCAACGGACAGGCGAGCCGGGTATCTTACGGGGCTATGGAGTTCATAAAGAGCCCGATCCGCGGCGTCCTCTATATCAGGAAGTGGAGCGCGAACGCAGAGAACGCCATTGACTGCCGAGATATTTTGATCTCGTCGAACAAGATAAAGTTCCTAAATGGGCTGGTGATCAGGAACACAAAGTATCGCAGACTCGCAACTCAGGGTCTAATATCAATCGAGTTCAATGTAGTCCCCGTAGAAACGATAAATGATTACTCGGCGGCTATCCATGAATTGAAGCCGCAAGATCCCCAATCCTACTCAGATGATGAGCTAACTGTCATATCTGATTTTGAGGTTGTGGCTGAAAAGACAAGTACTGCCGATAGCGAGATAACATCCCTTAAGTGCTCTTTCGACAACCCTAATCGGTCTGACCTTGAATATATAGTCCGGTGGCGGCTTGCGAACGACGGTTCAGGATTTCCAGGGGTATGGGTCAACACGACGTTTTCCAGCCCACCAGGAGCTGTGTCGGGAAGGATCACGCTTAGGGTGCCAGACGTGCCGTCTGGTACGACAATCCATGTCGCCATGAGGGAACATCTCGGGGCATGGACAGACCCCTACGTGATCGTGTCGACCACAGTCACTGGCACAGCTCCAGGGACTCCGACCATCAACTCGCTATCGATCGTGGACAGCTTGGCCTCGCTGACCTGCACGGCCCCGAATAGCGCCAACTGCCACCACCTCGTTCTTTACCGCGCACCAGCCGGGTCTGACTTTGAGGCCGCCGTTGATGCCTCTGACCCTGTGCTCGCAACTGCCAATCAGACGGTCTTCATCGAAGACTCTCCTGGTGTCGGGGCCTGGGATTGGTGGTTGGTCGCAGCCAACGAATACAACGTCACCTCAACTCCTGCCGGGCCAGTGACCGGAACCATCTCGTGAGGACATCATGACTGGCAGCATCAAAATGGCATTCGACACTGCGTTCTCTGCCGCCCCGGTTGGCGGAGATGTCGAGAAGAGTCTCGCCAGGCAGGCGGGCACCATCGTCGAACAGCGCGTGGCCGCCGTTGAGACAGGCCAGAACAGCGGCAGCATGCTTTTTGCCATTCGTGCCGCTCTGTACGCCAGAACCGGTGCGCTTGCGGTTCTCCCCGCCAAGGCTGAAGTGCGGGCAGATCCAACGGCCGCCTACAATGGGCTTTACGCTAATTCTACCGGAGGGACGGGGGCAGGAGCATGGACCAAGATCGCGGAGCTTCCCGATGAAATCATCCTGGCGGTTGACTCTGGGGCCGGCACCGCAAATGCCATAAAGGTCACTGTATCGAGGCTGCCGGCCGATGGCGCCGTGGTGAGCTTCGCTGCTTTCCAAGCGAACACTGCCGAAGACGTCACGGTGGAAGTCGTCGGTGGCAGTACATATGCCATCCGGACTGCCGGTGGAGCGAAGCCGTCCGAAGGCGCCATCACTGCCGGCATGGTGTTGCTTGGCCGCGTGGATGCTGGAGCGAGCACTCTCCGCCTTGCCACCGACACGACGTCGATTGCTATCCAGACGGCATCTGAGGCGGCACGTGATCTTGCCAAGGACTTTGCTAACAAGGGCGAGGATCAGGTTGTCGCCGACGGTCTCTACTCGGCCAGGCATTGGGCGACGAAGGCGGCGGACGCGGACGCTGGAAGCGGTGCCGCTGCTGCTCGTGATGCGGCCGTAGCCGCTGCCGCGCTCGCCGCGCTCGCTGGCCAAACCGCTGAAGCCAAGGCCGCGGTTGCCGAGGAGGCTGCGGATGCGGCTCAAACTGCCGCCGCCAATGCGCAAGCATCCTCAAGAGTTTTTGGCTCGTGGACTGATCTGGTTATACGAACAGCGACCGTCGAAGGCGAAAGTGCCGAGGTGCTCGACAGTGATACGGGCACCCACTTGGACGGGACGGCAACCGGATACGATGGGACAGAAGTTCCGAATGCCGGCAGATACTATGGGGCCATCGGGTGGGGAGGGACGCGCTGGCTGCGGATTGGGTCAACGGGACTGTCTGCCAAGGCATCCACAACCGAGGTAAATGCCCGTATCGACCAGGGCGGCGATGAAGCGTCCGGCTATCTGTTCGAGTGGCTCGACAAAACGCGCCTGAAGCGTCTCGCCGGTATCCGGCTCGATGG
Organism: Pleomorphomonas sp. PLEO; assembly: GCF_041320595.1. Lineage (NCBI taxonomy): Bacteria > Pseudomonadati > Pseudomonadota > Alphaproteobacteria > Hyphomicrobiales > Pleomorphomonadaceae > Pleomorphomonas > Pleomorphomonas sp. PLEO. The sequence continues at coordinate 2,136,871 of NZ_CP166625.1, forward strand.
TGTGTTCGAATTCCTCGGGCAAACACTGCCAGAATACGTTGGTGGCATCTTCGCGAAGATCGCCAGCCAAGACACTCGCCCTGGCGCGATGAGCGGGTACCTTTTCGAGTGGGTCGACACGACGGGCCGGCGGATAATGGGGCTGACGACGGCCGGTGTTCTCAAGGTCGGCGGCGCTGAGGTCCCGGCAGCTGCGCAACTCAACAAAACGCTGCGTAGCGACGGTTTGACGACGGAGCCACTGATGGCGCCATGGCGCCTGCGGGAAACGAGGCGGCTGCTGCAGGCCCTCAAGGGTTCCGTCGCATCCAGTCAGTTGCCCATAAACCTCATCGGCGAATCGTGGATGGATGACCGCTCGCACTTTAGCCAAGCTCTGACGCAGCAGCTCAAGGCGGCCTTCGGCGATGCCGGCATCGGCTACGTGGGGGCTGGCAAGGGTTCGGCTGGTGGCGATGCCACTCTTGCCGCTACGGGATCATGGGTGGCGGAAGCAGCCAATCATACCACGCCGTCTGTCGCGGCGCCTTTCCCGAGCCTCTCGATCTACACCTCGTCGACGGCCGGTGACCAATTGTCGCTGACAGCGTCCAGTGGCGCCGACTCCATTGCGCTGCATCATCTCGGTGGCAATGGGGTGGTGCGATACCGCTATGGGTCTGGTTCATGGACAACGCTTGCCCTTGATGGCAGCGGTGCCCAGGTCAAATCGCTTTCCACGCCGCCAGCTGGTGCGTTGGCTCTGACCATTGAAGTCGTATCCGGCACCTGCGTCATCGGCGGCCCGGATGCTCGCAAGACGCAGAACGGAGTGCGCGTCAATAAGTGCGCGTCTGGCGGTTGCCGCGCATTGGAGTTCACGTCGCAAAACGAAGCCTCGTGGATTGCCGCCATGCAGGCTCTCGGCGCCCCGCTTAACGTTGTCATGCTGGGTATCAATAACCGCGCGGAGAGAACACTGGACCAATGGACCGCCGAGCTTGGCGAGTTGCTTCGGCGCCTCCGCATCGTCAGCCCGTTCGGCGATATTTTGGTAGTGTCACCGCCGGAGATCCAACAATCGTTCCCGACCAAGCCGATGAGCCAATGGAGCTATGTCGCCCGTACGCTCGCCGAGGCCTATGGGGCGGCACACCTCGATTTTCAGCAGTATTTCGGTGATGCGCCGGCCGACTACGGCAATGCCGGCCGGCAGTATTTCACATCGACCGATGACGCCCACACCGCCACCAATGGCGACCAGATTCTTCGCGAGGGCTTCTTGCGTGCCCTTCTCTATTCCTGATCGGAGACCATTATGACGACGAGTTTCATCAGTGACGCAGCCACCACGAACACCTCTTTACCGCTTGCCAAGGTCGATGCTTTGATTGACGGGGTCGATGCCGGTTTTTGGGGCTTCGATCTCGCCAGCAAGTATGGCTTTCCGCGCCAAGGCGCGCCCTATAGCGGTGACCTGGTCAAGGATCTGCAAGCCGGAGCTGGCGCCTATGGGGATGGTGCCATCGTCCAGGCCTCGGGCCAGTCGCTTGGCTATGTCGGCAAGATGCTCGATTTCTCCGACCTGACGTACCGCAACAGCTATGTGCAAGGACCGGCCAGTGTTTTAGCGGGGATTTGGGGAACGGGCAGTGGTGCCACGGCAACGGCAGCTCTTTCAGGCAGCACGGCCGTTGTTACAGTCACGGCCGGAGGCGCCGCCTACGTTGCCGGTAAAGCAACGGCAGTGTTCATAGGCGGTGGCTTGGCGAATGGGGTGACAGTCTCCTCGGCCTGCACGGTGGTTGGCGGTGCTGTTACTGCTGTGGCCTCTCCGGCGGCCACGTTCACCAGCGCCCCGACAGTGGTCATTGTGCCGTCACCGCAACTCTGGCTGTGGTGCGGGTATTACAAGCTGCCAACCAACGCGGATTGGAATGCTGAAACAAGCAATGGCAATCGGTTCCCCCTGTTTCAGTGTTCTAATGATGATCAATCATTTGGTACCGATGCCGACATGTTGGCTGTTTTACAGCAAACTGACAAAACTCTGCGGTTCGCGAAACAGGGGTATGCAGCCCAAGGGGTCACCCTCGCCATAACGCCCGCCACACCGGATTATGGTGCTGTGTGCCAATTGGCGGCATGGGCTACACCGAGTGGTTTCTTTGTCCGCCTCAAGCGCCTCGAAACCGGCGCTGCGGCCATCTCCACCTCATGGACGACGACGGTCGCGCCGAACTCTCTTAATTTCGCGGCCAAGACGCCCAAGTTTGGGCCGGCGGGGGCCTATGCCTTGAAGAGTGGCGGAGTGTGGAGCACCGCGCAACAGGCGGCGAGCAACTTCAAAGTCGGGCGTGGCTTCATCGAAAACCTTGGGATTACCGGCCGCGACCCTATCGGCGTGCTCGATGCCGACTGGGAACGGACGCTGGCGAGAGCGGTCTATAGCTGAGGCAGGGGAGACGGAGGCGGGAAAACCCACCGTTTTTCCCTGACGTTCGCCCGCCTCGCGCGGGCTTTTTCATGAGGCGACCATGGAGCATCCCTTCATCTTGGTGGGGGTGGTCGCCTTTTGGCTGCTGTACCTCGCCGCCATAATCGTCGGCTTCGTCTGCTTCCCTCTGTTTATCTCATAAGGACTATCGATGCGCCTGAAGCTCGTCGAGAACCATCGCGCCATTCTGGGCCGTGCGTGGTCGATCCGCTTTGCCGTTGCAGCCGGATTGCTGCACGGCGCCGGCCCGGCGATCAGCGCTTGGGCACCCATCGAATGGGTCTGGCTGGCGGCGATCACGGAACCTTTGGCTTATCTGGCCGATGCCGGCGTGGTGATCGCCCGTATCGTCGCACAGGACAATCTCAACACATAGGAGGCCCGCATGGGCAAACTTGTTTCGTCCGCTCGGGCTCGGGCGGCGATCGCTGGCGCCATGATGCTGGCTGCGTCGGTCGGTGGCGTCTGGGTAGCCAAAGCTCCTGACGGCAAGACCTATCCTCTAGCCGTCACTATGGCGGCGGACACGTTGATCAAGCCGTGGGAGCAAGAACGCCTCATTGCCTACCTTGATAGCGTGCGCGTTCCGACGATTTGTTTCGGCGAGACCAAGGGCGTCTATCTCGGGATGAAGAAGACGCACAGCGAATGCGTGGCGATGCTTTACCGCCGCGTCAACGAGGACTTTTACATTCCGCTGACGCTGTGCGCCGCCGGGTTCGAACGCGCCCCTGACCCGGTGCAGGCCAGCATGGTCTCCGGCGCCTACAACTTCGGCGTCGTGGCTTGGTGTCGGTCGACGGCTGCCAGGATGATCCGCGCCGCCCGCTACCGCGATGCCTGCCAAGCTCAGACGGCCTTCAACCGAGCCGGTGGCGAAGTCCTTACCGGGCTGGTTCGTCGGCGCGAAATGGGCGATGCGCAGCGCATCGGCGAAGGCGAGCTTTGCGTGAGTGGTCTGAAATGATCCTCCCCGGCAACAAGCTGCGATCTGTAGAAGGCGGCGGACTGATGTTCCGCTGCCCAGACGGTGGACCTGCCGGATTGGGAGGATGAGTGATGTTCGGCCTTCTCGATAAGATCGGAACCACGGCTGCCGCTATCGCCGGTGTTGTTGCCGGCGCGCTTCTGACGGCCGCTCTCATGAGCCTCTACATCTGGTTGTTCCACGATCCGGCCGTGGCCACCGCGGCGCGGGAGGGCTTCGTCGCAGCTTCTGAGAAGTTGGCCCTCCAGGGTCAGATCGATGAAATGAACCGCCAGTCCAAGCTCGCTGAGGCGGCGGCACAGAGTGACCGATTGCGAGCCGATGCAGCCAGTAAGGAGGCGGACAATGCGTGGAAGCAATATGAGGCTGCGGTTGCGGCCGACACTGGCGATGATGGCTGCCGCGTCTCTCCTGTCGATCTTGACTGGCTGCGGAAATCTCGAGGGGCGGCTGTCGGCAGCGTCAAGTGAGATCGGCCGGCAGAATGCTGGTATCGATCTCCCGACGCTCCCGGCGCGGTGCCGCGACAAAATGGGACGCGTGACGCCACAGCCGGGCGAGAAGTGGCGCGCTGTTCAAGGCCGGTGGGAGATAGTCGCCGACAATGAAGATCGCCGCACGGCCGATTGTGCAGCTTTCTATGACGATGTGCAGGGCAGCTTCGCCAAGCCGAGCGGGGGAAAGAATGGATGAGCCGGATGGAATCTCGCGCTCGCTCGGGCGTGTCGAAGGTACCCTGCAGCAATTGATTAAGTCAGCCGAGGAGGACCGCGCATCGGCGGCTGATTGGCGTCGGAGCATATATCACCTGCTCCAGGACCATGCGGACGAGATCGGCAAGCTCCGCGAGGATGTCGTCATAGTCGGGGAGATCAGCACGCAGGCCCGCGAGCATGCCAAGAAAATCGAGAAGCGCCTTGATGAGGACATATCCCCAGACATTGCCGAGTGGCGAAAAATCAAGGCCATGGGCATGGGCATGTTCGCCCTGGTTGGTTTAGGCGGGGCTATAATCGCTTCGACCATTGCTTATTTCTGGGATGTCATCGCTATGGCTATCCGGAGCGGGCTGAAGATCCACTGAGCATCGATCGTCATAAAGTAGGCCGCCTGCCGGGGAACCGGTGGGCGGCCTTTTTGTTTTCAGCCCGGCCCAGGTCGTGCTGGCTCAATTCGCTGCCTATCCACCGACACGAGAATGCGCTCCACGGATGTCCTCATCACCCGGTGGACAGCCCGAGAGCATTCCTCGTCGATATTCATGCGACCGATACCTTCGATGATGCAGATGCAATCATCGATAATCAATGCATCGCTCACAATACCTTCTAGTTTATCCTCACCACCAGACATAGTTAATTACTTCCCCCACAGATACGCAGTTACAGAACCCGCGTTTATCGCGCATTATCTTCTTGAGAGAACTAGCGGTATTTATATATTCTTTATAGACCAGTTAACTACCAGCCGCCTAAAATATCAAGGTTACAAACGTAACCTAATGGTGGTGGTCGCTTGATTTTCTTTTTCTCTAGTTGTGGTGCTGTACGAGAAATCATAGCGAGGGCGGCTCGATCGGTATTCGGGCGCACCATTGTAGTGGTATCCGCTTATACCGAGCCTGCGCTTCAATCAGCGCGCCGAATCGGTTGTCGTGTGATCCTGGATAGGCCGACAGAAGAGGTCATGCGGCTGTTCGAAGATCGTCCTGATGAAGGCGCCGTCCTGGAGCTGATCGACCTTAGCGACGACGATGCCATCAGGGTCGTGCCATTTGCTCCGCCACGGCCGCGAGAGACAATTGCTGTCAACGGTAGCCACTCAGACCATGAGGCCCTGGCATTCGATCTCCGCAGTCGTGGAATGTCATACGAGGAGATGGCGGTGGCCATGGAGTGCGACGTCCAGACCATCAAGACGTACATCCTCAGGGCGCGCGTCAAGAACCGTCGTGATGCCCAGATGGAGGAGGCGTTGCGGTTGTCCGTGCCTTCTGATTGACCAGGATGCCGCATGCAGAGTTCGCCCATCGGTTTGGGGCTTGCTTCACGGTCTCGCAGATGCCAAAACGCGGGCACCCAAGGGGACGAGCGCGATCCATAAACGGTCCAAAACCTGTCGGTGATCCGCTAAGTACTTGATGGGCCTGTAGCTCAATGGTTAGAGCCGGCCGCTCATAACGGTCTGGTTGCAGGTTCGAGTCCTGCCGGGCCCACCACTTTCAACTGCTTTGATTGAACGGCGCTTTCGGTGTTACTCCGGAAATCTCTACATTCGCGCACGGCGGTCCGGAGATCGAGAAAAGTGTCTCCGGTGTCGCAACAATGCGGGTGTGTTTCGAAAAAGGCATCGCTCTCATAACCAGGGATGAACGAAAGGTGGCATGCAGAGCTTGCTCACCAACGGCGGCGTGTCGGCTACGGGGGGCTGCGCGCTCGATACACGCTTGAGGGGAGAACCGTTGTCCTCTAACTTACCCAGACATATCAATGCGCAATAGTGACTCGCCAGTGACACTCGGCGGAGATTATTACGCAATATTACTGTGGCTACAAGCTGTCTTCTTCGTTCTATCTCGAAGAGTTTCGAAATAAAATAAACTGGATCAGGCGGTATAAATGCGGACGAAAGCTTGCTATGTACTGAATCTTTTTCTGAAAATGCGCCTCTCAAGGACATTTTTGCTTTTTTTAGTTTTTTTGGCCGCGGTTCAGTCTGTCTGGATATTCATTCTCGGATTTTCTTATCCTATTCTCGATGCGCATGCATTCCGGCAAACGCAGACGGCACTATCGGTTTACTGGATGGGTCATGGAGGGGCGCTTCTCAATTATGAAACGCCAGTCCTCGGTGCACCCTGGGCAATTCCGTTCGAGTTTCCTATTTATCAGTGGATGGTCCTGGGGGTGTCCAGAGTTTCCGGTTTACCGCTCGATGGGGCCGGCCGAAGTGTTTCCTATGCATTTTTCTTGCTTACGTTGATACCCCTGCGCGTCATCAGCGGATATTTTTATAAATCGCGCGATGTGTTTCTAATCTCGGTCATATTATTTTTGATATCGCCAATTTACCTGTTTTGGTCGCGGACTTTCATGATTGAATCGGTCGCGCTTTTTGCTTCTCTCAGCTTCATTGCGTGCGTCATCCGCTGGGTTCAGGCGCCATCTTTGCTGAAGCTAGCCTTTGCCACACTTTTTGCCACGCTCGCAGCTTTGCAGAAGATCACAACTTTCCTACCCGCGGCGATCGTCGCGGGCGTTATCGCTCTGGATTATATGTGGCGGATCGTGCCGAGCAAACTGGAAGGCGAACGCACCTTCCGAAAGGCTATTTTCGAAGTATTCAGATTTTTTCCGCTTGTACTGCCTGTTATCGTCTCCATCGTCCTTTTTGAATTTTGGTTGAAATGGTCCGATCAAAGCAAGGCGCTGAATTCATTCGGAGACAGCCTTACGTCGGCAGCCTTGACGAGCTGGAATTTTGGATCCTGGGCGCAAAGGGTCAGTTGGCCTTTCTGGCTGGTGGTTCACAGTAGAATTTTCCCACAAACCGTTGCGTCGCTAGAGGTCGTCATATTATTATTTGGAGTTGTTTTCTTTCTGAAGCCGAAGTGCATGAAGAGTGCTCTATTGGTGCTCCCTGGATTTTTCGGGGGGCTTTTGCTATTTTCAAACCTGCATTTTGTTCATAACTATTATCAATATGCCATTTCAATCTATCTGATCCTTGCGGTTGCCTTTGTTGTCCATGAGGTCGAACGAGTTCGACCGTTGCTCGGAGTTGTTTCTTTATTTGTCTTGATGATCAGTTGCGAGTTTGTATTCTTTGCCGGCGGCCAGAGTTATTTTCACGCCGTGCGGAACGGGGCTAGTCTTCAAGACAGCCAAACGATGCAACTGGCTAGATTCATCAAGGAAAAAACGCCTCAGGATAGCGTTATCATCGGGTTTGGTTATGACTGGTCCTCGGAGCTTTCCTATTACGCGGAAAGACGGAGCTTGATGGTCCCGTCTTGGGCGAAGGACGATCGTCTGAAAGATATTCTGGAAGACCCCAAGCCGTACCTTGGTGGGCTGCCGATCGGCGCGGTCGTCGTCTGTCAGTCGGACACGCCGCCGGGTCAAAAGAGCCTCATCGATTCCAGTGTTGGATTCACTGGGTTGTTAGCTGGAATGAATAGGACGGTGGTTTCCGGCTGCGATGTGGCGTGGAACTGAAACGCGGTGGCTCCGTCGGTGAAGGCGCGCTAAATTCGATTTGGGGTGGGTATCTGAGCGACCTTGATTTCGGCGAGTCGAAAAGCGGAATGCGTCATTTCGCGACGTCGTTCTGAACGAAATCCGTCTTATCAAGGTGACTTCAAGTCATAGCCTGTGGTTTTGATGATCCGGTATTTAGATTGCCGGGCTGAACAGAAGAAAAGCCGTAAAATGGACTTTGATGTGGAAACGGGTGAAGAGAAAATTCCATCTCTGAATTTCGGTTTATCTGTTCCCCTCGTCCTGGATATGGATGGGGCGCTTCTGGCGACAGATACGCTCCATGAAGCTGTGGTCTGTTTCATCAGGCGACGCGGGCTGGCTGTTTTCAAGGCGCCTAGCTGGTTGATGCGGGGGAGGGGGTATTTCAAAACCCAAATACTGTCATCTCTTACCGCCGAAGACATCGCCTATCTTCCGTCGGTGGCGGAAGTCGTCGCCTTTGCCGAACGCGAAGCGAGCCTCGGCCGACGCGTTGTCTTGACGACGGCGGCGGATCGGGCGATTGCCGAACGGGTGGCCGCGCACTACCCCTTCGTTGCCGAGATCATCGCTTCCGACGAAGGCGGCGGTCTCAAGGGAGCCGACAAGGCGAGCCTGTTGGCCAAGCGATTTCCAGAAGGCTTTGTCTATGCTGGCGATTCTTCGGTCGATCCAGCCATCTGGAAAGCGGCCGTCGGTACCATTGTTGTTGGACCCACGGCCGGTCCAAAAGCGGCGCTTCCTCAAAATGGCCAATGGCTGCATACCGCCACGGGCCGCGGCGGCTTACTTGCCGTGCTGCGGCGCAGTCTGCGTCTGCATCAGTGGGTCAAGAACGGCTTGGTGTTCGTGCCGTTGATTCTCAGCGGCCAACTGTTCGACCCCTGGGATTGGCTGCGTGTGCTGATCGGCTTCATCGCCATCGGCCTGCTTGCGTCGGCGACCTATGTTCTCAATGACTTGTGGGACCTTTCCGAGGATCGCCAGCACTGGTCGAAGCGAAATCGTCCCCTGGCCAGCGGTCGGCTATCGATTATTGGCGGCGTCACCCTTATTGCCAGCTGTGGCCTGGGCTCGCTGGCCGCGGGATTGGCGCTCGGGCCTGCTGTGGTCGGGGTTTTGTCGCTCTACCTCGTTATCAGCCTCGCCTATTCTTTCCGCTTCAAGCGCGAGCCGATCATCGACGTCTTTCTCCTCGCCACGATGTTCAGTCTTCGTCTGGCCCTCGGTATTGCCATCACCCACGCCAAGCCGTCGCCGTGGCTGATCGTGTTCTCCATGTTTACCTTTCTTTCGCTTTCCTTGGCCAAGCGTCTGACCGAGATCAAGCGCATGGCCGAACACGGCCTCGAGCGAACCTTGGGGCGCGGCTATGAAGCCGCCGATGCGCCACTGGTCCTAGCACTGGGCGTCGGATCCACCTTGGCGACGGTGCTGATCATGGTGCTCTATCTCATTGATGATGCCTTCCCGGCAGGGGTTTATCATCGGCCCGATTTTCTCTGGGGCTTCCCGATCGTCATCTTCCTGTTTCTCTCTCGCATCTGGTTGGTCTGCCATCGGGGTGATCTGCACGACGACCCCGTCGCCTACGCGCTGAAGGATAAGGTTTCCCTTTTCTACGGCGCGACAATGACGGCCTTATTCGTTGCGGCAATGGTGTAGGCATACATGCTCAGATCTTCGATACCCCGCTTCACCGACCGCACCGACGTCTTTTCCTGGGGAAGGGTACGACGCGAACCTCAACGGCTCGCCCATCCGACCTTTGCCGATCAACTCTCCGGTCTCGCCGTTGACGCCACGCGGCCCAGTCGGTTGGCGACCGGTCTGCGCCGATCCTACGGGGACTCCTGTCTCAACGGCCCCGGCCTTCTTATCGACATGACCGGCGTCGATCGCTTCATCTCCTTCGATCGCGACACCGGTCGACTGGTTGCCGAGGCCGGCATCAGCCTGTCGCATATCCTGCAGGTCGTGGTGCCGCAGGGTTGGTTCTTGCCGACGACTCCGGGAACGCGTTTCGTTACGTTGGGTGGCGCCGTTGCCAACGACGTCCACGGCAAAAATCACCATCGCTTCGGCAGCATGGGGTGCAGTGTCCGATCGCTCGGCCTGATCAGCGGCGATGGGGCGCGTCTGACCATCGGCCCGAACGACCGGCCGGATTTGTTCGCCGCGACCATCGGCGGTCTCGGTCTGACGGGCGTGATTGAATGGGTCGAGTTGCAGCTGGTCCGGGTAGGCAGCGCCTATCTTGATGTCGAAACCATCCCTTACGACAATCTGGGTGCCTTCTGGGCTCTGGCTGACGAAAGCACGGTCAGTCACGAACATACCGTCGCCTGGATCGACTGCATGAGCCGTGGCGCTCGGACGGGACGCGGTGTCTTCACCCGCGCCAATTGGGCCTCCGACGGTGCGTATACCATCCATTCCGACCGAACCTGGAAGAGCATGCCGCTCGAACTGCCCGGTTTTGCGCTCAATCGCCTTTCGGTCGCGGCCTTCAATGAGTTCTATTTCCGCCTTCACAAGATGAAGCCTCGCCACCAGCGCCAGCACTATGCGACCTATTTCTATCCGCTCGACGCCGTCTTGAACTGGAATCGCCTCTATGGTCGGCGCGGCATGATGCAATACCAGTGCGTCGTTCCACCCGGCAGCGACCGCGCCGTGATGGGCGTTCTTCTCGACGAAATATCGCGCTCGGGTCAGGCCTCGTTCCTGGCTGTGCTCAAGACATTCGGCGATGTTGCCTCGCCCGGCCTGTTGTCGTTTCCGCGCCCTGGTGCCACCTTGGCCCTCGACTTTCCCAATCGCGGCGTCGAGACGCTGGCTCTGATGGCCCGGCTCGACCGGATCGTGGCCGATGCCGGTGGCGCACTCTATCCGGCGAAAGACGGGCGCATGCCCGCCGACATGTTCCGGCGTTCCTTTCCCGATTGGCAGCGCTTCGCTGGCTTGAAGGATCCCAAGATGAATTCCGATTTCTGGCGAAGGGTCTCACTCGATGACTGATGTTGTGAAGCGTATCGTGATCCTGGGCGCCACCTCGGCCATGGCGGAAGCCGCGGCGCGGCGATGGGCCGGGCAAGGCGCCGAGATGATCCTGGTCGGACGCGATGTGACCCGGCTGGAGGCGATCGCCAAGGACTTGCTGGTGCGTGGCGCCGCTGGCGCGACCACCGTCGGTCTGGATTGTGCCACCGCCGATGCCGTGGCGTCGTTGACGGGATTTGTCGAGACGCTCGGTGGTCTAGATGTGCTGTTGCTGGCCTATGGCGCGCTCGGCGATCAGGCCGAATTCGAAACGGACCCCAAGGCGACCGCCGATCTGTTCCGCACCAACTTCACCAGTGCCGCCGCCTGGTGTCAGGCCGGCGCGACGGTTCTCGAACGGCAGGGCTTCGGCGTTCTTGTTGTCATAGGCTCGGTGGCCGGTGATCGCGGGCGGCGGTCGAACTATGTTTATGGTGCATCGAAGGCCGGCCTTGGCGTGCTGGTCCAGGGTATCGCTCATCGTCTGGCTGGCAGTGGGGCCCGTGCCGTGTTGATCAAGCCCGGCTTCGTTGACACGCCGATGACCGCGGGGATTACCCGCAAGGGGCTGTTGTGGGCCAAGCCGGAGACGCTTGGTGCCATCATCGTCGCCTCGGCGGTCAAGGGGAAGCCGATCGTCTATGCCCCAGCCTTCTGGCGCTTCATCATGGCAATTGTCCGCAACGTTCCGGCGGCCATCTTCCACAAGACCAAACTCTGACCTCTGGGGGCTGTTGTGCCGATTTCGAGCGAGCGAAAGATCGTTATTACCGGTGGCGCCGGCCTGGTGGGCCAAAATCTGATCCAGCGGCTGGAGGCGCGCGGAATAGGCCATATCGTCGCCATCGACAAACATCCCGCCAATACGGCGATCCTGGCGAAACTGCATCCCGGCGTCGAGGTGATCGAGGCCGACATGGCCCACGCCGGTGCTTGGCAAGACGCCTTCGCCGGGGCCGACACCGTGGTGCTGAACCACGCCCAGATCGGCGGGGTGGACGAACGGCCCTTCACCAGCAACAACATTACTGCCAGCGAGCATGCCGTCGCCGCGGCGTTGCGTCATGCCGTCGCCAACGTGGTTCACATCAGCTCGTCGGTGGTCAATTCGCAAGCCCGCGACTTCTACACCGAATCCAAGAAGGCCCAGGAGAAGCTCGTGGTCGCCAGCGGCCTGCCGGTCTGCGTCTTGCGGCCGACCTTGATGTTCGGCTGGTTCGATCGCAAGCACCTCGGCTGGCTCGCCCGTTTCATTCAACGCTCTCCGATCTTCCCGGTGCCAGGTTCGGGGCGTTACCTGCGCCAGCCGCTTTATGTCGGCGATCTGTGCGAGATCATCATTTCCTGTATCGAAACGCCCCGACCGGGCCAGGCGTTCAACATCTCGGGCCAGGAAAAGATCGACTATATAGATCTGATCCGCGCGGTGAAGACGGCGATCCGCGCCTCGACCCCCATTGTCCGGATTCCCTATTCGCTATTCTGGTTGCTGCTCAAGACCTATGCTCTGGTCGATCGCGATCCGCCCTTTACCACCCAGCAGCTCAAGGCGCTGGTCACACCGGACGTGTTCGAAGTCATCGACTGGCCGGGGATATTCGGCGTGAAAGCGACGCCTCTGGCGGATGCGCTGCATCAGACCTTCCAGGATCCGACCTATTCCGACATCGTGCTGGAGTTTTGAGCCGTGAAGCGAGTCGCAATCATAGGCGGCGGCGCCATGGGGCTGGCCGCTGCCTATCACGCAGTCAAGGCCGGGCATCGCGTCACCGTTTACGAGGCTGACGCGGTGGCTGGCGGCATGGCCGCCCATTTCGATTTCGATGGCCTGTCGATCGAACGTTACTATCACTTCGTGTGCAAGCCGGATCAGGCGACCTTCGACTTGATGGAGGAACTCGGGATCGGCGATCGCATGCGCTGGGTGCCGACGTCGATGGGCTATTTTGTCGACGGGGCGCTGCACGAGTGGGGTAACCCCCTCGCTTTGTTGCGCTTTCCGGCGCTGAACCTGATCGATAAGCTGCGCTATGGCTTGATGATGTTTGTTTCCGTCAAGCGGAAAAGCCCGGGCAATCTGGAGACCACCGCCGCCAAGTCGTGGATCGAACGTTGGTGCGGCAAGCGGGTCTACGACAAGCTGTGGCGGCCGCTGTTCGACCTGAAGTTCTATCAATATGCCGACAATGTCTCGGCGGCATGGATCTGGACCCGCATCAAGCGGGTGGGCTCCTCGCGCCGGTCCCTGATGCAGGAAGAACTCGGCTACATCGACGGGGGAAGCGAAACCCTGGTGACGGCGCTGGTCGGCGCCATCGAGCGCCTCGGCGGTGAAATACGCCTGTCGGCGCCAGTGTCGGAGATTGTCAGTATCGGCGGTCGTGTCACCGGCGTGGTCGCGGGCGGACAGGAAGAAGCCTACGACGCGGTGATCTCAACCGTGCCCATTTCCCTGATACCGGACCTTGTCCCAACCTTGCCGGCGGCGAGCAAGGCGGCCTACGAGGCCATCCTGAACATCGGCGTCGCCTGCCTGATCTTCAAATTGAAGCGGTCGGTCACGCCGCACTTCTGGGTCAACATCACCGACAACCGCATCGCCATCCCCGGCATCGTCGAGTTTTCCAATCTCCGCCAGACCGGCGATACCATCGTCTACGTGCCCTATTATATGCCGGTGACCAACCCGAAGTGGGCAATGTCGAATGAGGAACTGTTGGCCGAAGCCTTTGGTTATCTCAAGCTGGTCAACCCGCAATTGACCGACGCCGATCTGATCGCCGCCCGCGTCGGGCGGCTGACCCATGCCCAACCGGTGTGCCCGCCCGGGTTCGCCGCGCACATTCCCCCGGTCCAGACCTCCATTGCCGGATTGCAGATCGCCGACACTTGTTTCTATTATCCGGAAGACCGGGGCATTTCCGAAGGCGCACGATATGGCCGGTTGATGGCAGCGGCCATCGACGATCCGTCGGTGTGGGGGTAGGCCTGCATGCTTTCGCGAGAGTTCCTTCGTTTCCTGATGACCGGTGGCGTCGCAGCGATTGTCAATCTCGGCAGTCGCTATGGCCTGAGCTATTTCGTCCGGTTTGAGATTGCCGTCGTCCTTGCCTATCTGCTCGGCATGCTGACCGCCTATGTGCTGGCCAGGATCTTTGTCTTCGTACCCTCTGGACGGTCTTTAGCCTCGGAATTGTGGCGCTTCACCATGGTCAATCTCGTGTCCCTTGCCATGGTCTGGTCAATCAGCGTTGCCTTGGCCAGAATCGTCTTTCCCGCCATCGGGTTCATTTGGCACCCGGAAGACGTCGCTCACGTCATTGGCGTGCTGGCGCCGGCCGTTGTCAGCTATTTCGGCCATCGCTTCTATACCTTTGCCAGAGATGTTTCCTGAGGTGGCGACCCGCGGCATTGATGCGCGTCGAAGAGATGGCTTGGGAGCCGTCGGCGGCGTGTCGTGTGGCTTTGCGAGGAAGCTCGACTAAGGCGGGCCACCGGGACGGTCGAAGCCGCCGAACATCTAAAGCTGACCCTCAGCCGTCCGAACCTCGACGTGAAGGTCGTCGACCGGATGCTCTCCGTATTCAATCAACCTGAGTTGTCGGTCGCTCAATTCTTGCTTTTAACCGTCCAAGCTGGTGGTAGAGCCGGCGCATATTGAAGCTTAGAGAGGATATGATTATTTTCTTGATGATTTTCAAAAGAACAAAATTTGCTCTATCTTGTAAGCCATACTTGCAGCTCAGATAGGCTATTGAGCTTTCTTTTCCGTAGCCGCGCAAGAATTCCACGAACCGGCTCGGGGGGGTCGATTTACCAAGGACATGCTCAACCTTGGCATCGGAGACCAAGATAATAGGCTGGCCGCTTTGCAGGAGGCGCCAACTCAAGTCGTCGTCCTCAAAATACAAGAAGATATTTGGATCAAATCCCCCCATCTCAAGAAACAATGACCGGCGGATGGCAAACGCTCCCCCGTTGGCAAAACGTACACAGCAGTCGCCGGAAAAATTGGTGTCCAATATCATGGCTGGACGCTCGCCTTTCAGCTTGCACTCAATCCATGTTATGTTTTGGAAGTGAAGGCGGCTTTGTACATAGGTTGCTGCGCAAAAAGCTGAGCAGTCAGCGTAATTATTTACAGCAATACGTAATGCATCGAAGAAGCCACCCATCAGGATTGCATCTGGATTTAGGAAAAGAATAAAATCACCAGTTGCGGCTTCTGCTCCGAAGTTGCAGGCCTGTCCAAACCCAATATTCTTGCCACTTTTAAAGTACTTGGCCCCGCTGGGTAACTTCGATAGATCAGGCGAGTCGTTTCCATTGTCAACGAGTATGATCTCGATTCCCGGCGGAATGCTGCTTAGCATGTCAAAGACAACAGCATTGCTATTGTAGAGCACCGTTACAACTGAGAAACATACGTCTGGCAATAGATATTCTCCATGAGTTGCCGCCAGGGGCATGGCAACAGTCTTAGCTCGCGTAGCTGGCGCTCTAGACAACCGCTGTCGATATGAAAAGGTTCCGAATAACGCTGTCTCTGGGTGAGGAAATATTCCTCATACTCAGAGACATTAGTTTTTACCTGATCATGCTATAGGCCTTGCACGCTATCATTGCAGCTTCCGCGATGAACACGCTTTCCGCTGCTGAATTGTTCCAAACTGTTTCGTCGCCTCGTTGGACAGAAAAATCTGTGCCACCGCCCAAAGCCAACTCGTTAAATATCCCACCGTCCGATTTCTCTCACTCCTTCTTCCAAAATGCAACGCAAACGCAACCTTGTGTTGCCTGAATCGGTCGCTCTGGGCTTAGATTTTGCGATTGTGACAAGGGCTGTGGATGAACGGTTTGATAGAGGCGTGCACTTCGCTCGCAATTGCCGCGAGCGAAGGGGTTTGTAACAGGCGCAAACTGCGCCGGCCAACGCGTGTTTGAATGGGAGAAGGTCGATCGATGCGGCAAAGCTCGGCCGCATACCCCAGATACGTTGCTTTCGTCGACGATTATACCAATTGTCGAAGATGCTGACGCATCCGCTCATTGAACCATTGTCGATTTCTCATTTGCATCAGGGACATGAGAGATCGACAAGCAGAATACCAAGGGTTATTTTCAAGGCACCTTGGCATTAGCCGTCGCGCCGTCGATTCAAACGTCGGAGATTGGGTGCTGGTCGCGTGCGGGAGTGTTTCCGGTGAAACAGTTCACCGGAAACATTTCGGGTCAAATCAGCCCGGAGCGTAGATTGAGAAGATACCGGCCGTATTCGCTCTTTCCGAGCTTCTTTCCAAGGGCCTCCAGCTGGTTGTGGTCGATGAAGCCGTTGCGGAAGGCGATCTCCTCGGGGCAGGCGATCTTGATGCCTTGCCGGCGCTGCAGCGTGCCGACAAAGTCGCCTGCCTCCAGAAGGCTGTCGGGCGTTCCGGTATCAAGCCAGGCGTAGCCCCGGCCCATCAGCTCGACATTGAGACGGCCGCGCTCAAGATAGGTCTTGTTGACGTCGGTGATCTCGAGTTCGCCGCGCGCCGAAGGCTTCAAGTTGGCGGCGATATCCACCACATCCTTGTCATAGAAATAGAGCCCGGTGACCGCCCAGTTGGACTTCGGCTTGGCGGGCTTTTCCTCGATCGACATCGCCCGCATTGTCGCGTCAAACTCCACCACGCCGTAACGCTCGGGGTCGGTGACGTGATAGGCGAACACCGTCGCGCCCTCCGAGCGCGACGCCGCGCTGGCGAACAGGTCGGTGAGGCCGTGGCCGTGGAAGATGTTGTCGCCCAGGATCAGGCAGGATGGCTCGGAGCCGACGAAGTCGGCGCCAATGATATAGGCCTGAGCGAGGCCGTCCGGCGACGGCTGCTCGGCATAGGAAAGCGAGATGCCCCACTGCGCTCCATCGCCCAGCAGCCGGCGGAAGCTCGGCAGGTCGTGCGGCGTCGAGATGATCAGGATGTCACGGATGCCGGCCAGCATCAGGGCGGACAGCGGATAGTAGATCATCGGCTTGTCGTAGATCGGCATCAGCTGCTTGGATGTCACCAGCGTCATCGGATGCAGCCGCGTGCCCGAGCCGCCGGCTAGAATGATCCCCTTCATCAAACGACCTCCCATTAAGTCACTGCCTGAGAGCCTGCCCCGAAACTCTACTGGGGCGGGCATCTAGCTTCGATTTCTGCGCTTCCGGTGCTCACGAACCTCAAGTTCGCTCCGCTCCGGTTCTCGAACTCGTCGCCATCTGCCTCACCCCAGCGAATTTCGAGTCAGGCTCTGAAACCCGTGTGGCGCCGAGTTCATGATTCTTCTGTCAGCCGGCGACGAGCCGCCGGACGACCCGTTCCGTCGAGCCCTGCCAGTTTGGCAGGCGAACGCCGTGCAGCCGCTCGATCTTGCCACAGTCGAGCCGTGAGTTGCCCGGCCTTTTTGCCGGCGTCGGATAAGCGCTGGTCGGGATCGGATCGACCGTGACGGACTTGCCGCCGAGGGCCGCCGACAGGCGGAAGATTTCCGCCGCAAAGCCCGCCCAGCTCGTCTCGCCATCGCCGGTCATATGGAAGATGCCGCGCAGGGCCGGGTCGCCCGAGGCGATGAGGTTGCCCGCCACCTTGAGAAGACCGTCGGCGATATCCAGCGCCGAGGTGGGGTTGCCGATCTGGTCGGCAACGACCCCGAGGCTATCGCGCGTTTCGCCAAGCCGCAGCATGGTTTTGACGAAGTTCTTGCCGAAGGGCGAGTAGACCCAGGCCGTCCTGAGAATGGCATGGTTGGCCGTGGCGGTGGCGAGCGCCAGTTCTCCGGCCAGCTTGGTGCGGCCATAGGCCGACAGCGGCCCCGTGGGATCGCTCTCGACATAAGGCGAAGGCTTGTCGCCGGAGAACACATAGTCGGTGGAAAGATGCACCACCGGTACGCCGAGCCGTGCCGCCGCCTTGCCGATCTCGCCGACCGCCGTGCCGTTGACGGCGAGCGCCGTCGCTTCGTCGCTTTCCGCGGCGTCGACCGCCGTATAGGCGGCCACCGACAGGATGACGTCGGGCCTCAGCGCTTCGATCGCCGGGGCGATCTTGTCCGTGGCGGCGAGATCGAGCTCCGGTCGGCCGATCGGCAGCAGTTCGATGTCGGTCCGTGTCGCCGCTTTTTCGAGGAGCGAGCCGACCACTTGTCCATCGGTCCCGGTCACCAGGATGCGGCGGATCATGCCTTCGTCTCTGCCGGTTTGAGGAGACCGAGGCGGCTACCATCATAGCCTTTGCGCAGCGGCGCCCACCACCAGTCGTTCTGAAGATACCACCGCACCGTCTTGTCGATACCGCTCTCGAAGTTCTCCTCGGCCTTCCAGCCGAGTTCCCTTTCCAGCTTTGTCGCGTCGATGGCGTAGCGGACGTCATGGCCGGGACGATCGGCGACATAGGTGATCAGGCGGTCATGCGGGGCGCCGGCCGGGTGGTGGCGATCCATCAGTGCGCAGATCGTCTGGACCACGTCGAGGTTCTTCCGCTCGTTGCGGCCACCGACGTTGTAGGTCTCGCCGGGACGGCCACGCTCGGCGATCAGGTCGAGCGCGCGGGCGTGGTCTTCGACATACAGCCAGTCGCGGATGTTGGCGCCGTTGCCGTAGACCGGCAGCGGCTTGCCCTCAAGGGCATTGATGATCATCAGCGGGATCAGCTTCTCGGGGAAGTGATAGGGGCCGTAATTGTTGGAGCAATTGGACACCACGACCGGCAAGCCATAGGTCCGCTGCCAGGCCTTGGCCAGATGGTCCGACGATGCCTTCGACGCCGAATAGGGCGAAGAGGGATCGTAAGAGGTCTCTTCGGTGAACAGGCCCTCGTCTCCAAGCGATCCATAGACCTCGTCGGTCGACACATGCAGGAAGCGGAAGGCGGCTTTCTCGCCGTCGGAAAGACCATTCCAATAAAGGCGCGCCGCCTCCAGCATGGTGAAGGTGCCGATGACGTTGGTCTCGACGAAGTCGCGCGCGCCGGTGATCGAACGGTCGACGTGGCTCTCGGCGGCGAGATGCATCACCCGGTCCGGCCGGAAGCTGTCGTAGGCCTCGGTGATCGCCTGACGGTCGCAGATGTCCGCCTTGAGGAAACGATGGTTCGGATGATTGTCGACGGCCCGCAGCGAGGTGAGCGTGCCGGCGTAGGTGAGCTTGTCGACGGTCAGCACCTCGTAGCCCTTGACGAGCACGAGATGGCGGACGACGGCTGACCCAATGAAACCGGCGCCGCCGGTGACGAGAACGCGCATGAGAATACCCTGCCTCAGGAAAAGATAAGAAAGGCCAGCGGGAACTCAGCCGGCGAAGACGAAGTTGGAATCGAGTTCGGCGAGAAGCGGTTGCACCCGATCCTTGGCCGAAAGAACGGCCTTGTCCTCGGTCACCGGCCAGTCGATGTCGAGCGCCGGGTCGTTCCAGCGCAGGCCGCGGTCATGCTGGGGGCTGTAGTAATCGGTGACCTTGTAGGCGATGACGCTGTTTGGCTCCAAGGTGCAGAACCCATGCGCAAAGCCGGATGGTATCCACAGCTGATGATCATTCTCGGCGGACAGCTCGACCTTGACGTGCTGGCCGTAGGTTGGCGATCCCCGGCGGATATCGACGGCAATGTCCAGGACCGCGCCGGCAAGGCAGCGGACAAGCTTGCCCTGCGCCTTCGGATTGAGCTGGAAATGCAGGCCACGCACCGTTCCAACCTCGGCTGACATCGACTGATTGTCCTGAACGAAGACAACCTGCCCGACCACTTGCTCAAATAGATCCAGTCGAAAGGTCTCCAAGAAATATCCACGGCTATCGACGTTGCGATGATGGACAATCAGGGTCGGACCAGAAATCGGAAAAGACGCAATTTGCATGAATGGTTGGCTCCAGGATTGCCCCACATCGACCAGATAGATTGACCGCTTTCACCGATGGAAATCGTTGCTCGCCTCTACCCGTCTTCCAGCATATCCGCCCTTTTGGATCAGTGTGCATACATAGTTGGTTAGGGACTTGTTTTTCATCAGCGTTATCACGGAAACAAAGACCGCCACGCCGTTGCCCCGGTTTTATCCAGCCGAATATGTCCATTGATGCGCGAACGCCCATGGCCCCACATGACGCAGCCCGTTCAGGCCTCCAACTGCCCTACGAAGCGGCATGGTTGGCTTTCAGCCATGACCAGACACTGGCTACGCCTTCCCTCAATCCGATCTTGGTATCCCAATTGAAGTCCAGCTTGGCGCGCTCGATATCAAGAACCGAGATGGGGACATCAAGACTACGAGCGGGTTTATAGATGATCGGTATCGGACTGCCGACGACTTCGCTAATAACCTCGGCGATGTGCGACACGGATGTTCCTGTCCCGCTGCCGCCGTTATAGATACCTATCTTTTCGCTTTCCAACGCCGCGACACAAAGGCTCGTAAGGTCTTTGATGTAGATGTAATCTCTTATGGCCGACCCATCGCCCCATATTTCGAGCGGCTGTTGGTTCAGTGCCCGATTCAGATAGGTGCCGATGATGCCTTGCACACCGAGATTGCCTTGGTAGGGGCCGTAGGGGTTGGATGCACGGATCACGATCGGCCGCAGCCCGAACTTTGTTTCATAAAGCTTGAGGTAGGATTCAATGGCGACTTTCACGATCCCGTAGGAAGAGATCGGGTCGAGTATGTGCCCTTCGGGTATCGGAATTTCCTGTGGCTTGCCGTAAACGGTTCCACCGGATGACACATACAACAGGCGCTTAACCCCGCACGCCGCCATGTCGTCCAGAACGCTCAAGGTGCCAAGAAGGTTGATCTGTATGTCCCGGCCCGGATCCTTGTCGGCTGTGGCGGGCACCGTCCCACTTGCAAGATGGGCCACCGCGTCGACGTCCTGCAAGGCGTCTCGCAAAAGCTTGCTGTCCGCCAAGTCTCCCGAGATATATTGGACGTCAGGCAACAATGGACGAGATGGGACCCGGTTTCTGCCCAGAACCTTGACAACATGTCCGGCCGCGACCAGGTCATTGACAAGATGGAAGCCAATGAAGCCGCCGCCTCCCAGCACAAGTATTTTCATTGGGACTCCCACCAGCGCTTCTCCTGTGAAAATGAGTTCACGGGGAAAGCTCTGTCTCTTTGTTACACAATTCCAGACGCAAAACCGGTTCCCACTTTTGCTGGAATTGCTCTAGTCTACGACACATTACGCAGTTAAACGCTGCTCTAATATAGAGCGATATTCCACGATATAGTCGCCCGCCAGGGCGTCTATGTCATATGTCCCGCTGAGCGCCCTGGCATTGGCCTGAAGTTCGGCACGGACCTCAACATCCAATATCGATTCCATGGCCGCCGTCAGCTCATCCACGAACTGGGCATCATCGGCGTTGTTTGAAATCATGATGCCGGCTTGCTTGCCCTCGATCTGAGACATTGTCTTGATCTCTCCAATGTCCGTGGCGACGCAAGGCACGCCGACCTGAAGCGCCTGTATCAGGCAAAGAGGGAAGGATTCGCCCGGAAAGCGCGTCGGAACCAGGGCTACGTCGCTCATGCGGTACAGCCCATAGATCTCTTTGACGAAGCCGAGGAAATGGATCGACGGATCCGCTTGGGCCAGGCGCCTTGCGGCCTCGGAAGAGGGCCCCTCGCCGGCCATCAGCAGAGCCATCCGCGCCTCCGGCCGCCGTTGACGCAGCAGAAGATAGGCCTTCACGGCCTCCGCCCAGCCCTTGCCCTCCACCCCTCGGCCGACCAGTGAAAAGACAATGGCATCCTCAGGTATGTCCAGCTTCTGGCGGCCTCCAGGGAAAGGAACGGTATCGACAGGCATCGCATTTCTCACCTTCAGGAATTTGCTGCTCTCAACCTTGAGGCCCTTGAAGGGAGTGAGATTGCGGTCCGCCAAGTAAGCCAGTTTGTCGATCTTCCTGCTCCACTGGCTAATCTTTTTCGCTGATATATTCATGGCCTCATACGATCCATGAAGCGTCACGATATAGGGAATGGAAACGCCTTTTTGCTCCAGCAGGAACGCTTCCACACTGGCAACATGCGAATGAACGATGGAAATGCCGGCATTCTTCAAGAACTGCTCGACGCCGACTTCGCGAACATCCTTGGCTGTGTAAATGGGAATTCCCGGATCGAGCATTGATCTTACGTCGGGATGATAGTCGATGTTGTTCATTTGCAGGATCGACACCATGATCCCTTGCCTGCGAAGTGCGTTCGCCAAATGAATGGGGAATATCTCGCCGCCACCAAAAGAGAAGCTTAGAATTCCGATGAGAACATGCACGTCGCTTTGGGGCAGGGCGCGGAGAGTGGGCGCATCCAGGATCTCATCGAAAACGGAGCTGCTCCCGCCGGCCGCCAGGAAAACGCCGCGGCAAGAGGCCAAGAACCGGTCCACCGTTTCGTCCGGGATGGCCCATCGCGCTTTCAGCGCCGCCATGAGCCGATAATATTCCTTGCAGTACTCCGGCTTGGACTGTGCGCCGTGGCCCGACGTATTACCCTGGTGAATCCGGAAGGAACTGGTCGCGCTCGGTTCATAGGCGATCTGGCCGCCACCGGCTATGGCCGAATAGAGATACCAATCCCCCATGATCCTGAAGTTTCGAGCTTCTTCCCATACCCGGTCAGGAATATCAAAGCGGCGCCACAGGCTGCCACCCACGTTGGCAATGACGTTTTTCACGCCAAACCCGGCCCGAAACCAAGTCGCGGCGGGGCGAACGATCGGCGTGTTCCAGATACCGGCTTCGCTATCCTCGCGGTAACGGTCCAGCCCGGCCATGAAATTCCCCTCACTATCGGCGAATTGAATTCTGCCGAAGGCCAGCATCACGCTGGGATCGCGAAAGGCGCCTATCATGCGCTCGACGAACGTCGGCTCGCAAAAGTCGTCGCTTTCGCAGATCCAGATCAGATCGCCGGTCGCGTGCGCATGCCCCTTCTGCCATTGGCGAAAGACGTTTCCAGAGTTTTCCGAATTGTATACGGTTCGGATCCGTTTCGGATAGCGCTCCACATAAGAATCTATGACCGATCTGCTGTCATCTGTAGAGCAATCATCGAGAACGATGATGTCTATCAACTCATATGTCTGCGATAGAATACTGTCGAGCCTTTGGGGGAGATAGCGGGCATGGTTGTAGTTCGGCACGATAGCCGTCACTCTCAATCCATGGCGCGAAAATATATTTTCACGGAACGCTGAGATAACCTCATTTTTTGAAATTTTCTTGGGGACGTTGGTAAAAAATTGATCCAAGCGGCGTAAAAACAAAATCGGATCTCTCTTCTCCGCCGATCTCAGCAATTTCTTCCGTCGCCGGGAACTAACCAGCCGCATTTTCGATAGGGTGTAGAGAAACTGAACGTAGATCAGGTGAGTGATGAGCCTTCCTAAAGAGGAACGGCCCATCCAATTCTCTCGCTTCAAAAACTCCACTTCGTCGGTAATCTGGTCGATGTCTTTTATCAAGGTGTCGGACCATTGGGCTCGCTCGAGGTCCAGAGCTGTCAAGAACAGCTCGGAATCCTTGATATCCTGGGAGAATAGTCCGCCGACACTTACGCTCTGTACCGGAGTGTTCGATGCGACCGCGATCAGGACCGATGGATTTGTCACACCCGCCGTGGTTGAATAGTTCTTGGAATCGGTTTCAAAAAACAGACTAGGTTCATTTTCAGCGGCGATAACGGAACCAAAGCCAATTTTTTGACCATGCATGGTCACGTGAGAGAAATGCGTGCGAAGTCGTTTTTCGAAATCGGCTTTGAATAATTCTCTTACGCTTGGCTCGTTTAGCGAATCTGTCTTGTCACGGTGGGAATTATCAGGAATTGATATGATCAATGCGCCACCGTCCCGTAGAACGCGCTTAATCTCTGAAAAGAACTTGTCATAATTTACAATATATTGCTGTGCCTCAAAGGCAACGACCGTATCAATAGACTTTTCTGGCAAGGGTATGGAGCTATACTCTCCTGTCACAAAAGATAGGTTTTCACTCTTATATTTACTTTGGGCTTGTAGGACCGCATCGCGAGACGCATCAACTCCGACGACGGAGCGGGCTGTCTTTGCCAGCAGTGCGGAGCCTATCCCTTCGCCGCTCGCTATATCCAATACATCTTTGTCTTTGGCAAGATTTTGGGCGAGATGGTAGCGATGCATATGTTCGAGGAAGATGTTGCCGCCAATCGTCGGGACAAAGCGCTGTCCGCTAAGGCCAAGGTCCTCGGTCATCCTCATTCCTCGGTAATTGCCGCATTTCGCAGTTTTTTTACGCGGTAGTTTATTCCCTTGGTTGAGTCGAGTGAACGCTCCCAACCCAGAACCACGACATATTGGTGATTTTCGGCGATGTGAAGCGCTACTGGCTTTTAGGCCACCAGAAACTGGATTGTCCGCCCGTTGGTGCTCGCGCCGTCGGCCGGGGAACCCGGATCCGCCTCGCGCTCCGTGTCGGCGGCCTCGCGCGGGGGCGCCGCCTGACGGCACCCGATGACCGTCCAGCACAAAAAGCAGGGCTATTGCCGAATGCAGGATGAATATGGGGGCGCTTTTGGTGAAACGGGTTCACCGGAAGCGCCTTATCCTTTTGTTTTGAAACAACTTCTGATGAATGGCCGCGGCGTGAGTTTTCGCGAACCGTTTTGCCATAATCAACAGTATGGTTAACGTCGTGTTAAGTGTAATTTCGTATTAATGATTAGCAAGTTCTCGTCATGTATATCGCATTTGTTGCTGCAATTGTTTCTTTGAAACATTTGCGTGTGGAAGTCTTGAACCTAGAATTGATTTTTCGATGACACAGAGATTACTACTCATTTTGGTTGTATCGGCGGGTGTGGCGGGCTGCGCGAGCCAGCCGGATATCGTGCGCCTTGCCTCTGTGGAAAGCGTCGCCGTGTCGCAGGCGGTGATCTTTCCGCCGCCGGGTGGTCCCGAGATCGCAGCCGTGCTCCAACGCACCAATCCGGACGGTCTCCAGCAATCGGTGATGCTGGCGACGGCCTCAACGACGCCGGGCGACAACTACTTCAAGATCCGCCTGTCCTCGGGCGCGGTGGCCAACGTCAAGGATCCCGATCCTCGCCCCATCAAGACCGCGGCCGACCTCGATCGGGAACTCCGGGCCGCTTTCCCCGGGGTGGCGATGGTGCCGTCGGCGGTTTTCCTGCAAAACGCCTTTGGCCCGTTTTCCTATGCCTCCGGGCGGGGCACGGCGGGGGAAACCTGCCTTTACGCCTGGCAGCAAATCGCGGCGTCCGACGATCAGAAGTCGGCGGTGACCTCGCGCGGCGATATCCAGATTCGCTTCCGCATGTGCGACGCCCATCGCAGCGAACATGACCTGTTGATGGTCATGTACGGCTTCACGATCACGGCCGCCGTCAACAGCAAAGGGTGGAACCCTTACGGCGCCGCGGCTTTTGCGCAAACCACGGGCCCGCAGGGCGATGGCATTGTGCTGCCCGCCGGTGGGGCGACCGTCTGCGCGCAGGGCGCTGCCCCCTCGACCGAGTGCATCTTCGCGCCCTCGCAGTTGGCCGCCCGGTTGGCGGCGGCAAGCGCCGGCGCGCCACAAGCCACTTCGCCCCAACCTGCTTCACTTGACGTCACGCCGCGCTCGGTGCCGCTGCCGCCGGCGCGGACGTTCGAGCAGGCCATTCCCTCACCCCTGTCGCCGCCGTTGCCACAGAACAAGAAGGCCCCCGCACCCGATACGCGCCAAGCCGCGCTAGGAGCGGTGCCAGATCCTTCCGAATTGGCGTCCAGCCAGCCGGTTTCGCCTTCGGCGGCGCCCGTTGCGGTGGTGCCATCGCCCCGCGGCTTGGCCAGCCCGACGCTTCAGGCCAAGGACGCCGGAAGCGCTCCGTCCGGCAGCGGGACGGCGACATCAGAGGTTCCGCCCAAGCCGCCCCGGATGATCGAGCTTTCCGCCCTGCCAAGTTCGTTGCGTCCGCATGAGACGACGGCCGGCGCCGACTGCGCGCCGGGTGATGGAAAGGCCTGCCCCCATGAAAGCCAAGCGCCCATTGTGGCTTCCCCGTTCGGCGTCTCAGCCTTAGGTGAGCAATGACATGAAGACCTTCGGCATGTTTCTCCTTTGGCTGATCGCGGTGGCGGGCTTCGTGGCGGTCGCCACGCTGCCGATCAGCATGCAGACGCAGCTGGTCACCGGCGTTTCGGTCATTCTGGTGATGGCGCTCCTCAAGCAGATCAAGGCGGAGGGCGGCTGGCGCTTCTTCTCGCTGACGCTCGGCGTCGTCATCGTGCTGCGCTATGTCTATTGGCGGACGACGCAGACCCTGCCGCCGGTCAGCCAGCTCGAGAACTTCATCCCCGGCCTGCTGCTCTATCTGGCCGAAATGTACAATGTGCTGATGCTGATGCTCAGCCTTTTCGTGGTGGCCAGCCCCTTGCCGCCGCGCGCCTCGCCGATCCCCTCGGAATGGCCGACGGTCGACGTTTTCGTGCCGTCCTACAATGAGGATGTCGGCCTGCTGGCCAACACGCTGTCGTCGGCCAAGGCGATGGATTATCCGGCCGGCAAGCTGACGGTCTGGCTGCTTGATGATGGCGCCACCGACCAGAAGTGCCAGTCGGTCAACGTGCTGGAGTCGCGGGCGGCCATTGCTCGGCGCGCCGAGATGGAAACGCTCTGCCGGGAGCTGGGGGTCAACTATCTGACGCGGCCGCTCAACAGCCGCGCCAAGGCCGGCAACCTCAACAACGGCCTCGAACATTCGACGGGCGAACTGGTGGCCGTGTTCGACGCCGATCACGCGCCGGCCCGCGAGTTCCTCAAGGAGACGACCGGCTATTTCGAGGAAGATCCCAAGCTGTTCCTGGTGCAGACGCCGCATTTCTTCATCAACCCGGACCCCATCGAGCGCAACCTCGACACCTTCGATGCGATGCCCAGCGAGAACGAAATGTTCTACGGCATCATCCAGCGCGGCCTCGACAAGTGGAACGCCTCGTTCTTCTGCGGCTCGGCGGCCGTGCTGCGCCGCGAGGCGCTCGCGGTCACCGATGGCTTCAGCGGCTCGTCGATCACCGAGGATTGCGAAACCGCGCTCGCCCTGCACGCGGCGGGCTGGAACTCCGTCTATGTCGACAAGCCGCTGATCGCCGGCCTGCAACCGGCCACCTTCGCCAGCTTCATCGGCCAGCGCAGCCGCTGGGCGCAGGGCATGATGCAGATCCTGATCTTCCACTTCCCGGCCTTCCGCCGGGGGCTGAGCCTGCCGCAGCGGATCTGCTACATGTCGTCGACGCTGTTCT
Organism: Pleomorphomonas sp. PLEO; assembly: GCF_041320595.1. Taxonomy (NCBI): domain Bacteria; kingdom Pseudomonadati; phylum Pseudomonadota; class Alphaproteobacteria; order Hyphomicrobiales; family Pleomorphomonadaceae; genus Pleomorphomonas; species Pleomorphomonas sp. PLEO. Next base: position 2,163,921 of record NZ_CP166625.1, read on the forward strand.
GGTTCTTCCCGCTGTCGCGCGCCATCTTCCTTCTGGCGCCGCTGTGCTACCTGTTCTTCAATCTTCAGATCTTCGCCGCCTCCGGCACCGACTTCATGGCCTATATCCTGGTCTATCTCGGCGCCAACCTGATGCTGCAGAACTATCTCTACGGCTCCTTCCGCTGGCCCTGGATCTCAGAACTCTACGAATACGCCCAGACGCTGCATCTGTTGCCGGCCATCGTGTCGGTTTGGTTCAACCCGAGAAAACCCACCTTCAAGGTGACGGCCAAGGACGAAACCATCACCAGCAGCCGGCTGTCGGAGATCGGCACACCCTTCTTCGTGCTGTTCGGCGTGCTCTCCATCGGCGTCGTCGTCACCATCTATCGCCTCTATACCCAGCCCTATCAGTCGGGCGTGACGCTGACGGTCGGCGGCTGGAACCTTCTGAACCTGGTTCTTGCCGGCTGCACCCTGGGTGTGGTGTCCGAGCGCGCCAACCGCCAGGCGGCCCAGCGCGTCTCCGTCAACCGGCGCTGCCGCTTCGGGCTGAACGACGTGTGGTACGACGCATCGATCGTCAACGTGTCGACGCTCGGCGCCGGCCTGCATGTGTTCCATCCCGGCAAGCTCGAAGCCAAGCCCGGCGGCACGGCGATGCTCAGCTTCCAACTGCATGAGAGCGAGGAAGAGGTCAGCGTGCCGATCACCATTCGGCGCACCACCCCGCAGGGCAACCAGCTGTTCGTCGTCGGCTGCGAGTTCGATCCCAGCGAGCCACAGCACCGACGCGGCATTGCCGATCTGGTGTTTGCCAATTCGGCGCGATGGACCGAATTCCAGATGGGGAGACGTCGGAACCTCGGCATCATCAGGGGCTCGGCATGGTTCCTCTATCTGGCGCTGTTCCATACCGTCCGTGGCCTCGGCTACCAGCTGCGTCGCCTCGGCGGCCGCGAGCGGTCGGCAAGCGTGGAGAAGCAGACGCCATGAAGCCCTCGTCCCTTCTTCTGGCGAGCCTGATCGCCCTTTCGCCCTCAACGCTCGCCGCCCAGCAGGCGGCCCCCTTCGACATGAGCGGGGAAAGAACGACCCCGCCGGTGGTCGAAACACCTCAGGCCGTCAAGCCGGCCGAGCCGGTGGCGGCGCCCGCCACGGGGCGAGCCTACCTGCTGCCGGCCGGCGCCCTGTCGCTGGAAGGCGAGGAGGTCAGGCGATCCTGGTCGGTCTATCTTTCGCCCGAGCAGGCCGAGGCCGGGCAGGCGGTTTCGCTCGGCTACCAGAATGCCATCGCGGTGGCGCCGGAGTTCTCGGCGTTGACGCTGTCGATCAACGGAACGCCGGTGGGCAAAACGTCGCTGAAAGCCTCCGAGCGGCCGGCGAGCCTGTCCTTCGACCTGCCGGCCGGCCTTCTCAAACCGGGTAGCAACAGGGTGTCGATCGAGGCGACCCAGCGCCACCGGACCGATTGCGGCCCCGCCTCCACCGCCGAGCTGTGGACCCGGCTCGATCCGGCCACCACCTTCATCGAGGCGAAAGCGTCGAGTTCGGGCAATGCGCTCGAGGCCATTCGCTCTATCGGCGCCGACAGCCAGGGTCAGACGACCTTCTCGATCACCGCGCCGGCACTCAGAGGGATGGCGGCCGTCGAGCCGCTGCTGCGCCTGGCCGGGCGCTTGCAGCTCGCCGCCGGCATGCCCAACCAGAGCGTCTCGTTCAGCGCCGATACCGTTGCTGCCTCTCAGGCGGGGCATCTGTCGGTGCTGGTCGGAACAGCCGATGAGCTACGTCCCCTGCTGCCCGGTGGGGCCGATCTCGGCGCCGCGACCCCGGCCGCGCGGATGGTCAGGAGCGGCGACGCCTCGGCTCTAGTGATCAGCGGGTCGGACTGGCGGGCGGTTTCCGTCGCCATCGACGGCCTGCTGCCACGCTCGACGGCGGCTGTCGCCAGCCTGCCGACGGCGGCGTTCCTGATGCCCGAACCGAAGGTGATCACCGGCAACAGCCGTCTGGCGCTGGCCGATCTCGGCTATCGCACCGAGGAGTTTTCCGGCCGGCGTCTGCGCACCGACTTGGCGGTCGGCCTGCCGGGCGACTTTTACGCCAACGCCTATGGCGACATGGTCGTCCACCTGGATACCGCCTTTACCAAGGAGGTTCTCCCGGGAAGCGGTCTGGTCATTTTCGTCAATGATCAGGTGGCGGCGGCCATTCCCATCGACGTGCGCGGCGGCGGCGTCATGCGCGAGCTGCCGGTGCGGGTGCCGATGCGGCATTTCCGGCCGGGTCTGAACATCATCACCTTCGAGGCCAACCTGTTGACCGAGGCAGACGTCGCCTGCGCGCCCGGCCATACCGGCGACACGGCAACCCATTTCGTGCTGTTCGACACCACCACCATCGATTTCCCCGACTATGCCCGGGCCGGCCAACGGCCCAATCTGTCCGCGCTCACCCAGATCGGCTATCCGTTCACCGCGACCCAAGAACCGGTCGACCTGCTGCTGGGCGAGATCGCGCCCGGTGAGCTGTCAGCGGCCGGCACGCTGCTCGGCAAGCTCTCGCTCAAGGCCGGACGCGACATTGCGATCCATCCGGTGACCTCAGTGAGCGAGCTGAAGCCGGAGGCGCCGGCCATCGTGGTGGCGGCGGGCGGTCAAATCCCAGAGGCCTCGCTGTCCACCTTCGATCTGACGGCCGATCTGGCGGCGCGCTGGAGCGCGGAGGCAACCGGCCGTGGCGCCCCCGCGCCGTCGGGCGCCGACATCGACGCCTGGAGCGAACGCCTGCCAGCCAACGGCGTGGCAGGCGCGCTCGAGCGGTTCCAGAAATGGCTGTCGTCCTATTTCGGCCTCAGCGGCGATCTCTTCCACATGCCGTCCGACGCCGGGCTGGCTTTCGCGCCCGAGCCGGGCACCTCGACCCTCGTCGCGGCCAGCCCGACCGCCGACTGGCTGCTGGTCGCCGCGCCCACCCCCGACGCATTGAGCGCCGGCGTCGGCTTCCTCGCGCGGGAGGGGAACTGGCGGCAGCTTGGCGGATGGCTCGCCAGCCTGCGCGCCGCCGATCAGAAGATCACGGTGGCCTCGCGTTCCACTGAGGTGGTGCTGCCCAATCGGTTCGATGTCGGCAACTTCCGCCTGATCGCCGCCAACTGGCTGTCGAGCAACATCCTGATCTATGTGGGGCTGCAGATTTTCTTCTGCATCCTGTTGGCCGTCAGCATGGGCTTGCTGATCCGCCGGTTCGGGAGGCATCGATGAAAGCGCCTGTGATCGCCTTGGCGGCGCTGTCGGTTGCCTGCATGGTGTCGGGAACCGAGGTCGTTCGAGGGGCCACCCTCACCGAGCCCGAGTGGGGCGCCTACAAGCAGCATTTCCTTGATCCGTCGGGCCGCATCGTCGACACCGGCAACGGCGGCATCAGCCACAGCGAAGGCCAGGGCTACGGGCTGATGCTGGCCTATCTGGCTGGCCGGCCGGATGACTTCGAACGCATCTGGACCTTCACGCGCACCGAGATGCTGCTGCGCGACGACGGGTTGTCGGTGTGGAAATGGGTGCCCGGCGCCGGTTCCCACACGCCGGACCTCAACAATGCCACCGATGGCGATCTGTTGATCGCCTATGCTCTGTGGAGCGCCGGCAAAGCCTGGCAGCGCCCCGATTACCTTGCCCTTGGCCGAACCATCGCCACCGCGATCGCCGAGCACTGCGTGGTGACGTGGAAGGGGCGCCCCTATCTTCTGCCGGGCGCCAGCGGCTTTACGGCGGAGGACCGGCCGGACAACAGCCCGGTGGTGAACCCGTCCTACTGGGTGTTCGCGGCGCTGCCGGCGATGACCGAGCTGTTGCCGTCCCCGCTGTGGAAGGCGCTCGGCGACAGCGGTGTGGCGCTGATCGACGAGAGCGAGTTCGGTCGCCGGCGCCTGCCGTCCGAGTGGGTCAGCCTGGGGCCGGAGCATCATTTCATGGCCGACGGCTTTCCTCCCGAGTTCGGCTACAACTCGATCCGGATTCCGCTTTATCTGATCGGCGGCGGCATCACCGACCCGGAACGCCTCAAGCGCCTCAAGGCGGGCATGACGGCGGACGACGGCAATCCGGCGGTGTTCGATCTTGCCGGCGACAGGGTGCGCGCCTCGCTGAGCGAGCCGGGCTATCGCATGGTCGTCGACCTTGCCGCCTGCGCGATCGACGGCAGTCGGCTGTCCGAGCCCAGCCGGACCTTCACCCCCACGCTTTACTATCCCTCCACGCTGCAACTTCTCGGCTTGGCCATTGCCAGGGAGAAATACCCCAAGTGTCTGTGAACCCACTCTCCCCCCTCGCCGTTGTCGCCGCCGCCCTGTGGCTGGGCGTGGCGCCGACCAGCCTGGCCGCCGCCGATGCCAACCGGACAGGCGATCTAGCGCAACCGACCGCCAGCCCGACGCCGACGACCGACGCGGCGGCGGACGATGTCGACGTCAGCGCGCTTCGCTATTTCGCCCGAAATGGCGACAGCGTCCGCCTCAACCTGGAAATCAGCCGTCTGCAGGCCCTCCACCCCGATTGGATCCCGCCCACCGATCCCGCCAACGCGCCCGAGCCGCCGGACCGGGAACTCAACGCCATCTGGCAGCTCTATTCCCAGGACCATTTCCCCGAGGCGCGCGCCGCCATCGCCGCCCGCAAGGAGCGCGAGCCCGACTGGCAACCGCCCGCCGACCTCCTGACCATGCTGGACCGTGGCGAGGCGCGGCGCCGCCTGACCAACGCCTACAACCTCAAGCAATATGCGAGGGTGGTGGAAACCGCCGCCAACGCGCCGGATCTGACGTCCTGTTCCGAGATCAACGTGATCTGGATGGTCGCCGAGTCCTTCGTGCGCACCGACCGGGCCAAGCGCGGCGAGGACGCCTACGACTACGTGCTCAAGACCTGCGGCGGCGGCGACATCCACCGCGCCACGCTCCAGAAGGCGGCGGAGCTGTTGCCCTATGCGGCGGTGCAGCGGCTGATTGCCGACGAACCGCTGGCCGCGGAGGGGACCGGTGAGTTCGCCTCCCTCAAGGACGACCTTGCCCGCCGTTTCGTGGGCGATGCCAATGCCGATGCCAAGCTGGTCGTCGACGCGTCCTATGTCGAGCGGCTGAAGAGCATGGCCGACCAGGGCGGTTCGGTGGACGACGTCCTCAATTATGCCTGGTACGTCTGGCTGCATGGCCGCTCGCCCGCTGCCCAGGCCTATTTCGAACGGGCGCGCACCCTTCAGGATTCGGCGTCGGCGGCCGTCGGTCTCACGCTGACGCTGCTTGCCAAACAGCAATATGCCGAGGGGGAGGCCGTCATGTACGGCTGGCGCCAGACGTCGAAGGATACCATGGCCACCTATCTGGCGGCGGCGGCCAACCTTCTGTCGCAAAATCCGCCGGTAACAATTGACGCCGCGGTGATGCAACGCATGGCCGAGGCGGTTCTGACGGAACGGGATGCCGTCGCCGCCCAGCAATTCGGCTGGTATGCCCGCCAGGCCCACCAGTTGGAAACCGCCTCCGACTGGTTTTCGACGGCGCTGTCCTGGTCCGCCGACGACGAGCCCTCGGCTTTTGGCCTGACGCTGACCCGCCTCGATCTCGGCGATGTCGCAACGGCCACGCGCCTGCGGGACGCCTGGGCCGATCGCTCACCCCGCATCGCCGCCCTGGGGCGCGCACCAGCCCCAGCCCCAGCCCCGGGCCGGAAGGCCGCTATCGAGGGGGATGTCGCCGTGACCGGGTCCATACCGGCCGCCGGGCAAGCCCCGGTTGGCCCGGCGGTGTCCACGGTGGCCTTTTCAGCTCCGATGAGCGCCAAGGCGCAACCGAAAGGCAGGCGCGTTGAGGCCTCCGCCTCGACGCCGCGTAGCGCGGGCGCGGGCAATTGCAAGGGTGTGACGGCCCCGTCGCAGTCCCAGCCGACATCCGACGCCGCCGCTCTGCGTCTGGGCTGGTGCTATATGGACCTCAAACAGCCGGCGTCCGCCCTCAGAAGCTTCGAGGCGGTTGCCGCCCGTGCCTCGGCCAGCCGTCGCGAGGAAGCCAGCTACGGCCGGGCGCTCGCCTTGCTGCGGCTGGGGCTGACCGACGAAGCGGCGATCGCCGCCACCGGCACGCCGATGTCGCCCGAGCGGGCGGCGACGCTGCAGACGATCATTCTGGCCAACCGGGCCATCGCCGCCTTCGACGGTAACCGGTTCCGGGAAGCCATTCTCTATCTCGATCAGCGGGCCGCTCTGGCGCCCGAGCCCTTGGATCTGATGACGTTGCGCGGCCATGCCTACGTCAAGCTTGGCTCCATGGAAGAGGCAAAGCGGGTGTTCTCGGCCTTGGCGGCGATCGGCAATCCCGAGGGGCCGCGCGGGCTCAACATGATCCGCGACCAGCATGGCTAGTACCAAGATGCATTGAAAATGCCTCTTGGTATTCTGCTTGCCGATTTCTCATGCCCCTGATGCAAATGAGAAATCGGCAATGACGTCAATGAGCGGATGCGTCAGCATCTTCGCGAATTGGTGTAAACGCGATCGTTTCCGAGCTCGCCACGGATGATTGACGAACCCATTGGTGGTCACTGATCCCTTCGAAGGGGGAGGATACCCTCGGCATCCTCCCTTTCGTCTATTTAAAGTATTTTTCTGTTCAGGAAATGGTCCGCCGTCGTGTGGCGTCGACGGCGGACCTATTTTAACTATGGCTAGTCCCTCGGATGTCAACTTCCGAGGATAAATTTATAAAAAAAGTCCGAAATATATTTTGTGGTTACTTCCCACCGCCCCCGCGGCGCTCGTCTTTGTCTAGGTAGTTTTGCGTCAAATGAGAGCCGTTTGCAACGGGGTAGATCTACCCCGAGCCTCCCGGGGGGCTGTGAGGCACTCGATTATACTTAATTATTGTTGAATGCTCATTCTGCTGCTTGTCGCTATCTACCTAGCCACCAGCGAGTTTCGAGTCGGGCTCTGAAGGTTATCGTCTGCGCGGCGGCCGGTCGCGCCTGGAATTTGCGAGGTATATGAAACTCACAATAGCCGAATTCACGAGAGGGGCGATCGATCCGCTTGTCCTAAATGCGAATCATATGCATTATCAATGACAAATTTTATCATTATTGGTTGTGCGCAGGCGCTCTGAACGCCGATTCTTATACTTTTGACTTAGGTAAAAATACCCATTTTTATCCCTGTGTACATCCGCCCACTTACTAGCGTAAATAAAGTATATATGAATTTTATCTTCGTCAGAATATGTATTATGGATGCTCTATTAAAGCTAAGGCGGCAAATATTTGGTGTATAGGGTCGGCTACGGTCAGGTAAATATACCCCTGACGGGCTTCGTTATGGCTTGTATGGGTTGACTTCAAACTTTCACAGAAGTCAGATTGCATCATTATTGGAGCAATCGATTGTGCCTGTTCGAGGCAAATCGAGAAAATGGGGAATAAGGGTCGCTTCATGCAAGCCAAAAAACATGAATGGGACCAAGATCCACCCAGAGCAGCGCAAGACGCCAGCTCGCGAAAAGCTCGCTTTGTCAGTCGCGCAAACGCGCTGACGGCTCACAGGCCATATGATGCCGCGAGCCGGGATATGGCTCGGCACAAGTGGCATATCGATCTTTCTTCAGCCAAGATAAGTCATATGCCATCCGCTGCTGACGAACTTTCACCTGCGTTGGCGCCGCATGGTATTAGCTATGAATCCGTTCGGCCAAAACCGCCGAACCAAACAGATTTCATTGATCAAATATTCTTTCGAAAAGAAATACATTTTTTTATATTAGAACGAGTATTACTATCAATTACTAAACGAAAAGAAATGATATCAGATATTGATCTACATCTCAATGAGCGGGAGATTGAGACCGTATCATATCTCGCGGCGGGCTATGGCGCCAAGGAAATTGCCCGCGAACTCAACCTCTCTCCCAGAACCGTTGAACATCGGATCGAAGCGCTGAAACGTCGTGTTGGCGCGCGCAATGTCACCCATCTCATTGCTATGATTCTATTGAGCAATAGTATTCGAGATTCAGGCGAGTCCGATATCAAAGACGAATAACCGGAAATTTCGCGTCAGACAGATATCTCAAGCTTTATGCTGATTTCATTCCCGTTTTCTTTTGTCGTTTTCATTCGAAGATTTCGATCAATCATTGCTTTGAGGATGCTATGCACCCAAAGATTTTCGAGAGGCGAGGGCGCGTGCTCGCCGAAAAATGCGCCGAGATAGATAGTGAAATTAAAGCCGTATCGGCCGCCATGGCTCGGCGTGTTCGGCTGGCCGGCGTATTGTGTCTTGGCGAGCGGGAGGCGGATGCCCTCGAGAAGCAGTTCCACGCAAGCGTATGTTACGTCATCGAGGTTCCCGTGGTTTCCGAAGAAGGGATGCGCGCCCGCCGCGAGCTGATCAAACAACTTACGGCTCTTGATAAGTACATTAGTTTCTTGCTCAGCTCTCCGTGGACCTCTCGCGAGAGTCCCGTCGAAAGCCAGCAGAAATTGGAACAATGTCGCCTGGGTTTGGATGAAATTGGGCTCTGCTAGAGTTCCTGCATAAATCTAAACGTATAGATCGATTGGTATACCTATATTCGACAATGGGAAATTACAAACAGATCTTCATGAAAGAAGGGCTCCAATTTCTGAGACTTATGGATGCTCAATATAATAATCTACAGGTTCGACAATGGCGCACTGCCCACATTGCTTAAATAACGTACCAAGAAAAGAAATTCTATGCCGCTCCTGCGGAGCTGAAAAGGGATACATACACTTCAATAGAAAAGTCAGGGGCGCATTGTTCCTAACCGTGTGTGGAATATTGTTGCCTGTGGCAATCGCCCTGTATGTTCCGCTCTGTTTTCACGGCGCTGAAACTCTGTTCTGGTCGGCCCTGGCGATTGCTTTGGGGCTGAGTGTGTTTTCCATCTATAGGCTCGTGATCGGGCCTATCTGGTATCGTTAGGACAACACCAACAACGACGCGCCGCGGTTTGGCGAAAGAAACGGATCAAGGCGCTGCGCCTCACCGTTCCGCCAGCTCGTCGCCGCTGGCCCTTAGAACGCTATTCGATCTGATTGAATCAGATCGGCGCTCTAAGTACTTGGTTTGGAAGCATCATCTTATCGATCCTCGTTTCACGCCGGTCGGACGATGCTCTAGCCGCCACTTGGCGGGGGCGAGCGCGGGGCTGGGTATTGTCGTCACGGGGTCGGCGATCCGCACCTGATCGCGGCCGCCGCGCTTGGCGGCGTAGAGTGCTCTGTCGGCAAAGCCGATGACCTCGGTACAGCACAGGCCATGGTGTGGAAACGCGGCGACGCCGAAGGACGCGGTGATCCGGAAGGCTTGCCGGCCGGGCTTGATGGTCTGTTCGCGCAGCGTCTCGCGCAGTTCGTTGGCCCAGTTGGCCGCCATGGCGTCGGTTTGGCCCGGCAGCACGATGAGAAACTCCTCGCCGCCATAGCGGAAGGCCTGATCGGCCGGCCCGCAGCGCTTGCCGAGCTGGGCCGCGATGATGGCGAGCACGTCGTCGCCCGCCTGATGGCCGTATTTGTCGTTGACCGACTTGAAGTGGTCGATGTCGCACATGACGATGCTGAACACATCTCCATCGCGTTGCGCCCGGCTACATTCTTCTTCCAGCGCCACGTCGAGATAGCGGCGATTGTAGAGCCCCGTCAGGGCGTCGCGGATCGATTGCTCGCGCAGCAGGGCATGCAGGTCCTCGGCGCGTCGTTCCGCCTGCTTGCGCTTGCTGACGTCCAGCATGACGGAGACGGCGATCGGCTTCACTCCAATGTGGTGCAGGCTGCCGTGAAGTTCGATATCGATCTCCACGCCATCCTTGCGCAGCCCGCGAAACGTATAGTCGGCGACGGGCACTTGGCCGGACATTCTCTGGCGCGTGTGTTCGGCTACCATCGGCCGGTCTTGCTCGGCCACCAGGATGAGGATGTCGCGGCCGATCAGCTCGCTTGCCTCATAGCCGAAGATGTCCGCCAGCTTCTGGTTGGCGAAGGTGAATTTCCCGTCCTCGGAGGTGGAGATGCCGACCAGCGGCTGGTTGACGACGCTGAGCAGCTTGAATTCGGACTCGCGCAATTGGCGCGTCATCAACTCGTTGTCGCCGAGGGCGGTTTCCAGCGCGGCGGTGCGGCGACGCACTTCGCTTTTCAGCGCCACGGCGGTCTGAAGCTCGTCGAATTCGCTGCGGTAGTCACCGGCGGCGTTGCGCTCCAGCCGGTTGATCAGCGCATGAATCACCTTGTTCTGTCGGGCAATTTCCTGGAGCAGCAGTTTGGGATCTGACTCTGGCCCGAGAGGTCGACGCTCAACCATCCTGTTGGTCCCCAGGCAAGTCTCCGATCGCAATCCCGGTCAGGGTATGGTTGACGTGAATGCCGTTATACTGCTCACCATAACAGGAAAAGCCGATGACGTTATTCTCGCTCAGAATGCTTTCGACCTCCCTGGTTAATGTTTTACTCGAGATATTGAGCTTTCTCAGGATACAGTCAAACCCTATCAGTAATTCGGGCAGTCCTATTGCTTTGCGGATCTCGGCGAGCGCCGCGCTCAGGTTGGCGACGACGTCGGTCATGCTGGCAATGCGGAACACCATACCCTCGTCGATGGCGCAGTAGAAGGTGAGGCTGCCGTCGCGATGAGCCGTCTGGACGGCGCGCACGTAATGGGTACCGGCCAGCAGAACGACGATCGGCGCGTCGGCGAACTTGGCCGGGCCAAGGCTCTTCTGGGGGACGTCGATCACCCGGGCATATTCCTCGGCGGCCGGCAGCCCGTTGATCTCCAACACGCGGCGGCGCTCCGGCTCGGCGGCCGTCACCACCAGCCGTTCGTCGTTTGGCACGAAGTTCTGGATCTTGACGGCACGGAATGGCCGCGAGGTGGCGACCAGGATCACCACCGCCGCGTCGGTGTGGAAGCGCCCGCCGTGATAGACATGGGTGCGCACGAAATTGAGGTCGTCGCCCGCCGATCCTCCGACCAGGCAGACGTCGTCGAGGGCGGTCTGGAAGGCGCGGCAGACCAGTTCCTCGCGGATCGACAGGCCGTCGATCAGCGACAGCGCGAAGCGGTTGGCAAGCTCAGGGCAAGCGTCGGTCTTGGTGTCGAGTTCCAGCAACTGCGACTGGACGAGGGCGCGGGCCGAGGACAGCTCGAACCGCTGCAGGTTGGCAACGAGGTGGCCGACGGCGGCGAAACTGTCGCCGGGCAAGCTGACGCCGCTGAGGCTATAGTTGAGGTAACCCTCGGGGCCGATTTCGCCGGCGGTGGTGCAGCCGATCACTTGCACCCCGGGGAATTGGCGGGTCATCTCGTCGGCTATGTCGTCGAGTTCATAGGCGCTGGAACAGAAAAACAGCACCAGGGCCATGTCGGGCTGGAAGACGCCGTCATGGAATTCCCGCACGGCGGTGCGCGCGTCTGTACTGGCAGAATGAAAGCGGCGAATGGGAGCGCGCATTTGGGAGGGGGTTCTCGGACGTCGATATAAACCCCAGTATCACCGCCCCATGGCTTCCATCTTCTTATCAATGTTTATATTCTGTAGTAGAAGTAACGCCTTCGTTAAGGTCTGGATACAAATACCAATGTCCGTTGCGATTGCGTAAGCACGACGATGGATGCCGCAAGAGGCGGCGGTCCTGACGCGGGCGGGGGAGAGCATTGATGCTCTGGTCACACCGGAGCCTATCCCGGTGCGACCTTCCGGCGTGAGCCGGCTTCTCAAACGAGGTATTGGTCGATCTTGCGCAGGACTTTTTCCTTGCTGAAGCCGAAATAGTCGAACAACACATCGGCCGGCGCCGACTCCCCGAAGCCGGTCATGCCGATGACCATGCCGTCGAGGCCGACGTAGCGCTCCCAGAACGAAGCGATGCTCGCCTCGATGGCAACCCGCTTGCGCACCGTTGGCGGCAGCACCGCGTCCCGATACGCCTTGTCCTGGTCGTCGAAGCGCCGTGTGCAGGGCATCGACACGACGCGAACTTGCATGCCCCGTTTCTTGAGCTCGGCGGCGGCGTCGACCGCCAACCCGACTTCCGAACCGCTGGAGATCAGGATCAACTCGGGCACGCCCTCGCAATCGACGAGAACATAACCGCCGCGCGTCACGGCCTTCAGTTGCTCGGGCGTGCGGGACTGCTGCGGCAGCGCCTGGCGCGTGAAGACGAGGGCCGACGGACCATCCATTCTTTCGATGGCCTGTTGCCAGCCGATCGCCGCCTCAACCTGATCGCAGCCGCGCCAGGTCTCGACGTTGGGCGTCATCCTGAGGGATGCGAGCTGTTCGACGGGCTGATGGGTCGGGCCATCCTCACCCAGGCCGATGCTGTCGTGGGTGTAAACGAGGATCACCCGCAGTTTCATCAGCGCCGCCATGCGGACGGCGTTGCGGGCATATTCCATGAACATCAGGAAGGTGCCGCCATAGGGCACGAAGCCGCCATGCAGGGCGATGCCGCTGAGGATCGCCGTCATGCCGAACTCGCGCACGCCGTAGTGGATGTAGTTGCCGTCGGCGGTGGCGGCGTTGACGTCGACCGAATTGGTCAGCCGTGTCAGGTTCGACGGAGACAGGTCGGCCGAGCCGCCGAAGAACTCGGGCAGCACCTCGGCGAAAGCCTTGATGGTGTTCTGGCTCGCCTGCCGGGTGGCAAGCGACGCCGGGTTGGCCTGCAGGCTGGCGATGTAGGCGTTGCTATGTTCGGCCCAGTTTTCGGGAAGCTCTTCGTGCGAGCGCCGCAGCAATTCCCTGGCGAGATCGGGATAGTCGCGGGCGTAGGCGTCGAAGGCCCGCTGCCAATCGTTCTGGAGCTCGGCCCCCCTGGCGCGGCCGTCCCAGGCCTTGAGAATGTCATCGGCAATGACGAAGGGCTCGGCCGTCCATCCCAGCTGCTTGCGAACCAGAGCCACCTCGGCCACGCCGAGCGGCGAGCCGTGGGCATCATGGCTGTCGGCCTTGTTGGGCGAGCCGAAGCCGATCGTCGTGCGGCAGCACAGAAGGCTCGGCTTGCCGCTTTCCCGATGAGACAGTTCGATCGCCGCGGCGACGGCCTCGGCATCCTGACCATCGATGTCCTCGACGACGTGCCAGCCGTAAGCGCGGAAACGCGCCACCTTATCCTCGGAGAACCATGTGTCGACGCGGCCGTCGATGGAAATGTGGTTGTTGTCCCAGAAGGCGATCAGCTTGCCGAGGCCGAGCGTGCCGGCCAGCGAGCAGGCCTCGTGCGAGATGCCTTCCATCAAGCAGCCATCGCCAAGGAAGCAATAGGTGAAGTGGTCGATGACCGCGTGGCCCGGCCGATTGAAGTGAGCGGCCAGCGTTCTTTCGGCGATGGCCATGCCAACGGCATTGGCGATGCCCTGTCCGAGTGGCCCTGTCGTCGTTTCCACGCCGGGTGTCTGACGATATTCGGGATGGCCGGGCGTTCTCGAATGCAGTTGCCGGAAGCCCTTGATGTCGTCGATCGTCAGGTCGTAGCCGGTCAAATGCAGCAGGGAATAGAGCAGCATCGACGCATGGCCGTTGGACAGGACGAAGCGGTCGCGGTTGATCCAGGCGGGGTCGGCGGGATTGTGCCTGAGATACTTGCCCCACAGCGCCACGGCCATGTCGGCCATGCCCATCGGGGCGCCCGGATGGCCGGAATTCGCCTTCTGAACGGCGTCGACGCTCAGCATGCGGATGGCATTTGCATAGGTCTTGTTTGCCAAATCCATTGTCCATCGCCTTTCGGGCGCTGCCCCTTGAGGGGCGTTGTGAGGAGAGCGGCGGTCATGCCGACACCTGATCCGCGCCGGTGGTCTCGGAGGGATGCATATGTCAGGAGCGAACCGATAGGCCCTTTTCGCGGCTATTTCAGGCCCGCTTACCGGCGAACGGCAGCGATGTCGCGCCATTGTCGAAGCAGATGTTGCTCGCGGCCATGCACGGCTGCGATCCATGACCAAGCTGGCTGCCGCAATGAGGATCTGGTGCCGGCCTTATAAAGGCGACACCCTGGGGAAGGGCGCTGGTGGGCGCCCTCCACTTGCGGGTTGTTCAGTTCAGCCGAACCACCTCGACGCGGCGGTTCTTGGCGCGGCCGTCCTCGCTGGCGTTGGTAGCGACCGGCGCCACCATGCCGATGCCGGCACTCTTCATGCGGTCGGCCGGAACCTGGAAGCGCTTGGTCAGCGCGCCGACCACCGCCGCCGCCCGCTTCTTGGACAGGTCGATGTTGTAGTCGAAGGCGCCGACGTTGTCGGTGTGACCGACGATGACCACCTTGAGGTCGGCGTTGTCCGACAAGAGCTTGGCGATCTCGGTCAGCGTTGGTTCGGACTCGGGTTTCAGCGTTGCCTTGTCGGTGTCGAACAGGATGCCGTAGAGCGCCACATGGCCGGAGGCATTGATATCCTTGGCCATCTCCTCGGCTTTGACCACCACCATCTTCTGCTCGCGCGCCTTCGGCTCCAGAATGTAGACGATGGCGATGGTGCGATTGTTGAAAGCGCCGCAATAGGGGCTGCCATCGGGGATGGTGTAGGTCTGGACGGCGAGGAAGCTGTCGCCGCCGTCGCCCGGCAGCCGGCCGGAGAAATAGCGCTGGTCGGTGATCGATGAGGTAACGGCGCAGGCGCCGTTGGAGAAGGCTCCATCCTTCAGGTCCCTCTCGGTGAAGAAGTGCATGGTGAGGCTGGTGTCGCCGCCGCCGCCCGAACTCGACCGGGTGGACGAGCCGCCGCAGTCCTCGCCCTTGCACTCCCACAGCACCTCGCCGCCGGCCGCCCTCAGCGCGTCCTGATAGTTGCGCAGCACCTCGAGCGGCGAGCGATCCTCCGGCTCGATATAGACGAGCCGCGTCAACTGGCCCTCAAGGTCTTTGGATTGCTTGGGCGCGTAGACGTTGTTGTTGCTGGCATCGAGCTTGCCGTTGGCCTCCAGCGGCGACAGCGGCAGATTGAAATCGGTGAATTTCTGCTGGGCATAGCTGACGATGAACGACCCCTCGTAGCGCGGCACCAGCGGATTGTCGGCGGCGCCCTTGATGTCCTTGGTCGGCAGCGTCGCGTCGGCAAGGGCGGCGGGAATAAAGCCGAGGAGTCCGAGGGCCAGCAGGGCGCCCGCTTTCCAGTGTGACATGGTTTGGCTCCGGGTTGGGTACCGATCGCGCCGTCATCCGGCGCGCAGTCCTCCCGCCGAATGCCTCCGTCGCTGGGGTGAGGATACAACTGGAAACATCGGGGCGTGTAAGCGATTACGCGTAGTTAGTCGAATGATTTTCAATGCGAAGGGCTGCATGGAGTTTCCCATCTGGAAACCGCAACGGATCGTTTCTGGTCGGCGAATGGTTGCTATGCCATTTGAAACGACCTATATTCACGTCAATAAATGTGGCGCGAGGTGTAAGGATGGGACTGGCTCAATATGCCGACAACGGCCTGTTCGCTGCGACCAAGATCGCCGACGCCTTCATGACGACCAAGGACGAGGTGGCGCGCTCGGCCGGCCTTGGCCGCGACGCCGTGCTGCGCATCGACCGCCTTCGCTCGGACAAGACCCAGCGGCGCCTGCGCGAGATGGTGGAGATCGTCAACAAGGTGGAGCCGCGCTTCGGCTCCGCCCTGATCGCCTATGCCTGGTACCGGTCGGAGCCGCTTGCCGGCTTCGGCGGCGCCACGGCGATGGCGCTGACGCAGCAGGGCCGGGCGGGTGAGGTGCTCGACTATATCGACGCGGTGGATGCCGGCGTCTTTGCCTGAGGCTCTTATGCGCTTCCAAGGTACCCTCTACCGCGCCCTCAATCCCGTTTATGCCAGGGAGCCGCTGTCGGGGCGAGGCGCACAACTCTATGGCGGCCGCTTCAACGCCAAAGGCACGCCGGCCCTCTATCTGACGCTCGACGTGCTCTCGGCGATCCGCGAGGCCAACCAGGTCGGCAGCCTGCAACCGACGACGCTGGTCGCCTATGAGGCGGATATCGACGATATCTTTGATAGCCGGGACACGGCAGCGTTGGCCGAGCGCGGCCTGGCGGTGGGCGATCTTGCGGCAACGACATGGCGCGACGAGATGCGGGGAACGGGCCGATCGAAAACACAGGGCTTTGCCGCCGATCTAGTCGATCGTGGATTCTCGGGGCTGCTGGTTCGCAGCTTCGCCCGCGGCTCGACGGAGACCGACCTCAACCTCGTCTTGTGGCGGTGGGTGGAGAGCGGGAGGTATCGGCTGACGGTGATCGACGACGAGGGAAGGCTGGGATGAGATGCGAAAGACGTCGGGTTATATTTTCATTTTTCCATCCACATTGCCTGTACGACGGGGGCGACCAGCAAAAGGGGCGCCTTTTTTGTTTCGCACTGGATTCTAGCAAGGCCACCTCCTTCGTCGGGCTTTCGGGCTCCGCATCTCATCTCTGATAATGTCCTTTATCAGTGACTGGAGGGGCAGATGAGGCGGGTGATTGACGGGGTCATGTATGACACAGACAAGGCGGAGGAGATTGGTTGTGGAAGCCATGATTCTGAGCTGTCGGATGCGGCGTGGTGTCTCTATCGAACGCCTGCTGGCGCGTTTTTTATGGTGGAAGCTGATCACGCTGGAGTGGTGGACACATTCCGTCCTGTGTCCGCTGGCGAAGCGCGAAAGTTTGTCGAACGCTGGGCAAATAGCCGCTACGAAGACTTCTGGCCGACTACCGAACCTATTCCAATAGGAGATAGCTTTAGACACGGCCAGATCGCCGAGTCTGGTGAAAGTGCGGGGGAGCATATGAGAGACGAAATCCAAACGAAGAAATTTCCGCCGTTCCCGTCGAGGGCGTTAGTTATTGCGGCCGCAAATATGCTCAAAGCCGAAGGGCATTCGGGCTTTGAAGCGTTACGCTTGGAATACGATTTATTGCAGACAAATGCCGGTCTGGGGGCTGGGTTAGCGGCGAGATCAACGTCCTTGGCGACTTTCGCGCTCGAAAACCCGGAAGCACGAACACCGGACGGCATATATCTTCAATCAGCAATTGTTGCTCGTGCAGGTGAACTCTATCGCAGTGGTACCATGAACAACATCGGTGAGAAGGAGAGAGATGCCTTCAAAAAAGCGTCTAGCGCAGCGGGCACCATGAATGACGTTTCGGAGTCGGGAAACGTAATATTTTCGCGTGATAATGAAAGCACAGCGCAGCTGTTAACTTCCGCGTCCACCGTTAGACCCACGTCTGTCAGTCGCAAGATTTCCGCAAGCCGCAAAGTCTTCGTTGTTCATGGTCACGATAAAGCTACGCTTGAAACAGTTGCCAGATTTCTAGAGCGTATCCGATTTGAGGCTATAATCCTTCATGAGCAAGCCAACCAGGGACGAACGATTATCGAAAAAATTGAGACGCACGGCGATGTCGACTTTGCTGTTGTGCTTCTCACACCCGACGATGTGGGGGCGACGGTTGGCGGCGAGCAGAAACCTCGTGCACGTCAGAACGTCATCCTGGAACTTGGTTATTTCATCGCCAAGCTGGGGCGACAGAAGGTCTGTGTGTTGAAGCGCGATGCGATTGAATTGCCGTCAGATTTTGCAGGGATAGTTTATCAAACCTTGGACGAAGGCGGCGGATGGCGCAATGCGCTCGCTCGTGAACTGGAGGAGGTTGGGTTCGAAATCGACTGGCGAAAGGTCGGGCGATCCTGAAACAGCTCTGTCCCCACCATTTCAATGGTGCCGAGAGTCATTACTTTCTCTGGCAATTGTGTCGCCTAATGTATTCTTGAGTTCTTCTCGATTTATACCCGGAACCAGAACACGCGGCGGGCCGTTGGCGACTTTACCGCTGGACGGAGGCCCCATGCCTCACCTCGATTGAAAGCGTCTCCTCTGTCTATGTGGCGCCTCAATCGGCTGGAAGCGTCTCGAACAGATCGAGGCATGCGACGCCCAATACACCGAAATGTCGGATGTTGCGTGTCAGTATAGTCAGCTCGTGCGCCGCCGCCGTCGCAGCGATGGCTATGTCGGCGAAGCCTGGGGCGTGGCCGTTGCCACGTGCTCGGTCCGCAAGCTCTCCGGCCATCCGGGCTTCGGTGAGGCCGAAGGGGAGGATGCGGTCGGCGTAGAGGTGTTCGAGTGTTGCCCACCAGTCCCGCAGTCGCGCTGCCTTGGCCGTCGCGCCCTCCCGCCGCAGCTTGGCGATGCCGGATAGGATCTCGGACGCCGTGACGACCGAGAGCGCCAGTTCCGGGGAGTGCCTGTCCAGCCATTCCACCACGTCGAGGCGGGGCTGTGCCGCTGTGGCGCTCGACAGGATGTTGGTGTCGACAAGGTATTTCACAGATCGATGTCCCGGAAGGACTGATCGCGTTCGGCGATGTCGCCCTGTTCCAGGTCGGACGACATGAGCAGGCGGCCGAAACTCGGCACCTGCGAAAGCCTCTGCCATTCCTCCCAGGAGAGGACGACCGCCGCCTTGCGTCCGTGCCGGGTGATGACCGCCGGCGAGCCCGCGATAGCCTGATCGACCACGGCCGATAGCGACGCCTTGGCATCCCGAAGCTGGATTTCGCGCATTCGACCCTCCATATGACCACTGTAGTCATATATCATAGGTGCAGGTCTGAGACGCAAGTGGCATATCGGTGCCGCCTCAAACCTCCATCACCTTGAAGAAGCCGCCGGCGACCAGCCGCTTTCCTTCGAAGATGGCGTCCTCGCCGTCTTCCGGCTGGATGCGCGGGTCGGACAGGACGTGCGGCAGGCACTCGTCGCGGACGGTTTTGCTCGGCCATTCGGTCCAGGAGAGAACCACCACTTCGCCGGGGCTGGTGGCGGCGGCGGCTCGGAAGTCGCGCAGCGCGGCGGCGTCAATCTCGGCCCGTGCCTCGTCGGCATGAAACTGCGCGTCGGGGTCGAGGACGCAGTCGATCACCCTGACGGCGCCGTAATCGCGATAGACGCTGGCGATCTTCTTGGAGAAGTGCCTGTAAGTCTCCAGTTTGGTTTCCGGTACCGGGATCAGGTAACAGTCAAAGTAAGACATTGTCTCTTGCTCCCTCCGCGACCTGTGAATCGTCTATAAGTTGCCGAAAAATCTACACTTTCTCGATTGATCGCCTGTCTTGGCATGGAATAATCGCGTTATTCGTTGCCGATGAGCAGATATATTAAATGCAAACGCTTCTTAATACCATTCCTGT